>NZ_JBDLLG010000020.1:0-105543 GCF_039822625.1 Marinimicrobium locisalis
TAACCCTCCAATCGATATTTTCCCTGTATTTTCAGTGGCTTACTCGTTTATGGACGGGCACTAGTTAGCTTGGCCGTAGCTTTCAGTTAATATGCAGAAAAACGGAAACAGGAGCATCCGAGTGACGCGAACTATTAGAAAGGTTACCGTTCATAGCTCTCTCGTACATCCGCTACTAGCTGCGCACACGATCTAAGTATGACCAACGATGAACGTACTAACTGTTCATTGCGGCCAGGCTCCATTTCACCATCCGGTAGATGCTTCCCACCGTGGAATAGATTATTGCGCACCGATCTGACCATGAGAAGAAGCTGCTGAAGCTTTCGTTGGTTTTGGTCTATTGAGAAATCACAAAACTTGACTCGGCGGTCCTCAGTGAGGACCTGCTTTCGGGGTGGGTTGATCCAAAGATATTCAACTGCGCCTCTGAGGTCTTCGCTTGCTTCAGCATGAAAATGTCTATTAGCTTCATTGGCGAACCTATCCCAATTGGCAGATACGGCCCCTCCGTCTCCTACAGCAAAACGTGTCGCCTTTAGGGCATACTCCATCCTCGCGAAAACGGCTAGGAATTCGCATGCGAGTTCACTTGGCATATGTAGATGGCGAAACTCGTTATTCATGTGCCCCCTTACTAACAGTTTAGTCATAGTAATCGATTTTCCCGTGACTCTTACCTCCGGTCAAGTACTAGTGAAAGTTAACCAAAACTAACCGTGCGGTCAAGCGATTGGAGCACCTGGAACATTCTAATTATTGAAATACGATCGGCGGGCATCAAGCTTCCTGGTTGTCATTTTACCTTGCTAATAGAAATCAAAGCGTTGTCTGGCAGGGTGACATCAGGGATATAAAATACAAGGATCGATGATCATTATTCCCACACTGCATGTCGATTTCCCCATCGATAAAAACAATAAACTTCTATCTCTGCTAACAACTGTTCACAGGGAAAAGCTATCTTTAAGAGAACGCATCTCCACCCGGGGTCGATTCACGGCCATAAGCGATCTTTAGTGATTAAAATTGTCTCGATCACCTAACTCCCCCATCAACGCCATTTACATGAGGAAGAGAATAGTTAAAATATTCTTGCTGGGGAGTTCGACGTAACTCCCAACGACCAATATGATTTTCTGGCCTATCTCTTTCAATAGCATGTGTTAGTACTAGGCGTCGTTTAGCTCGCGATACACCAACAAAGAAAGCACACCGATTAGCATCTTGATCCCCAAAGAATATTTCGTTCTCAACAGCCATAATTATCGTTGAGTCGAACTCCAACCCTTTGCTCTTATGGATGGTCAGAATACGCACAGACTGATCATCAGAGAAACGAGTCAAGGCTTGGCGCAAATCGGGGGAAAATTCAAGCAATTCTTCAATGCGCGCTTTGGTATCTCTCACAACTTCACCTAACCTGGAATGTGACTCATAGTCAGGCGAGAGAGCAACAAGAGTCTCCAGTCCTATATTATTCAGAAAACTACACACAGAATCCCACCATCCCGAAAACGGCTCACCCAAAAGCTCGGCCGTGGCGGCGATTTTTCGTTGTTCCTTGAAGAAGCGTTGGAAATTTTTCCTTGCGCTAGACTGCGCCTCCTCATCGGCGAAGGGAATCAATTGATTCATCAGCCGAATCCATGCGTTGGGCTCTCGCTGACCATAGAGGCAGGACAAATAATCAACAACGAGCCTTGCGGCAGGCTCGACAGTAATATCCTGCATCTTCTGTTCATTCCGGTAAGGTATTCCCTAGCTTCCAGTCCCGCCATCAGGTGGTTGGCGTAAAGATCTAGTTGCTTGGACACTAATACGGCGATTTCGGATAATGGAACCTGTTCATTTCTTATCCACCCGGCAATCAAATCGGCCAAGTATTCAGCTTCTCCTTGGGCATTCTCGAATTGCCACGCGAAGACCTCTCCCTCCTCACCAGCAAGTTGGTGATCTGGCATGACGGAATCCGGATCGAGCACACGAATGATCTCATTCTGCATACGAAGCAGTCTTGGTTTTGAACGAAAGTTTCGGTACATGTTTAGTGGAACCGCTGAAAAGTCCCTAGCGAACGTTTGGAAAATACCGTCCAGGGCCCCTGCCCATCCCATGATTTTCTGCTTATTATCACCGACAGCGGTAAGACGAATGCTCGTACCTTGGAAAGCTACCTTCACGAGTTCATACTGCCGATCCGTGCAGTCCTGGAATTCATCCAAGAAAACATCGCTGTAAGTTTGGCGTACGGCATTTCTTGCGACAGTAGAGGCCTTGAGAATTTGAATTGCTAGGGGTACAAGATCATGAAATGTAATTTGCCGTCGTGTGACTTTTCTTTCGCCAATCGAATAATCTAGATCAAGAGCATCATTACCAGTTAGCACTAATCGGAAACGATCAATAATACGCTTTGCAAACGCATGAAATGTGTAGCTATCAAAGCGGGAAGCTAGTTCTTTTCCACAGCGTCTCTGGATTCGCTCCTTTAAATTTTTGCCGGCGTCAACTTTAAAAGAGATAGCGAGTATTCTCTTCGGATAACGGCAGGTTCCGGTTCGTAGGAGGAAGTCAGCTCTCTGTGCAAGCATTTCCGTCTTGCCCGCGCCCGGCCCCGCCGTCAGAGCAAGACAGCGCGCTTGTTCCTTCGCGGCCCGCAGTGCATTGGGTTCAAGCGTCAGCCCATCCGAAGGCAGCCATGCATCTATAGCAATCACTCGGGCAGCTCCGCAAGTTTGGCGATCACGGCATCTGCAATTCGTCCAAATGCTTCTGGCATGTTCTCAAGAATTTCCTCGTCGCTAAGTTGAGCAAGAGCAACTATATGCACGGCGGGCTTACTACCCAGCTTAAAAAGCTTGTGATACGTAGAGAAAAGATTTAACTCGTCTCCGCTGTATTGGGATGAGTTATGATGGCTCTTTCCCAAGACGGCTTTAATCGTTGAGTCATCCGGAACTTCCTGCTGAACACCGTAAGCACCTGGGAAAGCAAGGAGCATTGAAAAATCTAAATCCATAGGAAATGAAAAAAACACGCCTCGCATTTCCAACTCTGAAAATACACTCTTAGTGCGGTTTTCGAAGAAATGATGGGTACGAACAGGTACTTTGTCATCATTCCAATCTTATAAATAAAAAGTATTTGGAAGGGCTTTTTCAGGTTCATATAAGCCAAGTTGGTTATTTACATACTGTATTCTCCCCCAACCCGCTTGGTATCTGCCCACATCTAAATCGAGAAGGGTCAAATATGGAATTTTTAGTCCTGATAGCAGGCGCCAGAAATGGTTGACATGTCTACCTCCAAGCGGTGCAATCGTGACCGCTGATTCATCAACTGGTGAACCCTTTGCCCGGAAAAGTCGAGGTAGTACAATTTCTTCGCTATCCCCTTCACCCAACACAACCAAACGTGAGAAGTATATCTCAGGGAATGCCTGGACAGCCTCGCGTACAAACTTGTGCGCTTCATCGGCTTTAGCGGGTAACTGGATTTTCGTAATTCTAGATTTCCGGGTTTCGGTAAGTCGAAGATATCGAATATGTTCCGGATCGACACGTCGCAACATTGACGGAGCATGCGTAGCAATTAGGGCCTGGGCATCCTCGTTGCTCGTCATAGAGTTCAGTGCACTGACAATCCGCCCCAAATAG
This sequence comes from Marinimicrobium locisalis, assembly GCF_039822625.1. Classification (NCBI taxonomy): domain Bacteria; kingdom Pseudomonadati; phylum Pseudomonadota; class Gammaproteobacteria; order Cellvibrionales; family Cellvibrionaceae; genus Marinimicrobium; species Marinimicrobium locisalis. Next base: position 3,660 of record NZ_JBDLLG010000020.1, read on the forward strand.
TGAGGCGAGAGGCTGTTCTCCGGTTCCTCAAGGGCAATCAAAGTAAAGACTGGCGGACGCAATTTTTCTGGATCAAAAGAGCCGTCCTCGCCGGAGAGGACGCCACGCCCAATTGCTTGAGAGGAGAGCACCAATGACAGATAGAGCATTGACTTCTGGCCATCACTGAGCCGGGAAAAGTCGACAAGATTTTCGTCATGTCCAGGCGAGAATGATACGGATAAATGACGAAGCAACGCCTCGATCTCAGATGCTACAAAAGTAATCTTGGGATCTGTAAAGTAGCTACCTTTATGAAGGGTGGTCCATGTTTTCATCAAGTGGAAATTAAAAGCATTGACCGATGGATTAGTAGCCAAACTCTCACTAATCTGGTCGGTGAACCCTTTGACCTCCTCTCGTTCATTTTCCCAGTTAATTGCCCGTAGCAGGCGCCCAAGCAGTGCGTTTGTCCCGTACGCGATGTGGTCAGTCGGATCTCTTCTTGCGGGAAGATAGTGGACTTGTATGTGATTTCGTTCTGATCTAGGAACCATTTGAGGATTTAGAGGTGAGCCGTCCGGTCCAGCTTCAAGTACATACACAAAAGTCTCATCAATATCCCCATCCAAGCCCATCGTGGCACTTAGGCGATATCGAACCCTAGGAATTCCGTCAGGGTCATCAAGGCGCATGTGACTGAAATGGGGAGCAACTGTCGAATTATCTTCTTCATCCTCCAGCTCGGGGAACACGAAGTCCGCCTCAATCCATAGCTGCCTTTCTTCGGGCGATTGTTGCTCATCGTGCGGGACATGGAAGTCTGAACGCTGAATACGGCGTAACGATGCCAAGTTACCCATGAAAAGTAGACACCCTGTATAGTTATATTAGCCCTATATGGAGGTGTCCAAAATGGCACGTAAAAAACATCAGCACTACACTGAAGAGTTCCGCAAAGAGGCCATAAAGCGCTCTGAAAAGCCAGGCGTCACACAAACCCAGGTAGCCAAGGAGCTGGGTATCAGCGCCCAACAGATCTCGAACTGGAAGAGGCAGTTCAACCGCCTATCTGATAAGCAGTTCAACTCAGTAGAAGGCGTGGATTATTCCAAGCAGGAGAGCGAGGAGCTGCGTAAGGTCAAAAGGGAGAATAAACGCCTGAGAGAGGAGATGGAATTCCTAAAAAAGGTTTCTGCGTACTTCGCGAAAGACCAAGAGTGAAGTACGCGCTCATACTAGACCACGTGGGTCAATTCAGCATCTGCTTGATGTGCGATGTTCTGGGCGTGCATCGGTCAGGGTTCTATCGGTGGCGAGATGCTCCACAAAGTAAGCGAGAGACCCGTAAGGAGGAAATAGCATCACTGGTTAAGGATACTTATGAAGCGTTTGAGGCGGCCTACGGCGCGCCTCGAATCACCCAGGAGCTGAATGCCCTCGGACACAAGTGCTCGGTCAACTATATCGCCCAGATCATGCAGGAACGGGGCATATTGGCCCGCAATGGCAAGGCCTTCAACTATGGTGGCCACGCCTTAACGATGCACAATGTAGCCGACAATCTGTTGTGGCGAGACTTCTCGACGGACCATCCCAATCAGAAGTGGGTAACAGATATCACCTACGTGTGGGTTCGAAAAGAGTGGCTCTATCTGGCAGCGGTGATGGATCTGTATTCGCGCAGGATCATTGGCTGGAGCTTGGATACGAGCATGACGGAGCTGCTGATTACACAGGCGATGCAAATGGCCATTGATGCTCGAGGTGTGGCGCCGGGGGTGATCGTTCACTCTGATCGCGGCACGCAGTATCGCTCTAACAGCTACGTGAGCTTCCTGGAGAAGCACAACATCTCACGGAGTATGAGCAGGAAGGGAAATTGTTGGGACAATGCAGTAATGGAGTCTTTCTTCGCCCGGCTCAAGGTAGAGCTGATTTACGCCAAATGCTATCAGTCGATTGACGAAGCAAAATCAGGTATATTCGGCTACATTGAGATCTTTTATAACCGCAAGAGAAGGCATTCTGCAAACGACGGGTTAAGCCCTGTTGATTTTGAAGAGAGGGCAGCTTTTGCTGCATAAGTAAGGTGTCTACTTTTTGTGGGGAACACCAGATGGATCAAATGCAAACAGTCGGCACAAAGCCTGGAGTGCAGCAGTCTTTCCTGAACCGTTGGGGCCAATCAGATAAGTTATATCCTCCAGTGCCAGTTCTGTTGGTTTTGAATCGAAGCTTTGAAAATTTGAAATCCGAATCGACTGTAGTTTCATCCTTATCCCACCTGTTATCAACATTCGCGTTGGGTCGATCTCTGACTTGGGAAGATGCCTGCCTCGGGCCAATAGCGGACATCTTAAAGGGTCTGTTGTTTCAACCATTGAGGTCAATAAAGTTTCAAGGCTAAGGTTATCTATATAACCTTAGCCTCTTTCAAAACATGTTCATATAATCGTAGAAATTGACCAGAAATGCCCCATTTTTTAGCGGGACTATCGTCGTTACTTAATAAAAGCGCGATGACCCAAAGAACTTGATTCAAAGTATGCGTTACCGAAGAAAGAACATTCTCAACCTGCTCTCCGACATTGAAAATCATAGCATCTTCCGCATAAAGAATTTTATTTCTGAAATCAACTCTGTGTGTCGCAAACTCCTTGACTGAACTATACCCATGACTTCTTATCAGTTCTTTAAAATCTTCGTATAAGAACTCAACCACATTCTCCACCTCATCGCCTTTGCTGAGAAAGATATTAAAAGGAGAGTTATCGATATGGCTATCGCCTATATGCAGCCTCAATAGCACTTTATCTTCGGCGATAATTGGTTCAAAAGAAACATCTACGCTTGGCGCATCTTCACTAGCATCTATTCTCATACCGTTTTTAAGAAAACTATAAATAATAAGAGCTATATTATTCACGGTTGGAGAAAACAGCTGCTTCACATAGTGATTCCTAAATTTTTTTGTAATATGTTTGCATTCAACAAAGCTGTCTTCATTACGCTTAATAATATCAAAAACTGCAACCGTCAACTCCTCTTCTGCCGCGATGAGCCGTATTGCAGACATTTCGGGGTCAATATCTTTAATAACCAACGCTTTCGTAAAATGACGATAACAACTCTCTATCCTGCTCATAACACTCGTTGTAGCGTTGCTCTTCACAAACTCCCAGACATCTTGATTTATACTCTTATCCCAGAATGTGTGAGCTTCTTTAGATAGCGTTTCAATTTCCATCTTCAGCGATCACCTTAAAACTAATTAAATCACATCCAACAACTCTTTAAATTCAGAAGAGTTTTCATCCATTGAATCTATCAGTGCTTCTTTTTTTATATCCAACAATGCCCGATTTTCAAAAACAAAAAACTCACTGTGGTTTTCAAGTAGAAAGTTGGCCAAGTGTCTTGGAATTCCAATATTCTGCAATTCGATTACACGCCAGTCATTCGTTCCATATTCGAGAAACTCGCCCCAATTTTCACCAGCGCTTTTGTCGCCCAATTTTTCTGCCAAGATATCGTAATAATTGCTAAAATAGTTCTTAAGTTTAAACCTCAAAATATTATCGACATCCGATATAAGGTTGTTGATCACGATATTGATGTGTTCTTTGCTGCCAGAGTTAAAAATTACTAATTCTGTTCCACTCCATATCTCCCCCTTCTTTCTATAATATCTTATGGCATCACTAATCATCCAACTTAAGGACTGTGAATTCATCCAGCTAGACATTAAAACCGCATAATATTTCAAAATTTCTCGTGATGGAAGCAGTGGATTTCTGCCTCCCACTTCTTCGGTTTCCCAAGAATAAAAATCGCATAAAAGTTCGAGCTTTCCTAATATAGAAGCGTAACTGATATCCGATGACAGTGTTCTATATGCCAAGTCTTTGCATTGGTAGATGTGATTTTGATATTTAGATTTAATCATTGAATATGATGAAAGAATCTGTTCTGGTATCACCATCTCCTTATTAAGCTTTTGCAAAACTACTTTTGCATTATCATTTTTTGCTAGAAAATTAGACCTCAGAGCCGAATCATCTGATCGGATTTCGTGGATAAGTGCTATGTTTGCATAGTGGTTATAAATGTTTCTTTCACTATCCGTAACATTCTTTCTCGTAAATTCTTTCCCCGTAAGTGAAGCCTCAATGTGTTTATAAAAACTTCCTCGTCCTGAAATCAGCAAAGGCTCAATAGGTTTTATATCTCTATTTTTTACTACACTTAAATCTATCTCTGGGTGCTCCCACCTATTCCTCTTATCCTGAATACGGGTGCATATAATATTTCCTGAAAGCTCTCGCGTAAGTCTTCCAGCACGTCCGGCCAAATTCCAAAAATCAATATCCGTGAATTTGGTCCGACCAATAGCATTATTAAGTATGAATATATTTTTAGCTGGAAGATTAACGCCCTCTAGTAATGTTGAGGTGCAAAATACAAAATCGATGGCTCGGACAGAAAATAGCTGCTCGACCTTTTCTCTTATTCTTTGCGGAAGGCTTCCAAAATGGAAAGCCACCCCCTTCTTAAGACAATCAATTAGAAAGTATTTTTTATGTAGATGCTCCTCAATGACGGATATAACCTCATCAATGCGATCATCTTCTTTATCTGGCAAAGTCTTTGAGAAATCCAAGGCATATTCAATGGTATCGCTCTTTGTATTGCAGTATATGATACTGGCATCACGCTTACTTAAACGCTTAACCCAAGTATAAAAATCATCATCATTGAAGTTAAGGTCTAGATTTTTCTCATCCGATACATCGGAAAACATTAAACAACGCTTATCAAGAAAATCTAAAAAGTATCGATTCTGAGAAACCGGAGAGCTTTTTACGCTTTTTGCTTCCTCGGTACTCTTCTCAAAAAGTTGCAAAAACACTTCTGGATTAGGGATGTTGGGGGACGCAAAATAGAGCTTAATGCTCTTTCTCTCGGCCTGTAGAATTGCATGATAATATAATGGGCTTCTTGTATCATTTGGAGATGTAACTTTTTGAGCCTCATCAATGAATAAATATCCAATTTTAGGGTTGCTAAATTCCGCGAGATACGCTGTTAATCGCTCCGGCGTAAAAATAAAAATAAACTTTTTTTCTTCTTTTCTAAAAGCTTCGGGGACGGTTGGGTGAGAAAGTATTTTATAATTATCAAGATCAAAGAATTCCTTTTTAAGTTGCAATAAGGTTTGGTTGATCAGTGCCCTTGTTGGGACAAGAATAATAATGTTTTCACGGCAATTATTATCTTCTATCAAATATCTTATGAACTCTTTGATAATAAAAGACTTACCTAACGATGTTGGCCCTGAAAAGCTATAATGATTGCTGTTTTTTAAATTGCTAAAAATATCATATTGCTCATCGGTAAAGAATAAATCTTTGCCGCTAGACTTCTGATAGATTTCCTTAACGTTTTTCTCAAAGATAAGCTCAATAGAGTTGTCGTCAGAACCTAGATCATTGTCTTCTAAAAACTTTATTGCTGGGAAGTTTCCAAGCTTGACTAAAATAGAGTGGGAAAACCTCTTAAAGAGACTGTCGCTCTTATAATCATAAATCAAAAGGCTCACTATTTTATAAGCTTTATTTTGTGCTTCGAAGTTTTTTGAGCGCGAAAGAATATCTGCAAAGCGCAATAAATCAACGTATTCCTTGGAGCTTAAAATGGCCTTATCTGTATCAAAAAAGTTTGCCGCAGATAACATCTCTGCCTTTATGAATAGGTCTATAAAATACTCATCTTCTAATATTTCTGTCGAAAGTTTATTAAAAAAACTCATGCCGTAATCTCTTTCTGAATTTTTTTGCGGCTATCTTCCAAGCTTGTGAAAGGAAGTATGTATATATAGAAGTGGTGACCTGAAAGTTCGTGATCTTCGATTTTATTTTTTATATGTTCAAAAGATTTCTCAATTTCAGACTTAATCTGCTCTTGAACTTTAAGGCGAAATTCTGAATTGGGAAGACGCTTGTCTTCTGGGCTTATAGCTATTTCATAGCCAACAAATATTCCGAACGCATCATCTACCTCAAAATCATTATCCCTCTTTGGAACTATGACAGACCGAATAAAATCAATTTCCCCTTCAGAGAATTCCTCTTTCTCCAAGTTGTCGCTAACGAGAGATTTCTCGTACGGCAAACCGCTCTTCGCATCTCCCTTTTCATTAATGCAGTTTTTGAACTCATAAATTGACTTAAAGGCATCACTTAATGCCGTTGTTAGCGATTTAATCGTCTTGGATTCACCAAAAATAAGTTGATATTTCCCACCCTCTAATTTTAAAAAATGCACACCGTCCGCACCGTTCACGTAATGACCGGTGGATGTTTTTAGTTCTAACTTGGAAAGAATTTTAGGAGCGTTTAAGTGAGTTTCGAGGAAGCAATATAAAAGAAGCTCGCCTAGTTCACCCTTATTTTTTAGATAATCAAGAAACTTTTCTCTGGCTTTCCTAGACAGTGTTCCTGGACGATCCGAATAACGTTCACGTACCTTTCTTGATAAAGAATATTCTATAACTGGGTCAGTTAAACGATCCGATAACGAGTTATAGTCAAACTCATTTGCGTTTATTTTTAGTACAAACAAATCCAGCTTGTTTTTTCCATACTCATCCAGCACATTCGAACTTATATGGTCAAAGCTATCTAGAAATTCTTTGCTTTTGATGCTTAATTCCATACCTCAATTTCCAGTAATAGCCAACAAATGATTTCGCCAATAACAACAATACTTATATAAAAGGTGCACCGAATTTTTCGATGACTTGAACGCTCTGTTTACACTTAATGTCCGCTTTGGGTCGAAAGCGGACGCTAGCACTAGCACTAGCACGGCGGTGTTTGCGTTAGTATCTCGCGCTGTGCGTGATATTATTCCGCCGCTACGGCAACTATTTGTTTTTGCGGGAAAATTCTAAGGAAGGGTGCGCACTACAAACTCCCTCTCATCAACTCACGCATTTTGGCAGGTAGCCACCATGGCTACGTTTGTACATTCAAGATTCTAAACTGCCACAATCGGCACCAATTGGCAATACTTTGTAGGAGGTAAATTGGGCCGCTTTAGGCGGCCCATTTGTTACTCGCTAGGGATCGGCGGGCAGTGGAAGCTTTGCGCAATCTTACCCCCCTCCATTGAATGCAAATGCACATCAAACCCCCACAGCCGGTGCAGGTGGCGGATCACTTCCTGGGCGGAGTTATCCAGCGGCTTTCTGGAGTGGCGGGTGTGGTGCAAAGTGAGTGAGCGATCACCCCTGATGTTGACGTTGTATACCTGGATGTTGGGTTCGCGGTTGCCCAGGTTGTACAGGCCCGCCAGGGACTGGCGTACGGCCAGGTAGCCTTCTTCGTCGTGGATGGCGTTGACTTCGATGTGGGCTTCCTGGTCGTCGTCCACCACGGAGAAGAGTTTCAGGTCCCGAATGATTTTGGGGGAGAGGAACTGGAGGATGAAGCTCTCATCCTTGAAGTTGCGCATGGCGAAGTGCAGGGTTTCATTCCAGTCGCTGCCGGCGATGTCCGGGAACCAATGGCGGTCTTCCTCGGTGGGGTGTTCGCAGATGCGGCGGATGTCCATCATCATATTGAACCCCAGGGTGTAGGGATTGATGCCGCTGTAGTAGGGGCTGTCGTACGGCGGCTGGTAGATGACGCTGGAGTGGGACTGGAGGAACTCCATCATAAAGGCGTCGGTCACCAGGCCCCGGTCATACATTTCATTGAGCAGGGTGTAGTGCCAGAAGCAGGCCCAGCCTTCGTTCATCACCTGGGTCTGGCGCTGGGGGTAGAAGTACTGGGCGATTTTGCGCACGATGCGCACCACTTCACGCTGCCAGGGTTCCAGCAGGGGGGCGTTTTTCTCTACAAAGTAGAGCAGGTTTTCCTGCGGCTCGCTCGGGTAGCGCTGGGGGGCGTGGTGTTCTTCGCTCTCCGGGTGCATTTGGGGGATGGTGCGCCAGAGGTCATTGACTTGTTTGCGCAGCAGAATTTCCCGTTCCTCCTGGCGGTAGCGTTCCTCCTCGGCGGAAATGGGGGAGGGGCGTTTGTAGCGGTCCACGCCGTAGTTCATCAGGGCGTGGCAGGAGTCGAGGATGGCTTCCACCTCACTGATGCCGTAGCGCTCCTCGCACTGGGCGATATAGTTTTTGGCAAACACCAGGTAGTCGATAATGGAGCTGGCGTCGGTCCAGGTGCGGAATAGGTAGTTGCCCTTGAAGAAGGAGTTGTGACCGTAGCAGGCGTGGGCGATCACCAGCGCCTGCATGGTCATGGTGTTCTCTTCCATCAGGTAGGCAATGCAGGGGTTGGAGTTGATGACGATCTCATAGGCCAGCCCCATTTGCCCACGGGTGTAGGCGTTCTCCACGGAGAGGAATTGCTTGCCGTAGGACCAGTGTGGGTAGCCCAGGGGCATGCCGGCCGCGGAGTAGGCGTCCATCATCTGTTCGGAGCTAATGACTTCAATTTGGTTGGGGTAGGTGTCCAGCCCAAATTCTTGCGCAATCCCGGCGATGGCGCGGTCGTACTCTTGGACCAGCTCAAAGGTCCAGTCCGCGCCGGTGGAAATCGGAGTGCGTTCTCGCATGGGTTACACCGCCTGTTTGTGCGTTTCTTTATGGAACAATTCACGGAACACCGGGAAGATGTCCTGTACATCGGTAATTTGTTCCATGGCAAACACCTCGGGGAATCGCTCCTTCACGATTTCGTATTCGTGCCACAGCGCCTGATGTTCGCGCTGGGTAATTTCAATGTAGGAGAAGTACTGCACCATGGGCAAAATCTGGTCGCACAGTACGTTGTGGCAGACGCTGGAGTCCTCGTTCCAGTTGTCCCCGTCGGAGGCCTGGGCGCCGTAGATGTTCCACTCGGTGGTGGGGTAGCGCGCTTCCATGATGCTGTGCATCAGTTTCAGGGCGCTGGAGACGATGGTGCCGCCGGTTTCCCGGGAGTAGAAGAACTCCTCTTCGTCCACTTCTTTCGCGCTGGTATGGTGGCGAATGAACACCACCTCGGTGCGCTCGTAGTTCCGCTGTAGAAACAGGTACAGCAGAATGAAGAAGCGCTTGGCGATGTCTTTGGTGGCCTGGGTCATGGAGCCGGAGACGTCCATCAGGCAGAACATCACCGCCTTGCTGCGCGGCACCGGGTGTTTGACATGGAGGTTGTACTTCAGGTCAAAGGTATCCAGCCAGGGCACGCGTTTGATGCGCGCTTCCAGGTCGGTAATCTCTTCCTCCAGAGCCTTCACCTTGCGGGCGTCGTACAGGATGTCCTGCTTGGCCTGTTCCTCTTCCAGCTGGGCTTTCAGTTCCTTGAGCTTGCGCCGCTTCTTGGCGGTGAGGGCGATGCGCCGGGCGTGGGCAGAGCGCATGGAGCGCACCACGTTCAGTTGCCCGGGGTTGCCCTCGTTGCTGATGCCGGCCCGGTGGCGTTGGAAGTCCTCATCCCCCACCAGCTGGCGTTTGACCAGGTTGGGCAGGGCGAGGTCATCGAACATGAAGTCCAGAAACTCGCTTTGGGAAATCTGGAAAACAAAATCATCTTCCCCCTCGCCGGAGTCGCTGGCGCCGGAACCTCCGCTGCCACCGCCCTCGCCGCCGGGTGGGCGTTGGATTTTGTCACCACTGGTGAACTCTTTGTTGCCGGGCAGTACGTTCTCCCGGTGGCCGCCCTGGCCGTGGTGGAACACCGGCTCGTTCAGGTCCCGGGAGGGGATGCTGATTTTTTCACCTTGTTCAATGTCGGTGATGGAACGCTTGCTGACCGCCCCGGAAACGGCTTTTTTGATGTGCTCCCGGTAGCGGCGCAAAAAGCGCTGCCGGTTCACAGCGCTTTTGTTTTTGGCGTTCAGGCGACGGTCGACAATATGACTCATACGCATACCTCGTAGAATAAAACACCGGCAGTGCCGGCAGTAACGCCCGCCGGGGCGTTACTGGGATTTGCGGACCCGCAGGTACCACTCGGACAGCAGCCGAACCTGCTTTTCCGTATAGCCGCGCTCGATCATGCGCGCCACAAAGTCCTGGTGTTTTTTCTGGTCGGAAGCGGAGGCCTTGGCGTTGAAGGATATAACCGGCAACAGGTCCTCGGTGTTGGAGAACATTTTCTGTTCGATCACCGAGCGCAGTTTCTCGTAGCTGTTCCACGCCGGGTTGCGGCCCTGGTTGTTGGCGCGGGCGCGCAGCACGAAGTTGACGATTTCGTTGCGGAAGTCCTTCGGGTTGCTGATACCGGCCGGCTTCTCGATTTTTTCCAGCTCCTGGTTGAGCGAGGCGCGGTCCAGAATTTCGCCGGTGTCCGGGTCGCGGTACTCTTGGTCCTGAATCCAGAAGTCGGCAAAGGTGACGTAGCGGTCGAAAATGTTCTGGCCGTACTCGGTGTAGGATTCCAGGTACGCGGTCTGGATTTCCTTGCCGATATAGTCCACGTAGCGCGGGGCCAGGTATTCCTTGATAAACCCAAGGTAGCGCTCGCGCACCTCCGGCGCGAACTGCTCGCGCTCGATTTGCTGCTCCAGCACGTACAGCAGGTGTACCGGGTTGGCGGAGACTTCGGTCGCGTCAAAGTTGAATACTTTGGACAAAATCTTGAACGCAAAGCGGGTGGAGAGCCCGTTCATGCCCTCGTCCACGCCGGCGGAGTCCCGGTATTCCTGAATCGACTTGGCCTTGGGGTCGGTGTCTTTGAGGCTCTCGCCATCATAGACGCGCATCTTGGAGTAGATGTTGGAGTTCTCCGGCTCCTTCAGGCGGGAGAGCACAATAAACTTGGCCAGCATCCGCAGAGTGTCCGGCGCGCAGGGGGCGCTGGCCAGGGAGCTGTTCTCCAGCAGTTTCTCGTAAATTTTCACTTCCTCGGATACGCGCAGGCAGTAGGGCACCTTTACGATGTAAACCCGGTCCAGGAAGGCTTCGTTGTTCTTGTTGTTTTTGAACGCCTGCCACTCGGACTCGTTGGAGTGGGCGAGGATAACGCCCTCAAAGGGAATGGCGCTCAAACCTTCGGTACTGTTGTAGTTGCCCTCCTGGGTGGCGGTGAGCAGCGGGTGCAGTACCTTAATGGGGGCCTTGAACATCTCCACGAATTCCATCAGGCCCTGGTTGGCCCGGCACAGGCCGCCGGAGAAGCTGTAGGCGTCCGGGTCGTTCTGGGGGTAGTCCTCCAGCTTGCGGATGTCCACCTTGCCCACCAGGGAGGAAATGTCCTGGTTGTTTTCATCCCCCGGTTCGGTTTTGGAGATGGCAATCTGGTCCAGAATGGAGGGGTAGACTTTCACGACCTTAAACTGGCTGATGTCGCCCTCGAACTCGTGCAGGCGTTTCACCGCCCAGGGGGACATGATGGTTTTCAGGTAACGCTGGGGAATGCCGTAGTCTTCCTCCAGAATTTGCCCGTCTTCATTGGGGTCGAACAGGCCCAGGGGGGATTCAAACACCGGGGAGCCCTTGATGCAGTAAATGGGCATATGCTGCATCAGGGCCTTGAGTTTCTCCGCCAGGGAGGACTTGCCCCCGCCCACGGGGCCGAGGAGGTAGAGCACCTGCTTCTTCTCTTCCAGCCCTTGAGCGGCGTGCTTGAAGAAGGAGACGATCTGCTCGATGCACTCCTCCATGCCGTAGAATTCGTCGAACGCCTCATAGCGTTTAATGATTTTGTTGGAAAAGATGCGGCTTAAGCGCGGGTCCAGGGAGGTGTCCACCAGTTCCGGCTCGCCAATGGCCATGAGCATGCGCTCGGCGGCGGTGGCGTAGACGCTCCGGTCGGTTTTACACAGGTCCAGGTACTCCTGAATGCTCAACTCTTCCTGTTGCGTCGAGACATAGCGCTCGCGGTAGTGATTGAAAATGGTCATTGATTCACTCCTGCACTTTTGAGCGGCCTTGTATTCAAAGCCAGTCGCTAAAAGCTTTCACTGAATAAGCATAGCCGCTAAACGGCCATCTCGTTGTATCTTTATAGGCAGAATTATCCTTTCTTGCTTAATTTCTATGAAAGTTTAATGCCAAGGTTGGGGACATGAATTCCGTGCAAGTTTGCACCCGTGCCGGGCTGGCCAAAAAAGCGTTGAACGGTTGTTCCAATTACGAGTCATGTGACTGAAATTATTCGAACCCGAGGCTCGAACATTGTTCCCGAGCCTGGCCCCCAGCGGTGGTTCCGAAGCGGGGCGCACGAGCCCTATCCGGAGCATGGGAATATGCCATAATGCGGGTCGGTTTCCGGGGTGGGGGATACCCCTTAACTCCGGTGTGTTTGGCAACGGAACGGAAGAAGGACTAAGTATGCACTCACCCTCAGCGAGCAGCAGTACCCGCCCGGAGGTTCTGGTCACCGGCGGTGCCGGCTACATCGGCAGCCATGTTTGCGTCGAGCTGGTTAACGCCGGCTACCGCCCGGTGGTGGTGGATAACCTCAGCAACAGCAAGCGCGAAGCGGTGCGCCGCGTGGCACGCATTTGTGAGCTGGAACCGGACTTCTACGAGCTGGACCTGAACGACCGCGAGGGGCTCACGGAGGTGTTTAAAAAGCACGACTTTAAGGCGGTAATGCACTTCGCCGGCCTGAAGGCCGTGGGCGAGTCCAGTCAGATTCCGCTCAAGTACTACCGGGAAAACCTCGGCGGAACATTGACGCTTTGTGAAGTTATGGCGGAATTCAGTCAGGGAAACCTGATTTTCAGCTCCTCCGCCACCGTCTACGGCGACCCGGCCACGGTGCCGATTGACGAGCGCTTCCCCACCAGCGCCACCAACCCCTATGGCCGCAGTAAGCTGATTATCGAAGAAATCCTGCGGGACCTGGCGGCGGCCCCCAAGGAGCACCAAAACAGTGCCTGGAACATCACTCTGCTGCGCTACTTCAACCCGGTAGGCGCCCATGAAAGCGGCTTGATCGGCGAAGACCCGTCGGGCATTCCCAACAACCTGCTCCCTTATATCGCCCAGGTGGCCATCGGCAAGCTCGAGCGCCTGAGCGTCTTTGGGGATGATTACGACACGGTCGATGGCACGGGCGTGCGGGACTACATCCACGTGGTGGACCTGGCCAAGGGCCATGTGGCGGCGCTGGAAGCGTTGGATAGCACCGGCCCCGGCTGCCGGGCCTACAACCTGGGCACGGGCCAGGGCTACTCCGTGCTGCAGATGGTGAAAGCCTTTGAAAAAGCCAGCGGGCGGGACATTCCCTACCAAATCGCACCGCGCCGCCCGGGGGACATCGCCAACTGCTACGCCAATGCGGACCTGGCCCGCCAGGAGCTGGGCTGGGAGGCGCAGTTCGGGCTGGAGCGCATGATGGTGGATGCCTGGCGCTGGCAGTCCCAGAACCCGGACGGTTATTGATTCTTTTAGTGCCGCACTTTTTTAACGCGACGGTAAGGCGATTATGTTGATGAATGTGGTGTGGCTTCTGCTCGGCCTCGGCCTGCTGACCTTTGGTGGGGACAGCTTGGTCCGAGGCGCTTTGGCCCTGGCCAAGCGTTGGGGGGTATCCCCGCTGCTGGCGGGGCTGGTGATTGTGGGCTTCGGCACCTCGGCGCCGGAGCTGGTGGTCTCGCTCCAGGCGGCGCTCGGCGCGAGCCCGGACATTGCGCTGGGCAACGTTATCGGCAGTAATATCGCCAATATCCTACTCATTCTGGGGATTTGCGGGCTGATTTTGCCCCTGCTGGCCCACCCCAACGCCCTAAAGCGGGACGGCCTGGCGATGATCGGCGCCACCATTTTCTGCCTGTTGCTCTTCCGCGATGGCTCCCTGAACCGCCTGGACGGCATCATGTTCCTGGTGGCTCTGGCAGCGTATTTGATTTGGTCCTACCGGACCGAGCGGGTCGATCCGGGGGCGGCCGATGTGGCGTTGCATCAGGCCGAGGCGGATTTGGTGGAAAAGCGCCCCACCAGCCTGTGGCTGTCGGTCGCGCTGGCCGTGGGTGGGTTGGCGCTGCTGATTGCCGGCGCCCGGGCCTTCCTGACCGGCGCGGTGGGCATAGGCGAGGCGCTGGGCATCCCGGAAACGCTGATCGGTCTGACGCTGGTAGCGGTGGGCACCTCTTTGCCGGAGCTGGCGGTGTCGCTGATTGCGGTCTTGCGCCGCCAGGCGGATGTGGCGGTGGGGAATATCGTGGGGAGTAATATTTTTAATATCCTGGGTATTCTCGGGGTGTCCTCGCTGATTCAACCCTTATCCCTGGCGGGCCGTTTGTTGGCGGTGGATCAGTGGGTAATGCTGGCCGCGGCCTTGGCGCTGGTGGTATTTCTGCTCAGTGGCAAGCGCTTGAACCGAATTGAAGCAGCGCTGTTACTGACGGGTTACGTCACCTATGTCGCATTTATGGCGGTGTAACCCCTCTCCACTCCTTTTAATGGCGCGCACTTGCAACTGGCGTAGGTCATGGTAAGCGAAGCGCACCTGACATTTTTGGTGGGGCGGCACTTAACCAAAATTTTGCCTGAATTCACGTCCGGTCTGAAGCGGGGTAGACCCTTCACAGACCCGACGTGAATCCATCCCTGGAGTCTTCTCATCGGCATCCATGCCTCAGAGAGTCTGTGAAGGGTCTACCCCGCTCCAGACCTCAGTGCCAACCGAACGTTGTTTTGAGAGAGTGCGTAGGTCACGGTCGGTCCGACGCATCGGAGCGAAGCGCACCTGACATTTGGGGGCGGCACGCTTAAGCGCGGGTTGAGTCGAAGGAGGCCCCCTCAACCAACAGCTCCGCCGCCCGCTCGGCCGCATCCTCAAACGGTTCCAGCACCAAGTCTACCCCCGCGGCTTTCAGTTCTTCGGTTTCCCGGCGGTTTTGGGAAACGGTCGCCAGCTTTCCCGTGAAGTGGGAGGCGTGGATGAGCTGAATAATGGTTTTTCGTGTGTCGCCGACGGTCAGGCCCGAGTGGTATTGGGGGATGGCGGAGACGACCCAGGAGGCATGTAGAAGCGGAAGCTCCGCAATCAGCTCGGCATCGGTCACGTCGCCGTAGGCCGTGGGTAGACCCAGCGATTGCCAATACTTAATGGCGGCGGGGTTAAAGTCCAGCCCCAGAACGCGCACGCCTTTATCCCGAAGGCGCATGGCGATGCCGGTGCCCAGGCGGCCGAGACCGAAGATGATGACATCGTAGCGCCCGTGGGGGTCGGTTGCCTCCGGCTCGCGGGTGGCGCTTTTTCTTTCAAAGACGCCCAGGACTGGCTCGAACAGCGCGTACAGCTGGTGGGAGTAGGTGATCATGTAGGTGGACATGGCGATGGTGACGATGCTCACCAGCGTCACCAGCCCCAGAACGTCTTGCTGCAGGTGCCCGAGGCTGACCCCCATGGCGACAAAAATAAGGGAGAACTCGCTGATTTGCGCAACGGTTAGCCCCGCCAGAAACCCGGTACGCTTTCGGTAGCCCATGGTTCCCATAATGACCATCACGATCAGCGGGTTGCCCAGCAGGACAAACACGGAAAAGACCAGGGCGCCGGGTACGTGGTAGCTCAGCAGGGAGAGGTCCAGGGAGGCCCCCAGAGCGATAAAGAAAAACAGCAGCAGAAAGTCCCGCAATGGGGCCAGCCGGGCGGCGATGCTTTCGCGATAATGGGTGGAGGCAAGGGCCACGCCCGCCAGAAGCCCGCCGACTTCCATGCCCAAACCGATTATCTCCCCCACGGCCGCAAATAGCGTGGCCTGGGCGATGGCGTAGATCACCAACAACTCCGGCGCCCTGGCCAAGAACTCGGTGAGGGGCGTGGCAATATAGCGCACGAACACCACCACAAACAGCAGCAAACCCACGCCCGAGAGCGCCACCTGAGCAATGGAATTGCCCTGCTCACCGCCGTGCTCGGCACCGATGCCGATGGTGGCGAGAACGATCATCGCCAGTACCACTACCAAGTCCTGCACGATCAGAAAGCCGAGCGCGATCTGGCCGTGAAGGGCGTCAATTTCCCGCTTATCCGAAAGTAGTTTTACGATGATGATGGTGGAGGAGAAGGTTAGCGCCACCGCCACGTAAAGGCTGGTCAGTGGGCTCAGGCCGATCAGTAGCCCGATGCCATAACCGAGGCTGGCGGTGAAGAAAACTTGCCCCAACCCGGTCAGCACCGACACGCCCCCTATGGAGCGAATCAACTTCACATCCAGTTTGATACCCACCAGAAACAGCAGCACCGCGATGCCAAGCTCGGAAAGCAGGCGGATTTTCTCCTCCGAGTGCACAATGTCCAGCCCCGAAGGCCCCGCAATCAAACCGACGGCAAGAAAGCTGACAATCAGCGGCTGGCGGAGCAATATGCCAATAAAACCGATAGCCGACGCCAACACCAACAGGGCCGCGATCTCGGTGAACGATGAGTGGGTGATGAGCTCGACCAACTGTTATCCTCCGTTGCGGGTTTCGGTGCTGGGAACGGGTGTGGATACCTTAGACGTGTTCGCTAAGTTGCCACAGTCGGGCTGGTGGAGGCAATAAAGGTCCAAAACGGCAGGTGCGCTTCGCTTACCGTGACCTACGCAGCCCCGTAGTTCCGCGCGACTTTGAAGGGATAGGGGGGTTAAACTAGGTCTTTGTCAGTGGCGAAGGCCAGTGCGAAGGCACCCGGGCCGACGTTGACGGTGCCGGCCATGCTCATCATCGACAGCATCGTCTTCACGCCCGCCTGCTGGCAATCCTGCCGGAACTTCACCAGAAGCGGGTGCTCCTTGATTTCATCCAAGGCGCCGCCGTAGCTCATGGTAATCACCTTACTGGTCAGCCCCTGTGCCATTTGCCGGCGCACATGGTCGAACAACACCTCCAGGCTGCCCCAAAAACCCTTGCCCGTGGCCATTTTTTGGGTGTCGCCCTTGTGCAACTGAATCACCGGGCGGCGGTTGAGGAGGCTGGCCAGTTGGAAATTTAGCCAGGAAATTTTGTGGTCGGCTTTGCGCATATGGCGGCGTTCGCGCATGTAGGCCAGGTCATGGGGGATGATGTAGCCATAGACCTGCTCCCGCATCTGGTCGATTTCCCGCAGGGCGCGGCTGAGGGGGAGGTGGTCGTCTTGTAGGCGTTTGACCAGCTCATACACCAGCAGCGCGTGGCCGGTGAACATGGTCATGCTGTCATACGGGCGAACCCGAAAGGGGGGACGGCCGGTCTGGCCTTCGCTGATGGCGCGGAATTTGGGTTCGTTGACCAGGGCGGCTTCGGAGACGCGCTTGAACACGTCACTTTTTTTGCTGTTGATGGTGATTATTTGCACTAGGTCGTAGTGAGGTAACAGCTTGTGGGTGAGTAGCTGAGTGATGTCCTCCACCGACAGGGGCTCGGACTGGGCCCGCCCGTACTTTGCCCGGGTGTGATTCCGGTAAAACAGCAGCGTGCTTTTCGGGTTGCGGACGTCCAGGTGGTGGCCGTCGGCGTGCTTTATGTAAATGGGCAGTACTTCAATGTTGTGCTCCCTGATGAACTGGGCTGGCAGGTCACAGGTGGAGTCCACGGCGATGCAGGTGCGCGCGCTCATAGCGGTTCTCCGGTTTTTATGATGTGAGCCCGGATAGTGTGAGGTCTGTCACCTTTGGTGGGGAGAGGGGATCGCCTCTATGTGGTGTAAGGCGACGCCGTTGCGGTTTGTGAGCATTGGCTTACAGAGTGGGGCTTTGTCGGCAGTAGGGCTTGCGGCTTTGGTGCGCAAGCGCGGCAACGCCACCGTTTTAGATAGGAAAAGTAAGGCGCACGGCCAGCCCGCCGGAGAGTGTCTGGTCCAGCGTCAGCTGGCCTCCATAGCTGGTGGCGATGTCCACGGCCACGGACAGGCCGATGCCTTGCCCGGGCTTGAGGGTGTCCAGCCGACGGCCCCGTTGCAGCACCTGAGTCCGCTCCTCGGCGGGGATACCCGAGCCATTGTCTTCCACCGAGAGGCGCAGGGCAGTTGGGGTCTGCTCGGCGGTGAGAGCGACCTCGCCGTTGCCGTATTTACAGGCGTTATCGAGCAGGTTGCCCAGTAATTCCAGTAGGTCCTGCTCATCCCCGGGAAAGCGGGCCTGCTCCGGTACCTGGAGGTGAAAGCGTGGCGGCCGGTCCCGGTAGACTTTTTCCAGTGTGCGGCACAGGCGCTCGGCGGCGGGGCGAATGAAGCATTGCCGCCCCAGCCCTTGTTGCTGCTCGGACACGGCCCGGCGCAGCTGGTAGTTCACCACCTGGTCCATGCGCTCGACCTGTTCGGCCAACAGTCGGTCGGTTTCCGCCTCGGGCGATGCCTGCTTTTCCCCCTTTGCCGGTTTTTCTCGCTCCACCAAGCTGCGCAACACGCTCAGCGGGGTTTTCAGGCTGTGGGCCAGGTTGCTCAAGCTGTCCCGATAACGTTGGCGCAGGCCGGTTTCCCGCTCCAGTACCCGGTTGAGGTTGTCCACCACCGGTTGCAGTTCCTGGGGGTAGTGGCCTTCCAGGCGGGGAGTGGAGTGCTCGCGCATGGCTTGCAGCGCTCGGGCCAAGCGCCCCAGAGGCCGAAGCCCCCAGCGCAGAATCAGGGTTTGGGCCAGCACCAGCACCAGGGCGGCCGCGCCCAGCCAGCGCCAGAGTTGGCGGCGGTAGCTGGCCAGTTCCGCCCGGTAGGGGGCTTTGTCCCGCAGCAGCATCAGCTGGTAGCGGTGCTCGCCTCCGAGTTCATCCTCCCAAATAACGGCGTAGCGCCCGCGCCAGAATGGCTCCTCATTCAGGGAAACCGTATCGAGGAGCAGCTCCCCCGGCGAGGGGAAGGGCGCATCGGTGGGGGGCGGTGACGGGTGTAGCTGAGCGGAGTTGGAGCGCCAGATAATGTCCCCCGCGGCGGTCATCAGGTAACCGTAAAGGCCGGAGTTGAGCCGCTCGAACTCGGGCTCCAGCAGCGCCGGTGGCAGGGTCAGCTCCGCCGACTCGCCGGTGCCTTCCAGCTCCGCGACGCTAAACAGCAGGTACACCTGGCTTTGCAGGCGCTGGCGCAGGGCGGTGGTCAGGCTTTGTTCAAAGGCGCGGTCCAGCACCAGCCCCGTGAGCCCCAGGAAGAGGGGCAGCAACACAAGGGAGGCCAGCAATAAGCGGCTGTTGAGCGACAGTGGGCGCTGACTCACCGGTGGCTTGGCTCCTCGGCCGCTCGGGGCATGGTGAACAAATACCCCAGCCCCCGTTGGGTGGTAATCAGTTTGAGGCGGCCGTCCGGGTCCAGTTTGCGGCGCAGCCGCCCGATAAACACTTCAATGACGTTGCTGTCCCGATCGAAGTCCTGGTCGTACAGGTGCTCGGTCAACTGGGTTTTGGAGACGACCTCCCCGCTGTGCAGGGCCAAGTAGGTGAGGGCCTGGTATTCGTAGCCGGTCAGCTCCACCGGTTCACCATTGAGCGTGACGCGCTTGGCGGTGGTGTCGATGGCCAGCGGGCCACCTTCAATCACGCTGCGGGCGTGGCCACTGGCGCGGCGGAGCAGGGCGTTGATGCGGGCCCGAAGCTCCTCGGCGTGGAAGGGTTTGGTGAGGTAGTCATCGGCGCCGGATTCCAGGCCTTCCACTTTGTCCTGCCAGGCGCTACGGGCGGTCAGAATCAGGATGGGGTAGTTGCGAGCCTCGGCCCGGAGGGTCTGGATCAGTTTGACTCCGTCCAGGTCCGGCAGCCCCAGGTCAATAATCGCCAGGTCGTAGGGGTGCTCGCGCCCGAGGAACAGGCCTTCCCGGCCGTCCGGCGCCAAGTCCACGGCGTGGCCTTCGGCCTGAAGTTGCTGTTGAATCTGGGTGCGCAGTGCCGTGTCGTCTTCCACTACCAATAGGCGCATGGTTCGCCTCCCGTTTGAATGGCTATTGCTGTTTCAGCACTTTTCCGCTCTGACCGTCCACGCTGATGGTGCGGATTCGGCCACTTTCTTGCAGAATTTTGACTCGGTAAATGACCCGGCCGCCACGCTCCAGCGTGCTGACCTTCAGCACCTTGCCGCCTACCTTTTTCCGCACCAGCGCCGCGGCCTGGGCGGGGGAAAGCCGGGCCTCGGCTTGCTGTGCCTGGGCGGCGGCTACCGGGCCGGGCAGCCCGGGCAGAGGCACGGGCAGGCCCAACGTCCAGGCCAGTGACAGGGCGAGCGCTAGGCGAACAGTAATGGCTCGGAGGTGTTTCATAATTCGGGAGTCTCATGACGGCGACCCGAGTAGCTTACCCCGTCGCGCCCCGGGTTGTCAGGCGCCAACGGGAACAGTCTGCGCCGCGCTGGCTGAATGGAAGCTGAAACCCCCAAAAAGCCCGCCCAAACAAGGTATAATCGCGGCCATTACCGTCCACTATCGACCACTCCACGATCAACACGAGAGTTCGCGGGCCTTATGACCGAAAAGAACGTGACCGAACAGCAAGATGTTATCCAGTATATGACCGAACTGGGCCAGAAGGCTCGGGCCGCCGCCCGGCAGCTGGCCGCGGCGAGCACCGGCACCAAAAACCGGGCGCTGCTGGCCATGGCCGAGGCCCTGGAAGCGGCGCGACCGGACTTGGCGCGGGAAAACCAGAAAGACCTGGATGCGGGCGAGGCCAATGGCCTGGATGCGGCCCTGCTGGACCGTTTGGCGCTTAAGCCGGCTACAATCGACGGCATGATCGAAGGCTTGCGCCAGGTGGCGGCCCTGCCGGACCCCTGCGGCGCCATTACCGATATGACCTATCGCCCCAGCGGTATCCAGGTGGGGAAAATGCGCGTGCCCCTGGGCGTGGTGGGCATTATTTATGAGTCCCGCCCCAATGTGACCATCGACGCCGCCAGCCTGTGCCTGAAATCCGGCAACGCCGCGATTCTGCGCGGGGGCAGCGAGGCGATTCACTCCAACCGGGCCATCGCCGAATGCCTGAAACAGGGCCTGCGTGAGGCGGGCCTGTCGGAGGCCGCCGTACAGGTGGTCCACACCACCGACCGGGCGGCCGTGGGCCAACTGATTGCCATGCCCGAGTACGTGGATGTCATTGTTCCCCGTGGGGGCAAGGGCCTGATTGAACGCATTAGCCGGGATGCCCGGGTGCCTGTGATCAAGCACCTGGACGGTATTTGCCACGTTTATATCGATGAAAAGGCGGACTTGGAGAAGGCCTTTAATATTGCCCTGAACGCCAAAACTCATCGCTACGGCGTGTGTAACGCCCTGGAAACCCTACTGGTAGACGCGGCGGTGGCCGGCGATATTCTGCCCCGCCTGGCGGAAGCCTATTTGGAGAAGGGCGTGGAGCTGCGCGGCTGTGAACGGACCCGCGCGCTGATTAGCGCCAATCCGGCCACCGACGAGGACTGGGCCACCGAATATCTGGCCCCGGTGCTGGCCATTCGCGTGGTGGACGGTCTGGACCAGGCCATGGACCATATCGCCCAGTACAGCTCCCAGCATACCGAAGCCATTGTGACCGAGGATTACACCCGCGCCCGGCGCTTCCTGGCCGAGGTGGATTCCAGCTCGGTGATGATTAATGCCTCCACCCGCTTTGCCGATGGCTTTGAATTCGGCCTGGGGGCGGAAATCGGCATTTCCACCGACAAGCTGCACGCGCGTGGCCCGGTGGGTTTGGAAGGGCTTACTTCCCAGAAGTGGATCGTCTTCGGTGACGGCCATATCCGCAACTAAGGCGGGGTGCCCGAATGACCGCTCGTATTGGCCTGTTGGGGGGCACGTTTGACCCCATACACCTCGGGCACTTGAGGCTGGCGCTGGAGGTTCGGGAATCCCTGGGGCTGGACCATGTGCGCCTGCTCCCTTGCCACCAGCCACCCCACCGGGCGGCGCCGAACGTGGGCAGCGCCGAGCGCACCGAAATGCTGCGCCTGGCCCTGGCCGACTGCCCGGAGTTGCAGCTGGACGCCCGGGAGCTGGAGCGCGATGGGCCCTCTTACACGCTCGAAACTCTGAAAAGCCTGCGCGAGGAGCTGGGGGAGGATGCCCGGCTGGTGTGGATTCTGGGGTGCGACGCGTTCGTGGGGCTGGAAAAGTGGCACCGCTGGCGCGAGCTGCTGGATTGGGCCAATTTTCTGGTAGTGTCCCGCCCCGGCTGGGACATTCCCACCCAGGGGCCCCTGGCCGCTTGGCTCAGTGAGCACGGCGTGGAGCCAAGGTCATTGCTCGATCGCCCTGCGGGGGGCATTGCCGTACAGACGCTGCGCCTGCTGCCGATTTCCGCGACGGAAATCCGGGCGCTGATTCAGAGCGGCTCGTCCCCGCAATTTTTACTGCCCGACTCGGTATGGCACGCTATCCGGGAGCGGGGATTTTACCGGGCCCGCTGAGTAAGTGAGCCCTTACTGTTTTATCCATGTAGTGTTTTACAAAATAGGTGGCGAATGTCCGCAGCGTTAAATGAATTGATTCTCAATGCCCTGGATGACCTCAAGGGAAAAAATGTGGTGCAGCTCGATGTGCGCGAGCTGAGCAATGTCATGGATACTCTTGTCATTGCCAGCGGTACTTCCAGCCGGCACGTGAAATCGTTGGCCAGTAACCTTGTGGAAGATGCCAAGCACGCCGGCCATCAGCCTCTGGGCGTGGAAGGGCTGGAGACGGGCAATTGGGTATTGGTGGATTTCGGTGATATTGTCGTGCATGTGATGCTGGACGAAGCCCGTGAATTTTATGATCTGGAAAAGCTCTGGTCCATGGAACCGGCCACCCGCTCGGAAACCTAAAGGGACGGGTTATGCGCATTCGCCTGATTGCGGTTGGGACCAAAATGCCCGGTTGGGTGGAGCAGGGCTATGCCGAGTACGCCAAGCGGTTGCCCCGGGACTGCACGGTCGAATTGGTGGAATTGCCCCTGGGGCCGCGAGGTAAGAGCAGCTCCGCCGCCGTGGCCATGGAGCGCGAAGGCCAGGCGATGATGGCCGCCATCGGCAAGGGCGACCGGGTGGTCGCCCTTGATGTAAAAGGCAAGGTCTGGAGCACCGAGCAGCTGGCCGCTAAGCTGGACGACTGGCGCATGAATGGCGCCAACTACAGCTTATTGGTGGGCGGGCCCGACGGCTTGGCGCCGGAGTGCCTGGCCCTGGCGGAAAGTAAGTGGTCGCTATCGGCGCTGACCCTGCCGCATCCGGTAGTCCGCATTATAGTCATTGAACAACTGTATCGGGCTTACTCGATTCTGCACAACCACCCTTACCATAAGTAGATAGCGAACCGAGACCGCATGTCAGAACACCAGCGTTTTAAAGACCACCACCGGGAGGCTCGCATTACTTCAAGCCGGCTGGTCATCACGTCGGTGATTATGGCGGTAATGGTCGCTCTGCTGGTGTTTCGTTATTACACCCTGCAAGTGGTTCACCACGAGGACTACGCCACCCGCTCGGACCGCAACCGCGTGCACGTTCAGCCGGTGCCCCCGACTCGGGGCCTGATCTACGACCGCGACGGCGAGCTGCTCGCCGACAACCGCCCCAGTTACACCCTGTCCATCATCCGCGAGCGGGTGGAGGATATGGATGAGACGATACGGTTGTTGCGCAGCCTGGTGAGCATTCCCCAGAGCGACCTGGAAAAATTCTATGACCAGCTCCAGCAGTGGCGTCGCCCCTTCGAAGCCATTCCGCTGCGTTTCGGTTTAACCGAGGAGGAAATCGCCCGCCTGGCCGTTAACGAATACCGGCTCGAGGGGGTAGAGGTCAACGCCCAGCTCGTGCGTCATTACCCCAAAGGGGCTTTGTTCGCCCATGTACTTGGCTATGTCGGGCGGATCAGCCAGGCCGACCTGGCCCAGTTCGATGAGGACCAGCACAAACGCTACAGCGGTACCCACTCCATTGGCAAAAGCGGGCTGGAAAAACAGTACGAGCCGCTCCTGCTGGGAGAAGTGGGAACTCAGAACGTGGAAACCAACGCTCGGGGCCGGGTGCTGCGGGTTCTGGACCGGACCGACCCAAAACCGGGGGAGGACTTGTACCTGCACCTGGATGCACACCTTCAGTCGGTGGCGGTCGAGGCGCTGGGAGACTACCGGGGCTCTGTGGTGGCGATGGACGTCAAAAGTGGCGGAGTGCTGGCCGCCGTGTCCACCCCGAGCTTTGACCCGAACCTGTTCGTTACCGGCATCAGCTTCCGGGACTACCGTCGCCTGAACCAATCCCTGGACCTGCCCATGTTTAACCGCTTTTTGCAGGGCCAGTACCCGCCGGGCTCCACGGTTAAACCGGTGATCGGGCTGGCGGGGCTGCACTATGAGGTGATCGAGCCCAGCGATACCGTGCGCGACCCGGGCTACTATCGCCTGCCGGGGGATGACCGGCTCTACCGGGACTGGAAACGACGCGGCCACGGTAACAAGGTGGACCTGGAGCAGGCCATCTCCGAGTCCTGTGATGTGTACTTCTACGACTTGGGCCACAAAATGGGCATTGACCCCATGCACGAGTTCGGGACCGGTTTCGGCCTTGGTTCCCGCACTGGCGTGGATATTCCCTCAGAGCGAAGCGGGCTTTGGCCATCGCGGGAGTGGAAGCGCAATAACCGTGGCCTGCCCTGGTTCCCGGGGGATAACCTGAACGCCGCCATCGGCCAGGGGTTCTCGCTCACAACGCCGATGCAGCTGGCCCAAATGACCACAACGCTCGCCAGCCGGGGGCGCCGCCTGCGCCCTCAAATGGTGCGCCAAATCGGTGAACAGACGGTGGAACCGGAGGTAGAGGAGGTGTTGAATGTCTCCGAAGAAAACTGGGACCACGTCCTAGACGCCATGGAAGCGGTGATGCACGGGCAACGGGGCACCGCCCGGCGGGCCGCCCATGGGGCCGACTACCGTATGGCGGGCAAAACCGGCACCGCTCAGGTGGTGGCTATTCCTCAGGGGGAGGAGTACGACTCGGAGGCCTTGCAAGAGCGTCAGCGTGACCACGCCCTGTTTGTGGGGTTCGCCCCGGTGGATGACCCGCAAATAGCCGTGGCGGTGGTGGTGGAAAATGGCGAATCCGGCTCCGGGGTGGCGGCGCCGGTGGCCCGGCAGGTGTTTGATGCCTACCTGAATAAACGTCTGGAACTTGAACTGGGAGAGGCGTTGTGAGCCAGCAGGATTTTCTTCGCCGCCTGCCGGAAGCCGGCCGCAGCCTGGGCAGCCGGGCCCGCCTGCAGCAGCGCCTGCACATCGACTTTACGCTGTTGTTTCTGTTGCTCGGGGTGGCCTGCTACGGGTTGGTGGTGCTCTACAGCGCCAACGGCCAGTCCTTGCCCGGGGTGCAGCGCCAGGGCATTTACTTTCTGGTGGCCCTGGGGGCCATGTTGGTGGCGGCCCAGGTGCCCCCGCACCTGTTGCGACGGCTGGCCCCCTGGCTTTATTTGGGGGGCGTGGTGTTGCTCGCGCTGGTGCTTTGGATGGGCATTGGCGCCATGGGGGCCCAGCGCTGGCTGGGGATAGGGGGCTTTCGCTTTCAGCCCTCGGAAGTGATGAAGCTGGCCACGCCCATTATGGCCTCCGCTTATCTCGGCCAGCGCTTTCTGCCTCCGCGCTTTAAACAGGTATTAGTAACCTTGGGGCTGGTGACGCTTCCCGCATTGTTGATCATTCAGCAACCGGACTTGGGGACCGCTTTGCTGGTGGCTTCATCCGGGCTGGTGGTGCTGTTTTTCGCCGGCCTTTCCTGGCGCTATATCATTGTCTCCGCCGTGGTGTTGCTGGCCAGCATCTGGCCCTTTTGGACGTTCGTGATGCAGGACTACCAGCGCCAGCGTGTGCTCACCTTGCTTAACCCGGAGCAAGACAGCCTGGGTGCGGGCTGGAATATTATCCAATCCAAAACGGCGATCGGCTCCGGGGGCTATTCCGGCAAGGGCTGGTTACAGGGCACCCAGTCCCAGCTCGATTTTCTGCCCGAAGGCCATACGGATTTTATTATCGCGGTGCTGGGGGAGGAGTTCGGGTTACTGGGGGTGTTGCTGTTGCTCGGCCTCTATGTGCTGATCATTATCCGGGGCATGCTCATCGCCCAGCGCGCGCAGGACAGCTTCGGTCGGCTGCTGGCGGCGAGCATTACCTTCACCTTTTTTGTCTATGTGTTCGTCAACGCAGGCATGGTCTCCGGTATGTTGCCCGTGGTGGGGGTGCCGCTGCCTTTGGTGAGCCAGGGGGGAACGGCCATTGTCACCCTTATGGCGGGCTTCGGCATTCTGATGTCCATCGCCACCGAGCGGCGGCGGGTCACCCGCCAGGAATAGCGGGCCAAACCAGTAAGAGGTATCACGTCTTTGAGTCGATTTTTGGTCACCACTCTGGTCAGCGTCCTCACCGCGGCGCTGGGTACCGGGGTGCCCGCTTATGCGGACTACAGTCAGCACCCGGAAGCCACGCGCTTTGTCACCGACATGGTCGAACAGCACGACTTTGACGCGGGCCAAATGCGCGCCTGGATGGCCGAGGCGGAACGTCAGGACAGCATTCTGGAGGCCATCGCCCGGCCAGCCGAGCGCACCCGCACCTGGGCCGAGTATCGCCCGATCTTCCTTCAGCCGTTGCGAGTCACCCGCGGCGTCGAGTTCTGGCAAGCTCACCGGGAGGCGTTCGAGCGGGCGCAAGCCACCTATGGGGTGCCGCCGGAGGTGATTCTGGCCATTATCGGGGTGGAGACCAACTACGGGCGCACCACCGGCAACCATCGGGTGCTCGACGCACTCACCACTTTGGCTTTTGATTACCCGCCCCGCTCGCCGTTTTTTCGGCGCGAGCTGGAGCAATATTTCATTCTGATGCGCGAACAGAAACAGAACCCTTTGGCGTTTAAGGGGTCCTATGCCGGGGCCATGGGGTTTGGGCAGTTTATGCCTTCCAGCTACCGAAACTACGCGGTGGATTTCGACGGTGACGGTTTGGTCGATATCTGGAACAACCCCGTGGATGCCATCGGTAGCGTCGCCAACTATTTTGCCGAGCACGGCTGGCGGCGGGACGGCCTGGTCGCCGTTCGCGCTCGGGCCGGTGCGTCGCTCCAGCGGGGAGCGAAAGAAGACTGGAACCGGATCAAGCCGCCAGAGCGGACGGTGAAGGACTGGCACAAGCGGGGGCTGGTGCCGATTTTTCCGTTGCCGGAAAGCACGCCCGCCAACGCGTTGGCGCTGGAGGGTGATTTCGGGGAAGAATTCTGGCTGGCGTTTCACAACTTTTATGTCATTACCCGCTACAACCGCAGCCATTTGTACGCGCTGGCCGTCCAGCAACTGAGTATAGCGATAAAAACCGCAATGGAGACCACATCGTGAAATTCTGCGCAAGCCTTGCCGTTGTTGCACTGAGTGTGTTGGTGGTTGCCTGCGCGCCGCTGCTGGAAGAGCAGGATCGGGGGCCAGACCGCCCGGTGGACCTCTCCCATGTGCCCGACGCCGAGCCCCGGGAGGAGCCCCGGACAATAGCGGGCAACAAAAACCCCTACACGGTGCTGGGTAAAACCTATCACCTGATGGACGACGAAACCGGCTATAAAGAGCGCGGCATCGCCTCCTGGTATGGCCAGAAATTTCACGGCCGGAACACCTCCAACGGTGAAGTCTACGACATGTACGCCATGACCGCCGCCCACAAAACCCTGCCGATTCCCAGCTACGTACGGGTGACCAACCTGGATAACGGACGCCAGGTGGTGGTGCGTGTGAATGATCGTGGCCCCTTTCACGCCGGTCGAATTATCGATTTGAGCTATGCCGCCGCCCAAAAGCTCGGCTTTGCCGCAAGGGGCACGGCCCAGGTGGAAGTGGAAATAATTGTGCCCGGTGACCGGCCCCCGGCTCCCCTCAAGGCCAAGCAAGTCAATGCCAAGCAAGAAGGGCCCACGGTGGGCACGCCTTCCGCTGCAACCTTCACCCCGGTAAAAAGCACGCAAGAGGCGCCCAAAGACCGCCCCATGACCTTTGTGCAGGTGGGGGCCTTCAGTTCACTCGCCGCCGCGGAGAAGCAACGCACCCAGCTTGAGCGGTTCGTGGAGCAGCCGGTGTTGATTTACAGCCCGGATGAGGAGCCGGTGTTGCACCGGGTTCGTATCGGACCGCTGCACACCACGAAAGAAGTGACAGCATTGCGAGAACAGCTGCGTAAAAATGCCATAGACCAAACCCATATCATCCGGGAGTAGTGGTAAACTTCCGGCGTTTTCTTTTTCAATTCAATCAACGGTTTCACAATGATGCAAAAGTTTCTTCTGGCCACGGTATTCGCCCTGCTGACCCTGACGGTTCAGGCGCAAGAGGTGATTATTCCCTCGCCTCCACAGCTCTCGGCAACCGCGTATTTGCTGATGGATGCGGACACGGGAAAAGTGCTGGTGGAACACAACGCCGATAAGCGCCTGCCGCCGGCCAGCCTGACCAAAATGATGACCGCCTACATTGTGTCTGAAGAGGTTGAGCGTGGCCGCGCCAGTGAAGACGATATGGTGAATATCAGCGTCAAGGCGTGGCAAAAGGGTGGCTCAAAAATGTTCGTGCGCGAAGGCACCGAGGTCAAACTGATTGATCTGCTTCGCGGTGTGATTATCCAGTCGGGCAATGATGCCAGCATCGCCCTGGCCGAACACATTGCCGGTAGCGAAGAAGGCTTTGCCGAGGTAATGAACCACACCGCCGCGCAACTGGGCATGACGAATACCCAGTATAAAAACGCCACCGGCTGGCCGGCGGAAGGGCACTACACCACCGCCGAGGACTTGGCGATTCTGGCCAAGGCGGTGATTGAAGATCACCCCGAGCACTACTCGCTGTACAGCGAAAAATACTTTTCCTACAACGGCATCAACCAGGCCAACCGCAACCGCCTGCTGTTTAAGGACGACAGCGTCGATGGCCTGAAAACCGGGCACACCGAAGAGGCGGGTTACTGCCTGGTAGCCTCGGCGGTGCGCCGGGACATGCGCCTGATTTCCGTGGTAATGGGCACCTCCAGTGAAAGCGCCCGCGCGGCGGAGACGGAAAAGCTGCTCTCTTATGGCTTCCGTTACTACCAGACCCAGTCTCTGTACAGCGCCGGGGACGAGCTTGAGCGCACCCGCGTCTGGGCGGGCAAGCAGGACGAAGTGGTTATCGGCGTGCCCGAGGATATCCGTCTGACCATTCCGCGTGGCGCGGAAGGCAAGCTTGATGCGCAGATGCACATTGATGAAATCATCAAGGCCCCCGTGGCGGTGGGCGATGAGCTGGGTAACCTGACCATCGACCTCAAAGATGAGCGCTTGGTGGATGTGCCGCTGGTGGCGCTGGAACCGGTGGAAGAGGCTGGGTTCTTCTCTCGCCTGATTGACGCCATTAAGCTGTTCTTTATCAAAATCTTCGGGTAACCCCGGTCGGGGTACCCATTGGGTTCCGGGGGGCAAAAGGCCACTGGCGTATTGGAGAGCCCCTCAGCCTGTTATAATGCCGGCGTTTTCACCCATTCAGAGGTAAGCCGTTTCCATGTCTGAGCAACAACCCCCCAAGATTGAGTTTCCCTGTGAGGATTACCCCATCAAGGTGTTGGGAGACGCCGGGAACGAGCTGCGAGCGCTGGTTATCGAGGTCATGGAGCGCCACGCCCCCGGCTTCGATCAAGCCCAAATTCGCGTCAAAGACAGCCGCAACGGGACCTACCAGTCCCTCACCGTGCGTATTACCGCCACCGGGGTCCAGCAGCTGAAGACCATCCACCGGGAGCTCATTGCCAGCCCCCTCACCAAAACGGTGCTTTGAGCTCCATGCCGGTGGAGTGCGCGTCCGAGCTTGAAACGGTCCTGGAAACCGCGGATCTGGGGCGGGAGGCCTACGAAGCGGTTTGGCACCGTATGCGTCGCTTTACCGACGAGCGGGACGCGACCACGGCCGATCAGTTTTGGCTGGTGGAGCATCCGCCGGTTTTCACCCAGGGGCAGGCGGGCAAGCCCGAGCATCTGCTGTTGCCGGGGGATATTCCCGTGGTGCAGACCGATCGCGGTGGCCAGGTGACTTATCACGGCCCCGGCCAGCTAGTGGCCTATCCGCTGCTCAACCTCAAGCGCCTGGGCATTGGCGTGCGGGACCTGGTGACGGCTCTTGAGCAGACTCTGGTGGCGCTGTTGGCCGACTACGGCGTTGAGGCCTATGCCCGGCCAGATGCCCCCGGTGTGTATGTGGAAGGGGATAAGGTCGCCTCCCTGGGCCTGCGGGTGCGCCGGGGTTGCAGCTTCCACGGCCTGGCCCTGAACGTGAACATGGACCTGGAGCCTTTCGGCCGAATCAACCCCTGTGGCTACCAGGGCCTGAAAATGACTCAGTTGGCGGCGCACGTGACACCGGCGCCGGCCATGGACCAGGTCAAGGCCCGGCTAACCGACCACTTTGTACAGAAATTGGGCTATTCGTGTACAATGCCGAGCCCGGCGCCTTGATGGCGGAGGCTCACAAGGCCGTACCGCTTGGCGTTAGTAGCCCGTCTATTTTACCCAGAGATCGATAGATCATCGAAAGACGAGAGAGTTTCATGTCCGATACCCCCGAGATACAGCCCGTCAAACGCACCCGCCGCCTGCGCCAGGGTGAAAAGCTGCGCGATGCCGACAAGGTTGAACGAATTCCGGTCAAGGTTATCGCCTCTGACGAGGTTCAGCGCAAACCGGACTGGATTCGCGTGCGGGTTCCCGCCTCCCCGGAGGTGGACCGGATCAAGCAGATTCTGCGCAAGAACAACCTCTCTTCCGTATGCGAAGAGGCCAACTGCCCCAACCTGGGGGAGTGTTTCAGCGGCGGCACCGCCACCTTTATGATCATGGGGGAAATCTGCACCCGTCGCTGCCCCTTCTGCGACGTGGGCCACGGCAAGCCCAACCCACTGGACGAGGAAGAGCCGGCGCACCTGGCCAAGGCCATTGCCGAGATGCAGCTCAAATACGTGGTGATCACTTCGGTGGACCGGGATGACCTGCGCGACGGCGGTGCCCAGCACTTCGCCGACTGTATCCGCGAGTCTCGCCTGCACAGCCCGAACCTGCAGGTGGAGATCCTCACTCCGGATTTTCGTGGCCGCATGGGCCCGGCGCTGGACATTTTGGAGCAGGAAGCGCCGGACGTGTTCAACCACAACCTGGAGACCGTGCCCCGGCTCTACCGCCAGGCGCGCCCGGGGGCCAACTATAAGTGGTCCCTGGAGCTGCTGCGGGAATACAAAAAGCGTCGCCCGGACATCCTGACCAAATCCGGTCTGATGGTGGGCCTGGGCGAGACCAAAGAGGAAATTTTCGAGGTACTCAAGGACATGCGCGAGCACGATATCGACATGCTCACTATCGGCCAATACCTCCAGCCCTCGAAAGACCACTTGCCGGTGGACCGCTTCGTACACCCGGACGAGTTCGCCGAATACACCCGCATGGCCCACGAACTGGGCTTCAAGCACGCCGCCTGTGGGCCGCTGGTACGCTCCAGCTACCACGCCGACAAGCAGGCCCACGGCGAAGCGGTGGGTGTTGTGGACGACCTGCTGGCCACGGCCGCCCAGTAGGTCCACCGCCTGAAGCACGGGAGCCGGGGTCAATGGCCGAACACCTCACCATAGAGCCGTTGACTCCGGACACGCCCCGTCTCGAACACTGGCTGAGCCTAATCGGCCAGTGGCACCATGAGCATTGCCTGGCTCGTGGGCTCCACTCTTCCCTCGAGCGGCGTATCGAGCAGATTCGCAAACACCTCTCCCACGACCCCCTTCCCGTAACGTTGGTGGCTCACAAGGCCGGTCAGCCTTTGGGGAGTGTCAGCCTGCTCCGGTACCTGGCCGCTGGAACGGGCAACCGGTTGTGGTTGAGCAACCTGTATGTTGAGTCGTCCGTTCGCAACCGGGGCCTTGGGCAGGCGTTGATGGAGCACGCCTGCCGTTACGCGAAAGCGCAGGGCGAGCGGGAGTTATGGTTGTTTACCGATGATCAGCGGGCGTTTTACCGCAAGCGCGGCTGGCGCCCGGCGGGGGATGCGAGGATAAGCCGGACAGAAGTGGATATTTTGGTTCGGGTGTTGTGATGATGGTGTGGGTGTCGCCGGGGAAGAGTGGTAGGTGGCGCTTCGCTCCGATGCGTCGGACCGACCTACCCTACACGAGGGATCCATATTGCGTAGGGTAGGTAAGCGCAGCGCCACCTACCAATAAAGCCCGACTTACCCAATAAAGTGACTTTTACATCAACGCCTCAGGCTCAACCGCGCCACCAAACGCCTGAAGAAGCGCTTTTACCAAGGCCACCAACTCAATACTCATCACCGCGAAATCCGCGTCAAAGGCTTCGGCTGCCGTCTCAGGATTGCGGTCGCCCGCCTGCTCCAACAACTGATCCTCAAACTTCAGCCGCTTCACCGCAAACTGATCATCCATCACAAAATGAATCGCCTCCTTCCAGGTCAGGGCCAACTTACTGGCAAACATCCCCGCTTCAAGGTGGCTGGCCACCTCCGGCGCGCTCAAGTCCACATTCTTGCAACGCACCACCCGGCTATCTTTCCCCGCCTGGAATTCACACTCCTCACCCAACACGAAATCGGTGGGCAGAGGCTCGCCTCGCAGCCAGTGCGTCATCATCTGGGCGGGGGCCTGCTGCGGTGTCAGGGGCACCGCCTTCAGGGTGCCCAGGCTCTCCCGCAGCTGGCTCAACAGGTCTTCCGCTTTTTTGGCGGAGGAGCTGTTCACCAGAATTAGCCGTTCGCGTGGGGCGATAAAGGCATAGTCCCGGGAGGACTTACTGAAAGCCTTGGGCAGCAGGTCGAAGATGATTTCATCTTTCATCGTCTGCCGCTCTTTGCGGCCCACCGGGCGGCCTTCTTCGGAGCGAATATGGGCGAGCTTTTCTTCCAGGTGCTCGTTGACTACCGCCGAGGGCAGGATCTTCTCCTGGCGCTTGGCGCAGACCATCAGGCAACCGCTGGCCGCGTGCACGTAGTCCTGGGCGTCGGCTCCGGCCGGTGGTACCCAGCCGTAGCGCATTAGGTCTTGGCTGCCACAGGGCTGGAAGGGGGCCTGGCTCAGTTTGTCGGACAGCGCTTCGGCGCTCAGGGTGAAGTCTTCGGTCAGCTGGTAAAGGCGCAGGTTTTTAAACCACATAGTCGATTCGCTCTGCTACAACAAAAAGCGGGCGGCTCCGGGGAGCCGCCCGCCCGGGAAAAGGGGGCGGGAGTTTAGCACAGCCTCAGGCGTCTTTCGGACGCTCGATGGACTGCGGATTGAACTCGCGCATGAATATGCCCCAGGAGGCGACAAAGAGCGCGGCCACCAGTGGTCCCATGACGAAGCCGTTAATGCCGAACAGGGCGATACCGCCGAGGGTGGAGAGCAGCACGACGTAGTCGGGCAGTTTGGTGTCCCGCCCCACCAGTATCGGGCGCAGGATGTTGTCCACCAGCCCGATGACGATGGAGCCGAAGGCGGTGAGAATGATGCCGTCGATGTATTGGCTGATGGCGAACAGGTAGATGGCCACGGGGGCCCAGATAAGGGAGGCCCCTATCGCGGGGATGAGGGACACTACGGCCATGACGACGCCCCAGAGTACGGGGGCGGGAATGTCCAGGAACCAGAAGATCAGGCCGCCCAGCGCGCCCTGAATGGCGGCGATAACGATGTTGCCTTTGATGGTGGCGCGGGTCACTTCGGCAAATTTGTCGAAGAGCAGACGCTCGCGTTCGTCGCCCAGGGGCAGGGCTTTCATCAGCAGGTCCAGGATGTGGTGGCCGTCGCGCAGCAGGAAGAAGGTCAGGTAGATCATTACGCCGAAGTTGAGGATGAACTGGAAGGCGTTTTGGCCGATGTTGAGGCTGCGTTCGGCCAGGAATTTGCCGCTGGCGAGGGCGGCGGCGGTGGCTTTTTCCTGGAGGTCTTCTAGTTGGATGTCGAAGCGTTGCAGTCCGTCTTGGATGATGGGGAAGCGGGTGCTGATTTGGCTTACAATTTGTTCCAGGTCGATGTTGCCGGTGTTGAGTTGTTCGTAGAGGCTGATGCCTTGGGCAATGACGGACATGCTGACGAAGATGACCGGTATTATGACGACGATGAGGCTGACGCTGAGTGTGGCCAGGGCGGTGATGTTTTTTTTGTGTTTTAGATAGGGTAGCAGCCGGTGTTGTAGGGGCCCGAAGATGATGGCGATGGCGCAGGCCCAGAAGATGGGGCCGAAGAAGGGTTTGAGCACCCAGATGAAGCCGATGGAGACCAGCAGCAGGAGCCAAAGAAAGGCCCGGGTTTCCATTTTGCTGTTCATTCTTTGAATCCTTTTATTTGGTTTGGGAGTATGTGGGTGGCATCACGTCCGGGCCGGCTTACGGTGCACTGTTCACAGACACGCCGTAAATACTTCCCTGTAGGCTCGAATCGCGGGTCCCCCGCTCCACGGTCTGTGAACAGTGCACCGTAAGCCGGCCCTCATGGGTTCTTCCGTACCTTATAATGGTCGGACCGCTATGCTCCATGGTCTTGAAAGGTTTTCCCCGCATCGCCCCTACGAGCTTCGTCAGCGCGTAGGGCGGGTAAGCCTAAGGCGCACCCGCCGTCATTGCTCGACTACTCTCTTCACCCACTCCTTGGGTGGACTTTCCTAATGGCTCTCTACGAGCGAAAAAGTTACTCGTCCAGGAAGCTACGCAAATGGTCGGAGCGGGACGGGTGGCGGAGTTTGCGTAGGGCCTTGGCTTCGATCTGGCGGATACGCTCGCGCGTTACGTCAAACTGCTTGCCTACCTCCTCCAGCGTATGGTCGGTGTTCATATCGATACCGAAACGCATGCGCAGCACCTTCGCCTCCCGCGCGGTCAGGCCGGCCAGCACCTCGCGGGTGGCCTCGGTCAGGCCCTCGGTGGTGGCGGAGTCCACCGGCGAGATGATGGTGTTGTCCTCAATGAAATCGCCCAGGTGCGAGTCTTCGTCGTCGCCGATGGGGGTTTCCATGGAAATCGGCTCTTTGGCGATCTTCAGTACCTTGCGAACCTTGTCTTCCGGCATTTCCATGCGCTCGCCCAGCTCTTCCGGGGTGGGCTCGCGGCCCATTTCCTGGAGCATCTGGCGGGAGACGCGATTGAGCTTGTTGATGGTCTCGATCATGTGCACCGGAATACGGATGGTGCGGGCCTGGTCGGCGATCGAGCGGGTGATCGCCTGGCGAATCCACCAGGTGGCATAGGTCGAGAACTTGTAACCGCGGCGATACTCGAACTTGTCCACGGCTTTCATCAGGCCGATGTTGCCTTCCTGAATCAGGTCCAGGAACTGCAGGCCGCGGTTGGTGTACTTTTTCGCGATGGAGATCACCAGGCGCAGGTTGGCTTCCACCATTTCCTTCTTGGCACGGCGCGCGCGGGCTTCGCCGATGGACATGCGGCGGTTGATCTCTTTGATCTGGGCCAGGCTCAGGCCACTTTCTTCTTCCAGCTGCGCCAGTTTACGCTGGCAGCGGGTGACTTCGCCCTCCACTGACTTGAGCGCGTCAGAGTAGTCCCGCTTTTTCTTGATGACGTTGGGAATCCACTCTTCGTTGGTCTCGTTGCCCGGGAATTCGCGCATAAAGGTTTTGCGCGGCATGCGGGACTGGCGCACGCACATTCTCATGATGGCGCGCTCTTCCCGGCGCACCCGGTCCAATATCAGGCGGGCTTCGGTGTAGAGGGGTTCGAACTGGCGCGGCGGCAGCTTGAAGAATTTGAACAGCTCGCCCAGCTCAGCCAGCTCTTTCTGAGCTTCTTTACTGTCGCGGCCGTGCTTACTGACGGCCTTCTCAGCATTGCTCAGCTGTTTGGCCAGGGCCTCGAAGCGGGCGCGTGCCTCTTCCGGGTCTACCCCGGAGGTGCTTTCCTCTTCGTCGTCACTGTTGTCCGAATCGCCGTTGCTATCGTCGTCTTTCTTGTCCTTCTTGGCGGAGGCGGCATTGGACGCGTTGCTGGAGGAGGTGGCCGTGATGGACGGAATTTCGTCCGCCGGGTCAAGCCAGCCGATGATGACGTCCGCCAGGCGGCGATCCTCTTCCTCCACCTGCTTGTATTCGTCGAGAATGCGCTGGGCCGATCCGGGCCAGTAGGCCAAGGCGGACATCAGCTCGCGCACGCCCTCTTCAATGCGCTTGGCGATGGCGATTTCGCCCTCGCGGGTCAGTAGCTCCACCGTGCCCATTTCGCGCATGTACATGCGTACCGGGTCGGTGGTGCGGCCGGCTTCGGTTTCCACCGCTGCCAGTGCGGCGGCGGCTTCCGCTGCTGCGATTTCATCGGCGGAGGCGTCCCCGTCGGTCATCAGCAGGGTGTCGGCATCCGGAGCGATCTCATAGACACGGATGCCCATGTCGTTGATCATCTGAATGATGTCTTCCACCTGATCCGGATCGGAAATGTCCTCCGGAAGATGGTCGTTCACCTCGGCATAAGTGAGAAAGCCCTGCTCTTTGCCGCGGGCGATCAGCTCTTTAATGCGGGATTGTTGCTGCTGTTGAGCGTTATCTGCCATTCGGGACCCTGTAAGAACCTGGAGGTGGAATAGAAAAGCGCGGGATTATATCGCATTTATTGGGGTTGATTCCATAAAATCAACGCCTGAATCCCTTTTAGTGGGGAGTTTTGTGTGCCAGTGCCGCTTTGACCAGCGCTTCGCGCTCTTCTCGGCTCATTCCCGCAAAATCGCTGCTTTTTTGCCGCAGTTGGCTAAGCGCTTCGGTTTTTTGTAGTTGTGCCAACTGCCGGTGAATGCCCTTGAGGCAGTCGCAGAAGGCCGCTCGGGTGTCGTAGTCCGCCCGCGCGGGCTTGGCCGCCCTTGCCGAGCCGTGGGCGCCGGCGGCCACCAGCAGGTCCTGCCCGGCGATGCCGGCTAGGTGCTCCGCGCTGCGGGCTCCGTGCACCGCTCGCCAGTGCCCGATGATGTGGGGCAGTTGGTAGTGCGGTCGTTCCCGCAGCAACTTTAGCAGTTCGCCCAGGGTTCGCAACTCCGGTTCCGCCCGCTCGAGCCAGAACTCGGGGGGCTCTTCCGAAGCCAGGCCGGGGTTGGCCAACAATAGGCCAATGGCCTTGCGCGCCGGCGGCATCAGGTAGCGCTTTGCCGGCAGCGCGGGCACTGACGGCTCGGGTTCGGGCGGCGGCTCGTCGTAGTAGGCTTCCGGGGGCGGAGGCTCTTGGTACTCCGGCGGCGGCGCCCGGTCGTCCACGGGTGGCCTTTCGGGGGCGGGTTCGCGTACCGGGGTTTCGGGTTTGAGCACCACCGGCTCGCTGACCAGCTCCATCAGTATAGCCCGGTTGAGGCCGGTACGTTGGGCCAGACCGTCGAACATTAGTTCCCGAAAGACCCCCCGAGGCAGTTTGTCCAGCAGGGGGGCGGCGCGTTTGCTCAGCAGGGCGCGGCCTTCCAGGCTGGAGGGGTTCAGGTCCCGGCTCAGGGCGTCGAATAGGTAATCCTCCAGCGGGACGGCCATGTTCACCATGTTGATGAACTTTTCCGGGCCCACTTGCCGCACCAGGGTGTCCGGGTCCTCGCCTTCGGGGAGGAACAGGAATTTGACCTGGCGACCGTCCTCCATGACTGGAAGCGCGGCGGCCAGTGCCCGTTCGGCGGCGGTGCGCCCGGCCTGGTCCCCGTCGAAGCAGAACACTACCTCCCGGGTGTGCCGAAAGGCGAGGGCGAGGTGGTCTTCGCCGCAGGCGGTACCCAGGGTCGCCACGCCGTAGCGAATGCCGAACTGGGCCAGGGCGACCACGTCCATATAACCCTCGACCACCAGCAGCCGGGGCAAGTCCCGGTGAGCCTGGCGCGCCTCGTATAGCCCGTACAGCTCCCGGCCCTTGTGGAAAACCGGGGTCTCGGGAGAGTTGAGGTACTTGGGTTTATCATCACCCAGCACTCGGCCGCCAAAACCGACAACCCGCCCGCGCAGGTCTCGAATGGGGAACATAATTCGGTGGCGGAAGCGGTCGTAGCGCTTGTTCTGCTCCGGTTGGTGGATGAGCATGCCGCCTTCGGTGAGCAAGCTGCGCTCTTCCTCGCCAATGCCCAGGGTCTTGAGCAGGTTGTCCCACCCCGGTGGGGCAAAACCCAGGCCGTAGTCGCGGGCAATGTGGCCGTCCACGCCGCGGCGCTTGAGGTAGTCCACCGCCTCCTGGCGCTTGGGGTGCTGGCGCAGTTGCAGCCGGTAATAGCGGTCGGCCTGTTCCAGCAAGCTGTAAATGCTCTTGCGGGCCTGGGCTCGCTCTTTCTGCGCCGGGCTTTGCTCCTCTCGGGGGACGTCCAGGCCCACGTGGTGCGCGAGCTGCTCCACCGCTTCCGGGAAGCCTTGGCGCTCGTAGTCCATTAAAAAGCCCACGGCGTTACCGCTGGCGCCGCAGCCGAAGCAGTAATAAAACTGTTTGTCCGGGCTGACGGTGAAGGAGGGCGTTTTTTCGTCGTGGAAGGGGCAGCAGGCGCTGTAGTTCTTGCCGGTTTTCTTAAGCTTGACGCGATGATCGACCACCTCAACCAGGTCAACCCGGTCGAGGAGCTCGTCAATAAAGCTTTGTGGAATCAGTCCGGCCATAGAGCCTTATTGTAGCGGGGAAGCGAGAAGAGCGTATGGAAATGTCGAGACTGAATTACCCCAGCCGCGCTTTTAACCGCTTGCTCACATCCGCCATATCCGCTCGGCCCTGAACCTGGGGCTTCAAAATGCCCATGACCTTGCCCATGTCCTTCATGTTCTCGGCACCGCTCTGGCGGATGGCGTCATCCACCATCTGGTCCAGTTCAGCGTCGGTCAGCGGCTGAGGCAGGAACTCTTGGATAATGTCGATTTCGTACCGCTCCTGGTCGGCCAGCTCTTGCCGGCTCGCATCGAGATATTGCTTCTCCGAGTCCCGCCGTTGCTTGACCATTTTGTCCAAAACGGCGAGCACACGGGCATCGTCGAGTTCGATGCGCTCATCGACCTCAATGCGTTTGAATTCCGCGGTTACCAGACGCAAAACCGCCACGCGGGCCTTTTCTTTGGCCCGCATGGCGGTTTTTAAGGCGTCGTTGATGCGTGTTTTAAGCTCTGAAGCTGGCATCAGCGTCTTCCTAGTTGTCTTGTCGTAAGCGTGCGCCTTAAGCGGCGCGGGCCCGGTGCGAGGCATCCGGGCCAAGTTCAGCCGGGGAGTTCTGGCGCTGCCAGACCGGCTTGTTCAGGCCCGTCTTAGTACAGGCGCTGGAACTTGCGGTTTTCCCGCTGAACTTTCTTGGCGTGCCGCTTAACGGCGGCAGCGGCCTTGCGCTTACGTACCGCTGTGGGCTTTTCATAGGCTTCGCGGCTGCGAACTTCGGCCAGGATGCCGGCCTTCTCACAGGAGCGCTTAAAACGACGCAATGCAACGTCAAAAGGCTCATTGTCTTTGATTTTTACTGAAGGCATGCTGTTACCTTTGCTCAATTAATTCACCCCGAAACCGCCTGTTTACGGGCTTCGGGATCCGAGGGCCGTGGATTCTAACCACTTATCCGCTGTGCTGCAACTGGTTCTTGGGCTTCGGGCTCTATATCATACGCCCTCATTTTCCCCTGCGGTGTCTGAGTGAACCCTTATGCGTGTACTGGGTATTGAAACCTCCTGTGATGAAACCGGCCTGGCGCTGTATGACAGCGAGCGGGGGCTGTTGAGCCACGCGCTTTTCAGCCAGATTGACCTTCATGCCGATTATGGCGGCGTAGTGCCCGAGTTGGCCTCCCGGGACCACCTGCGCAAGCTACTGCCTCTGATTCGGCAGGTGATGGCGGAGGCCGACACGGGCGCTGATGAGATTGATGCCATTGCCTACACCGCCGGGCCGGGTTTGATCGGTGCCCTGATGGTGGGGGCTTCGGTGGGGCGGTCCCTGGCCTACGGCTGGGGCATTCCGGCGCTGGGGGTCCACCACATGGAGGGCCACCTGCTGGCGCCAATGCTGGAGGCGCAGCCGCCGGCCTTTCCTTTTATCGCCCTGCTGGTGTCCGGGGGGCACACCCAGCTCGTACAAGTACAGGGCATTGGCGAATACCGGTTGCTGGGGGAGTCGCTTGACGACGCCGCCGGCGAAGCCTTCGACAAAGCCGCGAAAATGCTGGACCTGGACTATCCGGGCGGGCCTCATATCGCCAAGCTCGCCGAGCGGGGGGTGCCGGGGCGGTTTACCTTTCCCCGGCCGATGGTGGACCGGCCGGGCCTGGATTTCAGTTTCAGCGGCCTAAAAACCTATACGCTCAATACGGTGGCCGAGCACGCCCAGGCCGATGGCCTGCCGGACGAGCAGACCTGCGCCGATATCGCCCACGCCTTTCAGGAAGCGGTGGTGGGGACTTTGGTAATCAAGTGTCGGCGCGCCCTGGAGCAGGCCGGGCTGAACACGCTGGTGATCGCCGGCGGTGTTTCCGCCAACACCCGTTTGCGGGAGGAACTGGAAGCGTCCCTCGCTAAAATCGGAGCCCGGGTGTTCTACGCTCGCCATGAGTTCTGCACCGACAATGGTGCCATGATCGCCTATGCCGGCTGCCAGCGTTTGCTGGCGGGGCAGTCGGAGTCCACGGCCGTGACCGTGCGCGCCCGCTGGCCCCTGGACGAACTGCCGCCGCTGAGCCTGCAAAACCGAGGAAACTGAATGGATATTGTTTATATTCGAGACCTGCGCGTGGATACCATCATCGGCATCTACGACTGGGAACGGGAAGTGCGCCAGACCATCAGTCTGGATCTGGAAATGGCCGCGGACATCCGCAAGGCGGCCGAAACGGATGACATTCAATACGCGTTAAACTACAAGGCGGTATCCAAGCGGTTGATCGCCTACCTGGAAAATCGCGATGCGCAGCTGATTGAAGCATTGGCGGAAGAGGTGGCCGACATTGTCCGCACTGAATTCGGCGTCGCTTGGATGCGTTTGCGCTTGAGCAAGCCCGGTGCCTTGCGCGGGGCGCGGGATGTGGGGCTGATTATTGAACGGGGAGACAAACCGGCATGACCGAGGTGTACCTCAGTCTGGGCAGTAACATTGACCGCTCGCGTCATATTTCGGCGGGGCTGGATGCACTTGCCGGGCAGTTCGGTGAGTTAATCACTTCCTCCGTGTTTGAGAGCGAGGCGGTGGGCTTCGATGGCAGCCACTTCTTTAATCTGGTAGTGGGTATTGAAACCGCTTTGTCTGTCGGGGCCTTGTCCGATGTGCTCAAAGGCATTGAGGATGAGAACGGCCGTCGCCGCTCGGGCCCGAAATTCAGCTCGCGCACCTTGGATATCGATATTCTCACCTACGGGGACTTTGTGGGCGAGCAGGCAGGGGTAACGTTGCCCCGGGCGGAGTTGACCAAAAACGCCTTCGTGCTCTGGCCCATGGCGGAAGTCGCGCCGACCCGCCGCCATCCGGTCTCCGGGCAGACTTATGCCAAACTGTGGGCCGACTATGATAAAACCCGGCAAAAACTCTGGCCGGTTGATTTTGTCTGGCGCGGCCGGACACTTTCCCACGCCTCTTCCTAAGCAGCGGGCGCCAGGCGCCCGTGGTTGGATGTATCAATAGGAGTCGCTCGTGAACGACCCGCAACCCGCCCGGCCGGTGTCGCCCTGGCTGGTACTGGTGGCTGTTTGTCTGGGAGCGTTTATCGCCCCTCTGGGTATGGCGTCGGTTAACGTCGCCCTGCCCACCATGGCAAAAGAACTCAATGCCAGCGCGGTGCTGGTCAGTTGGGTGCCCACCGTAGTTTTGATTGCCAACATCATCTTTATGCTGCCCGCCGGCAAGTTGGCGGACAACCTTGGGCGCAAGCGGGTTTTCCGTTGGGGCATTGGGCTCAATACCCTGGCGAGCGCCCTGGCCTTTTTCGCCCCTTCCATTGAAGTGGTGTTGGTGCTGCGTTTCTTTCAGGGTACTGGTGCCGCCATGATGTTCGCCACCAGCATGGCGCTGCTGATTTCCGTGTTCCCGCCGGAGCGGCGCGGGTTGCCCCTGGGGCTGAATGCCGCCTGTGTGTATTTGGGGCTGACGCTTGCCCCGGCTCTCGGGGGGTGGGTGACCGATGTGCTCGGGTGGCGGTTTGTGTTTTTGATGCCGCTGCCACTGGTGGTTGTGGTTCTGACGTTGATTGCCTGGCGGGTGCCCGGCGACTGGACCGGGGAGCGGCACACCCGCTTCGACTGGCGCGGCGCGCTTAATTTCGGGGCCTGGGCCATTGCGCTGGTAATCGGGCTGACCGGCTTGCCGGGCCTGTGGCAGAGCGCGGTGCTGGCGCTTTCCTTTGTTTTACTTTATCAGTTTATTCGTCGCCAGGCCCGGCGGGCGCAACCGCTGATTCGGGTGCAGATGTTTCGCGAATCCCGCTTGTTTTCGTTTTCCCTGATTACCGCGCTGTTTATGTACGCCAGTAGTTACCCCCTGGGCTTTTTGTTGAGCCTGTATTTGCAGTATGTGCGCGGCTACAGTGCAGCGGATGCCGGACAAGTGCTGTTGGTGCAGGCGCTGACCATGGCGTGCATTGCGCCACTCGCAGGAAAGCTGGCGGATTATCTGCCAGCCCGCTGGCTGGCCAGTGCCGGCTGCTTTTGTACGCTCTGTGGCTATGGGTTGCTGAGTACCTTGGGGGCGGAAACGCCGGCGGCTTTTATTGTCGCGGCGCTGTTTCTGGTCGGGTTGGGCTTCGGTTGTTTTTCCAGCCCCAACAATCATGTCGTGATGCAGTCGGCACATGCCTCTGAAGTGGGCGTTGCGGCGGCCACGTTGAACCTCGCACGGGTGGTGGGCAACTTGATAGGGATGAGTCTGGTTAACTTGTTTGTGTACTGGAACCTGGGCGACCGTCCGATGAATGAAACGCTATCAGAGCCGTTGTTGCACACTTTCAGCCAAGCCATGATCTTGGCGCTGGTGTTTCTGTCGAGCGCGACGCTGGTCTCGTTGCTGCGCGGCTCCAGCGCCAAACACAAAATGCCGGGCGCGGGGCCCGGCTAAGGTAGGAGTCAGGGGGTAGTGCCCCTTGCGCTAGTGAATTTCAATGCGTTTGCTGACGGGCGATTTCTCTTCCAATTTCGGCACGGTCAACTTAAGTACGCCGTTGTTGAACTCGGCGTTGATGTCTTTTTCTTTGACGTCGGTGCCGAGATTAAAGCTGCGGACGAACTTGCCGTAGCGCCGTTCTTGGCGAATCAGGCGGCCTTCTTTTTCTTCCTTGTCTTCAAAGCGCGATTCCGCACTGATGGTCAGCAGGCCATTGTCCAGGGTAACGTCAATGTCTTTTTTGTCGACGCCCGGTAATTCAGCCGTCAACTCGTATTGGTTTTTCCGTTCTGCAATGTCCACCCGCGGAGTGAAAGAGGTGACATCACCGCCGCTGCTTTGTGGTGTCCAGAAGTGGTCGAGCAGATTGTCAAA
Source organism: Marinimicrobium locisalis (assembly GCF_039822625.1). Taxonomy (NCBI): domain Bacteria; kingdom Pseudomonadati; phylum Pseudomonadota; class Gammaproteobacteria; order Cellvibrionales; family Cellvibrionaceae; genus Marinimicrobium; species Marinimicrobium locisalis. The sequence goes on from NZ_JBDLLG010000020.1 coordinate 46,947, forward strand.
ATCAAATAAGGAGTTACGTGGTACGAGATTCATAACAACACCTCCTTTGAATGTAAAAAGCTCATCATCATTCAGAGCCTATCTCTGTCTGACACTTTCATAGTGGGGGCAAAACAGCGGTTTTTCAATTGATCTAGCGCAAATAAAAGCGTGTTTCTTAGGGGTTTAACTGACACTTCGACCGCCATCGACGGCAATAATCTGTCCGGTTATATAAGGCGCTTTGGTCAGAAGGAAAAGAATGGTTTCGGCAATATCCACCGGGTCACCGGGCTGCTTGAGGGGCACCCGGTCGAGAATCGTCGCCTTGCCGGCCTCGTCCAACTCTGCGGTTTGTTCGGGCCACAAAATGGCGCCGGGCGCGATGCCGTTCACGCGGATTTCCGGTGCCAATTCCCGTGAGAGCGACTTGGTCAGCATGACATTGCCGGCTTTGGCCGCGCAATAAATCGAGTGATCCTTCAGTGGTCGGTCGGCGTGAATATCGGCGATGGTAATGATGGCGCCCTTCGTTTTGCGCAAGGGGCCCGCAAGAGCCTGGGCGAGGAAAAAGGGCGCCTTCATGTTGCTGTTGACCAAATCATCCCAGTCTTCCTCGGTCGCGTCGCCGACCGGTGTCGGGTAAAAGCTGGAGGCGTTGTTGATCAGAGCGTCCAGGCGCCCCCAATGCGAGGCGGCCGCGCCAGCGAGCTGGATCAGCTCTTCGTGTTTGGACAGATCGGCCTGCAGGCTTATCGCGCTGTCGGCCCGGTCCCGGTTGAACTGGTCGACCAGCGCTTCAGCCTCGGTCCTCGAAGAGCGGTAATGAATGATGATGCGAAAGCCCGCGCGGTGCAACGTTTGAGCGGTTTCTGCTCCGATGCGCCGCGCGGCGCCAGTGAGTAGAGCGACGGGAGAGGAGTGGGTCATAGTAATCTCAAGCTTATCGGTGGTAGAGCGTTGGGTTACGCAAAAAAGTCCGCGAGGGTTTGTTGAGGCCTCAATCATAACAATAAAAATTCGGTTGGGGTGTGGCGCCTTGCGCTCTGGCCACCATCCCAGTAACGCCGCGAGTGGGCAAGGTTCAGCTGGGCCGGTAAAACCCCATGAGTCACATGCCCCGTGGCGTTTTGAGGAGGTCAGCCGCTAGCGGTATGGCTTTCATTAGGCCCGCTTCAGGGCCTGCAAGCGGGCGAGCCGCTCCCGGTCCAGGGCTTCGCCAAAGGCTTTGCCGGTGAAGCCCTGGGCGGCAATTTCCCGGTTGTCGATCGAGCGGCACTCGTGCAGCGCCGCGCGCAGGTAATCCGCCTGAGGATAATCCCGGTGTTCAAGCCCGGTGCGGCCTCGCGCGTCCGCTTCGCAGCACAGGAGGAAGCCTTCAAATTGCTCTGGCTTGCGAAACGCGTCGGCGGCTTTCAACACTTTGAGCAATGTGGTTGGCTTTAGCTCCAAAGCGCGGTGGCAGTGGGTGTGATATTCCGCCACCAAACGGGCGAGGCGTTTGTGCTCCTTGGGGGCGGCGATGCGCTCGCAGAGGGTATCCAACAAGGGCAGGGTGCGTTGTTCGTGGCCGGTGTGCCGGGGCCACTCTTCCTCCGGCGTAGTGCCTTTGCCCAGGTCGTGGACCAACGCGGCAAAGCGCACGGGAATGGCCTCGCTCAAGGCGGCGGCCTGTTGCAACACCAGCAGGCAGTGAGCCCCCGTATCGATTTCCGGGTGGTGCTTCGCCGGTTGGGGCACCCCGAACAGGGCATCCACTTCCGGCAGTATTTTCGCCAGGGCACCGCAATCGCGCAGGCTCTGCACGAACACTTCCGGGTGCCGCTCCCCCAGTGCCCGTTCCATCTCCTTCCAGACCCGCTCGGGCACCAGGTGGTCCACTTCGCCGCTGTCCACCATCTGGCGCATCAATGCCAGGGTTTCCTCGGCAATGGTAAAGCCCAGGTGATGGTAGCGAGCGGCAAAGCGTGCCACTCTCAATACCCGCACGGGATCTTCGATAAAGGCCGGCGAGACATGCCGCAGGGTTTTGTCTTCCAGGTCCTTGGCGCCGCCGTAGGGGTCCACCAGATTGCCCTCGCGATCCTCCGCCATGGCGTTGATGGTCAGGTCCCGGCGGGCCAGGTCATCTTCCAGAGAGACATCCGGGGCGGTGTGGAACTGGAACCCGGTATAGCCCGGCGCGGTTTTGCGCTCGGTGCGGGCCAGGGCGTACTCCTCGCGCGTTTTCGGGTGTAAAAACACGGGGAAGTCTTTGCCCACGGGGGTAAAGCCTTGAGCTTCCATTTCCTCGGGGCGAGCGCCCACGACCACCCAGTCCCGTTCCGAATAGGGGTAACCGAGGCGTTTGTCGCGAACCGCGCCGCCCACAAGATAAATATTCATGCTCATAGAAAATGCGTTTGGCCTCTGAAAAATTGCAGCGATGCGAATCTTGCCACAAAAAAGCCGCCCTCGCTCGTTGTGCTTTGGGCGGGTTTCTATTATCGTACAGGGATTACTGATCTCTGACACCGAGTGAACCTGACAATGTTTTCACCGCTAGCCTCTGTTGTTCGTATCGCGATGCGCGCCCTGCGTTGGGTGGTGCGTGCACCGGCGTGCGTGCGGCGGAGAACAGGCTAACGTCAGATCAATCAGCCCGTTTTCAAAAAGCCGCAGCTCCCAACTGCGGCTTTTTTGTTTTGGGGCCGCAGGAGTTGCATGACACGATAAGGAGTGTTTTATGCCGGTTTATCTTGCCTACGCCCTGGTGGTATTAATCTGGTCCACAACGCCGCTGGCGATTCAGTGGAGCAATGACAGCGTTTCGTTTCTGACGGCGGTGGTGCTGCGAATGACGCTGGCGGCGGCATTGGCTCTGGTGATCGTGGCCCTGCTTCGTCGCCGCCTGTTCGACCGCCCCGGCGCCTGGAAAGCATACTTGGCCGCCTCCTTTGGCATTTTCCCCAATATGCTGGTGGTGTACTGGTCCGCGCAGTTCATTCCCTCAGGCTTGATTGCCGTAATCTTTGCCCTGTCGCCGTTTGTAACCGGCGGCCTGAGCTGGTTGATTTTAAAAGAGAACCCTTTCAACCCGCGCCGAGTGCTGGCGCTGTTGGTCGCGCTCGCGGGGCTGTGCGTGATTTTCTGGGATCAGATTCGGATCGACGAGCGTTCGGCGTTCGGTATTGGTGGCCTTCTGCTCTCCTGCGCCATGTTTAGCTTGAGTAGCGTGAGCTTGAAAAAACTCGATTGCGGTACCGGCCCGCTCGAGCAGACGGCGGGCGCGCTCCTGTTTGCCTTGCCGGGGCTACTGCTGAGCTGGTGGATGGTCGAAGGCGCCTTGCCTCAGGCGCTTTCCGCCAAAAGCCTAACGGGGCTGCTGTATCTGGCGGTGCTGGGTTCCCTGCTCGGCTTCACCTTGTTTTATTTTGTGCTGCAACGGTTGACGCCCAGCGCCGTGTCACTGATTACCTTGATGACGCCAGTGCTGGCATTGTTTATCGGTGCCGTGGTGGCGGATGAGCGCCTGTCACTATCCCTTCTGGTGGGCGCGGCCATGGTGCTGCTGGCGTTGCTGGGGTACCTCGACCTGGGGTTGGATTCGGCGCTACGCCGAAGGCTGGGGAAAAAGAAACAGGCGACGGAGACGGAGATGGAAGTTAATGGTGCATAACGGTGCACCAAGGTGTTCCAGTTTGGTGCGTTTCAAATTTATTGTTGTGGCGTCATAGAGGGCGTTGAATTATAACCTTATGATTTTAAAGAAAAAATGAAAGTTGGCTTGGTCCCTGCTAAAGCCTGGGCACCGGTACAAAAATCGGATAGACCGCTGAGCCCCAAAACGGGTCAGCGGCATTAAAAAACTCAAAGCTCGCATTTAGAGGAAGAACTCATGAAGATGAAGCAAAGTATTCTGGCTGGCGCCGTTGCCGTTTCCGCAATGGCTTCCGCGGCTCTGGCGCCGGTCGCCAATGCCGAAGTTTCCGCCTCGGTGGGTGCCGCCAATATGTATTACTGGCGTGGTTATGATCTGGGTAACGGGGATCCGGCTATTTGGGGCGACATTAACGTCAGTGGCAATGGGGCCTATGCCGGCATGTGGGCTTCTTCCGGTGACGCCTCGGCGGGAACCGAGTACGACCTGTACGTGGGCTACGGCTCTTCCGTGGGCGACTTCTCTTACGATTTCAGCCTGTGGACTTACGCCTACCCGTCTACGAAGGAAACGACTGCGGACCTCGACACCGGCAGTCTTGTGCAAGAGAGCACGCCGACTTCTCCGGGAGACTTGGTCGAGTTCATTACCGGCCTGGGCTATGGCCCTGTTTCCGTAACCTACTACCACGGTCTGGAAGATTTGGATGAGTATTGGTACGCCACTGTTGGCCTGAGCGCGGGTGACTTCGCTTTCACCTATGGCCTTCACGAAGATGACTACGCGCACTTCGATATCGGGTATGCCTACAATGACAATCTTAGCTTCACTCTTGGTTTGGTCGCCGATGATGCGGACTTCGGTGTGAGCGACGAAGCTAAATTTGTTGTCGGCTTTAGCATCCCCATCGAGTAAGTCTGGCGTAACTTTTAATGCGCTTACCGGCCTGATTAGAAAGGGTGCCAAAGCGGCACCCTTTCTAGCCGTTATTTTGTCGTTTATGCAACGTTTTTTGTGCTCAAATGCGCCAATTCTCGCTGCCGCATGGAACTCGGATAGGGGGAGTGGTACAGTCAGCGAGCGACTTTTAGTGAGTTGAATGTGAAGTCGCAGGGGCAACTCCTCCCCGTCGCCAAGTGGTTCAGTATTCGACAGGGAGTTTTGCCGGTCCATCGCTACAAGGATAAAAGGAGAGCCGTATGCAGCCGTCCTATCTTTCTTTATTTCATTCGTTTGATTTGTCTCGTTTTCGTAAAACCTGCTCCGGTGCCGCGCTCGGCGCAATGGTGGCGGCCAGCCCTCAGGTGTCGGCTCAAAGCTCTCAATCCGTTATGGAAGAGGTTCTGGTGACCGCCCAAAAGCGCGAGCAGTCGCTGCAGGATGTTTCCGTCGCCGTCACCGCCTTCTCCGGCGAAGCCATTGAAAAAATGGGCTTTGAGGAGGGGTTGGATATTACCCAGCAAGTGCCCAACATGAACTTCTTCGCCATTTTTGGTGAAGCTTCCAGCCCCTCCATCAGTTTGCGCGGTATCAGCCTGGTGAATTTCTCCGACTCCTGGGAATCACCGGTGGCGTTGTATGTGGATGATGTGTATCGCGGCAACCCCGCCGGTTCGGCGATTCAGTTGTTTGATTTGAAGCGCGTGGAAGTTTTGCGCGGCCCGCAGGGGACACTCTACGGCCGGAATACCACTGGCGGCTTGGTGCACTATGTCTCCAAAAAGCCGACGGAGACGTTTGAATCCTCCGCCAGTGTCAGCTACGGCAGCTATGCCGAAACCATTGTGGAAGGCATGGTGTCGGGCCCGCTGGCCGATGGCCTGATGGCTCGTGCCGCGGTAAAGCGCACCCACAACGAGGGCTGGCAAACCAACTGGGTGGACGGCGAAAAACTTAATGACACCGATAGCTATGGCTACCGGTTACAGGTGCTTCGCGATTACGAGGATGATGGCAGCTGGTTGCTGAATGTTCACGGTGGCCGGGCGGATCAGCAGTCCGTGGGCTTTGCCCATATGGGTTATCTGGAGTCCGCCGATGAATCGGCGGCCACCTGCAGCATCGACCGTATTCAGTCCGGGCTGTGTACCAGTGCCACCTTTGAAATGACCGGCCGTGAAGCGGCGGGCGATCACTTTGACCCCGAGTGGGTGGCCTCCAGCTCACCGGAGGGGCTGACCACTTACATTGATACCTTTGGCAGCTCTTTGAAAGTGGAGTTACCGCTGGCCGAAGGCATTGAGTTTACTTCGGTGTCCGCCGTTGAGAAGCTGGACAAGTTCATGCAGGACGATGGCGACGGTACCTCTGTCGTATACTTCGATGAGCAGTATTCGGTGGATGCGGAGCAGTACACCCAGGAGTTTCGGGTCAATGGCCAGACCGCCAAATCCAAATGGGTGACCGGTTTCTATTACTATGATGACCACCGGGATTTGTTGACCGAATCTCCAACCGCCGAGAGTGCCCGCACTGATTCCTGGTACGAGTTCTCGCACCGCGAAGACGTGGTACTGGACTCCCAGTCCTGGGCGGTATTCGGCCAATACGAACACGACCTTACTTCTGAGCTGACGGCGATTGCCGGTGTTCGCTATACCGAGGAGAAACGCCAGTTTGAGCAGGACTCCGGGCCCAGTTTCTACGATGAAATTGATGTGCAGGATCGCCTGGAGGAGGATTCTGTTACCGGAAAACTGGGGCTCGACTGGCGTGTCAATCCCGATACGCTGATCTTCGGCAATGTTTCAACCGGTTTCAAAAGTGGTGGTTTCTCGGGTAGCTACAACGCCTCCCTTCAGGCGACGCGTCCGGTGGAAGCCGAAGATGTTGTGAACTATGAATTGGGCTACAAGCAGACTCTGGCCGGCGGCCGTGTAAGAGTGAACGCCTCGCTCTTTAATTATGAGGTGGAAGGCTACCAGGCTCAGGTGTTCATGAGCGTGGAAGATGGCAGCGTGATCACCAACGCGGGGGATGTGACCGGCACCGGGGCAGAAGTGGAAGTGAACGCTCAGGTAACGGATAACTTTGAGGTTATTGCGGGTCTGGGTTGGCTCGATACCGAGTTTGAATCGGACCAAATCTTTAAAGTGGCCGGTGATGAGTACACCCTTGATGGCAATGAATTGCCCTCGGCACCCAACCTGACCTACAACCTGGTGGCGCGTTATTACCAGGGCCTAGGGGGCAACGGTGAACTGACCTACCAAGTGGATTACAGTTGGCAGGACGAGCAATACCTGCAGATCGAAAACGATCCCTATTCACAGCAGTCCGCGTATGGTCTGGTTAATGCCAAGCTCAGTTGGATGTCACCCGGTGGTACCTGGACGGTGGCGGCCTTCGCCAATAACTTGGCCGATGAAGAGTACTTCACCTACCAGAACACCTTGGGCGCTGACTGGGGCTATGGTGTGTGGGGTAAGCCCCGGACAGTCGGGGCGCGCGTCGGCTGGAAGTTCTAGGAAAGCTTGGCTAACGCGGGGCACCTCCGTTTTATTAGAGGTGCCCGTTGTTTAGGTAACGCATAAAAGCATCGGGGTGGTCGGTGTAAACGCCGTCCATCCCAGCCTCGACCAACCGTCGCCAATCGGTCGGGTGGTTGGCGGTATACACCCACACTTTCTTTCCCTTCTCCCGGCAGGTTTGAACCAGTGTTTGCGGCATGAAGTCCATGCTGATATTCACGCTGTAGGGCGCCAGTACATCGATGGCGTGCGGCAGCTCGATGGGAACGCCGTAAAGCAGAAGCCCGCGGCGTAGCTCGGGCATGGTTTGCTGCAGTTGCGCCAGTTGCGTGTGATCAAAGGTAGAGACGACATAGGTGTCGAGGCTTTGCCCGTGATCGCGGCAGTGCGCGGTCAACTGTTCCTGCAGGGTGTCGGCGCAATTCAGGCCTTTGAGCTCGATGTTCAGCAACGCTCGCTCCCCTACCAGTTCCAATACCTGACGAAGGCGCGGCAAGGGCTCGCCGTTGCTCAGGCGCAGGGCTTCGAGTTGCTCAAGGGAAAGGTCGGGCAAAACCTGGTGGCCCGCAATCTCTCGGCCTAGGCGACGGTCGTGCGTCACCCACAACTCCCCGTGAAACTGCCAGACGTCGATTTCTATGGCGGGCACGCCCAGCGCGAGGCTGCGTCGAATTCCTTCCAGGCTGTTTTCCGGGCCGGGACCACCCCGGTGAGCAATGCAGAGCATAGGGCTTGTTCTCCTTTGGGAGTCAGTAACCTGTGGCGGTCAAGATTATGTCCATTTGTTTCAGGCGCTCCGGGGTGCCGATGTCACTCCAGCGTCCCTCGTGCAAGCGGCCTTCCAACTGGCCTTTGTCCACGGCGGGAAGCAGCGCTTCCAGCAGCGGAAAGACGGCCCGACGATGAGGGTAATCGGCGATCAGCTCGGGCCGCAACAGGCTGATGCCAGCAAACGTATAGCGCGGGGCGAAGTGGCTTTCCTGACCGCCTGCCCGGCTCAGGCGGTGCTCCGGGGTAAGGGCGAAGTCCCCCTCCGGGTGAAAGTCGGGGTTGGGCACCAACAGCAGCCGCCCCTGGCTCTCCGCCTCCAGTGGGGGATGGGAGAGAGCCCGGAGGGGATAGTCCGTCCACACATCCCCGTTGATCATCAAAAAGGGGGCCTCGCCCAATAGCGGCAGTGCTTGGAAGATGGCGCCGCCGGTTTCCAGAGGCTCGGGCTCCCGTGAATAGCGAATGCTTAGGCCGAAGGGTTGACCGTCGCCGGCGAACTGTTCGATCTGCTCGCCCCGGTAGGCGGTGTTGATAACCACCTCGTGGATGCCCGCCTCACTGAGCGCTTCTAGATGGTATTGTAGCAGCGGTTTGCCGCCGACCTTCAACAGGGGTTTGGGGGTGTGGTCGGTCAGCGGGCGCATGCGCTTGCCCAGCCCGGCGGCGAGAATCATGGCCTTCACGTGGCGGTCTCTCCCGCTTGTCGATAGTCCCGGTACCAGCTTTGAGCTTGGGCCCGGGGCAGCACCCGGTGTTCGAACCAGTGACGGAAATCGGCCAGCTCGGGGTAGCGGCTGGTCACTTCCAGAATGTAACGGATGACCAGCGGCAGGTGCTCCAGATAACCGGGCTTATCATCGCGCAGTGCCAGTCGGGCAAAGATTCCCAGCACCTTAATGTGGCGCTGCAGGCCCATCCAGTCGAACCACTGTAAAAACTGGCTCTCGCTCACGCCCTCTAGCAAGCCGATGCCGCTGGCCAGATTACCGTAGCCCAGGGCCCACTGCTGTACCTGGTCGGCCGGCCAACGGATGTAGCAGTCGCGCAGCAGCGAGACCAGGTCGTAGGTGATGGGGCCCCAGACGGCGTCCTGGAAGTCCACAATGCTCATGCAGCCATCGGGACGTATCAGCAGGTTGCGGGAGTGGTAATCCCGGTGCACGGCCACCTGAGGCTGTTCCTGGGCGCTTTGTTCCAATTGGCCAAACAGGTCAGTCAGCATCTGCTGTTCCTGCTCGGTGGCCGGTTGCTCCAATAGCTCGCCGAGAAACCACTCGGGGAACAGGTTCATTTCGCGCCGTAGTAAGGCTTGGTCGTAGGGCGGGAATAGGGCGGCTTTGGGCGTCTGTTGTAAGGCGAGCAACTGCATCAGCGCCTCACCGTACAAAGCCGTGGCGGATTCGGGCTGCTGAGACAGCGCTCGGTAGAGCAGCCGGTCGCCGAAATCTTCGAGCAACAAAAAGCCGTTCTCGGGGTCTACAGAAGCCACCTTGGGAACCGCAATATGGTGATTGAGCAAATGCTGGGACAGCTCGGCGAAGCGACTGGCGTTTTCCCGCTCCGGGGGGGCGTCCACCGCCAACATCGGCGGCTCGGTGTTCAGACGGTAGTAACGGCGAAAGCCGGCGTCCCCCGCCAGCGGGGCCAGCTCCAGCGCCTGGGGCGATCCGTCGGGGTGCAGCTCGGCCAGTTGGGCTCTCGCCCAGGACTGCAAACTCTCTCGGCGGGCCGTGTGCTGGTCGGTCATGAGGCGTCCTCTTGGTATTGCGTCTTCATCGATTCTACCCCGGTTCGGCCGGTAAAAGTCAAAAGCCGGTGGCAATCGGAAGCGATTCATTCCAAGGTGTGCGTTATTCAAGTAGAATTCCCGGCGTTTTTACGCTCCCCGACACGACAGGCCTGAGACACTTGATTGCATGGACTCCCTTGACCCCCAAAACAGCCTGAACTCAGCCCATTTCGGGCGGCACTGGCTTTGCTGCCTGGCGCTGGCCGTCAGCCCGCAGGTGCTGGCCGATACGGCATCGGAAGAGCCCCCGGGGGAGGCACTCGACTGGGTGCCTGCCGAAGAGCTGACTGAAGCCCAGCGCCTCGCCTTGCCCGATGGTTGCTGCGGCGCCTATGTGGCGCCGCCGCGCGATGACGCCGATGCCAACCTTCCGCCGGAGAAGGCCCCTGTTCGAGCACACGCGGACCGCTCCCAAGCCCAGGGTCAGAAGCATTACACGCTGGAGGGGGATGTGGAGCTGACCCAGGGCAACCGCAGCCTGCAGGCGGAGCGGGCCGATCTGGACAACATTACCCGGGAAGCGACGATTCGCGGCGATATACAGATTCGCGAGCCGGGGGTATTGCTCCGGGGGGAGCGGGCGAAGATGCACATGGACAGCGGCGACGCCACCCTTGAGGATGCGCGCTTTGTCTTGTACGAGACCCGCGTGCGCGGCAAGGCCGAGCGCCTGACCAAACTGGGCGATCATTTTATCGGGCTTGATGATAGCGCCCTGACCACCTGTGAGCCGGGGGACTCGGCCTGGGTGCTCAAGGGCAAGGACATCAACCTCTACACCGAAAAGCACTACGGCACCGCCTACCATGCCTACATGAAGGTGTTCCATGTGCCGGTGTTTTACACGCCTTACCTGCGCTTTCCCATCGGGGATCACCGCCAGACCGGGTTTCTCTTTCCCTCGCTTAGCGACAGCAGTCGCAATGGTGTCGAATTTTCCATTCCATTTTACTGGAACATCGCCCCGACGATGGACGCCACCATTACCGCGGAGCATATGGTAAAGCGCGGCACCCTGTGGGACCTTGAGTTGCGCCACCTCTCGCGCCATTTCGAAACCCGTTTCAGTGGCGGTTACCTCAACGAAGACGAAGGGCGATACGACGGCACCCAACGGTCGGTGGGGGGAGCACAGGGCGCGGTGGGGGAAACCGAGGAAGAAGGGCTTAACCCCTACTTCGGCGAAGAGCGCTGGCGTCTGCGCATGGAACAGGAAGGCGGCAGCAGCGAACGCTGGAGCACGCTGATCGACTACACCGACCTGAGCGATAACGATTACCTGCGCGACTTTAACAGCAGCGGCATGGACATCGACCGGACCGCCACCGTTGCCAAAATGGCAAGCGCCGGCTACCAGGGGGACAACTGGCTGCTGGGCATCAAGGCCGAGGAGCTAAGGGCGCTCAGCACCGGCAAATGGCCCCACCGGGAGCTGCCGCGCATCAATGCCGACGGCCGTTACCGCTGGGGCGACTGGGAGCTGCAGCTGAATAATGAGTACGCCTACTTTGATGTGAACAACACCTATGCCGAAGAAAATCCGGAGCAGGTAGCGCTATTACCCACGGGCGAGCGGTTTCGCACCGACTACGGCCTGACCTGGGATAAAGAATGGATGTGGGGCTTCTTTAAGCCCAGCGCCATGGTAAAGACCCTGAACTACCGTCTGGATGAAGACAACCTGCTGGAAGGCGTCGACCCGGAGCCGTCCCTAGTGGTGCCCCAGGGGGTTGTGGACATGGGGCTTTACTTCGAGCGCGACGGTCAACTGTTCGGTCGTGGCTTCCTCCAAACCCTGGAGCCGCGAATTTTCTACTTTTACAGCGAGTACGAAGACCACAGCGGCCTTTTCGGGCTGACGGCGCCCAATCGCCCGCTGATGTTCGACACCAAGGAACCCACCTTTCAATACAACCAGCTTTACCGGACCAGTCGCTTTACCGGGGGAGACCGCATTGACGATGCTAACCAAGTGTCCGTGGGACTCACCAGCCGGTTTATTGATCCGCTGACCGGGGTGGAGCAGTTGAGCATGAGCCTGGGGCAAATTTTCTATTTTGCCGACCGCCGGGTGAGCCTGACCTCGCCGGATCTGAATTACGACCCCGAGGCCAATCCGGAAATGGAGCCCCCGGAGGAGACTTACGACCGCTCCGAGCTGGCGGGTCAGCTCAGCGCCCGCGTGGGCCAACGGGTTAATTTCAATGCCAGCGCCACTTACAGTGATGTTGAAAGCCGGCTGGGCAGTGCCAATGCCAGTTTAAAATACAGCGACCCCTCGGACCGCATCGTCCACCTGGGCTACCGCTACACTCACCGGCCGCCCACTCCGGGCTTTGAGACGCCGGGCACCGAGCAAGAACGGGCGCTGGACCAGGTGGATTTCGGCATTCATCTGCCCATTGCCGGGCAGTGGAGTTTGGTTGGTCGGGCCAACTATGACTTTACCTATGACAAGGAACTCGATACCTTCGTCGGACTCGAATATAACGACTGCTGTTACCGCGTCCGCTTGCTGGCCCGTCGTTGGCTGGATTTCGACTACACCCCGGACTTCCTTGAAGCGGTGGATTCGGAAGACTATGACCAAAGCATTATTTTCGACTTTCAATTCAAGGGCTTGGGCAGTGTGAACCGCAGTGTCAATGACCTGCTTGAAAAAGCCATTCCGGGCTATGGCACCCGGGACGGTTCGATCCAATAATCAGAGCCTATAACCAGAGATAGCTGACCTTTATGTATGTAAACCGGATAACTCGAAGCCTATTTACCCTCGCCCTGGTCCTTTTCCTGGCGAGCCCCGTGGCGTGGTCGGAAACGCAAATGCTCGACCGCGTCGTGGCTATTGTGGGGGAAGATGTGGTGCTCGAGAGTGAACTGGAGCAACGCCTGGCTTCCATCAAAACGCGGATGCAGGAGTCTGGAAGCAACCAGCCCCTGCCGCCGGAGAATGTGTTGCGCGAGCAGGTGTTGGATCAACTGATTCTCGAGCGCCTGCAAATGGAGATGGGGCGTCGCTATGGTATTGAGGTGTCCGAGCAGCAGGTGGAGCAAACGATCCAGCGCATCATGCGCAACAACCAACTGAGTGAAGCCGAGCTGCGCTCGGAACTGGAAGGCCAGGGCCAAACGCTGGACGGTTTTCGCGAGCAGATCCGGCGCGAACTGTGGGTTAACCAGATTCAACAGGCGGTGGTGAACAGCCGCATCGACGTTAACGAGCAGGATATTGAGAGCTTCCTGGCCTCCACCGACGGTAAATTCGCCACCTCGCCCAACTATCGACTGGGCCATATTCTGCTGTCGGTGCCCAGTGGCGCCAGTGATAGCGAAGAGGAAGAGATCCGGAAAAAGGCCGAAACCATTCGCCAGGAGTTGGTTGAAGGAGCAGACTTCGAGCAAATGGCCATTACCCACTCCAATGACTCCAACGCGCTTCAAGGCGGGGAGCTGGGGTGGCGCAAGCTCGAGCAACTGCCCGAACTGTTCGCCGACGTGGTGGCCGACCTGGAGGAAGGGGACGTTTCCGAGCCGGTACGCAGTGGTGCAGGCTTTCATATTCTGAAGGTGCACGAAACTCGCAGCGAAGCGGGCAACAGCATGGTTGAGCAAACCAAGGCCCGCCATATTCTGATTAAAACCTCGGAAATCGTGGATGACGAGGCCGCCGAGCGGAAGCTCCGCGAGCTTCGCCAGCGTGCGCTTGAAGAGGACAACTTCGCCGAGCTCGCCCGGGAGCACTCGGAAGATATTGGCTCCATGCTTCAAGGCGGTGACCTGGGTTGGACCATGCCGGGGCAAATGGTGCCCGCATTCGACGAAACCATGAACGAGACCGACGTGGGCGAGATCAGCGAACCGTTCAAAAGCCAATTTGGCTGGCACATCCTGAAAGTCGAGGACCGTCGCCAACAGGACATGAGTGAACAGGTCATGCGTAACCAAGCGGCCAATATGCTGCGCGAACGTCGTTTTGACGAAGAGCTGCAAACCTGGCTCGCGGAAATTCGCGAAGAGGTTTACGTGGAAGAGATGTTGTGACTGCAAGACGAGTGGCTTTGACGCCGGGCGAGCCGGCCGGCATTGGCCCCGACCTGGCCATTATGCTCGCCCAGAGCGAGCGCGCGGATGAGATTGTCGCCATCGCGGACCCCGCGCTGCTTGAAGCCCGAGCCGAACAACTCGGTTTGCCGCTGCGGCTGCGGGAGCTGGATTCACGCCAAGCCGCTTCCTCCCAAAGGGCGGGCGAGTTGACCGTGGCGCCCACCTTCCTGCGCAGCCCCGTCACGGCGGGGACGCTGAACCCCAGCAACAGTGCCTACGTGCTGGAAACTCTGGATGTGGCCATCGCCGGCTGCCAGGACCAAACCTTTGACGCTCTGGTGACCGGGCCGGTCCACAAAGGCGTGATCAACGATGCGGGCATTGCCTTCAGCGGCCATACCGAATACCTGGCGGATAAGACCGGTACCCCGCGGGTGGTGATGATGCTTGCCACCGAAGGGTTGCGAGTGGCTCTGGCCACCACTCATATACCGCTCAAGGAAGTCTCCGGCGCGCTCAATGAAACCCTATTGACCGAGGTGCTCGATATTCTGCACGCCGATCTGCGACGGGACTTCGGCCTTTCCCAGCCCCGCATTCTGGTGTGCGGCCTGAACCCGCACGCTGGTGAAGGCGGCCATTTGGGCCGTGAGGAACTAGATTTGATTGAACCGGTGCTGGAAAAACAGCGAGCCCGAGGGCAGAACCTCATCGGGCCACTGCCGGCCGATACGCTCTTTACCCCCAAACACTTGGACCGGGCCGACGCCGTTCTGGCGATGTACCACGACCAGGGCTTGCCAGTGCTCAAGTACAAGGGCTTTGGCCGGGCCGTCAACGTGACGCTCGGTTTGCCGATTATTCGCACCTCCGTTGATCACGGTACCGCGCTCGACTTGGCGGGCACGGGCCAGGTGGATACCGGGAGCCTGCAGACGGCTCTGGATTATGCCCGGCAGATGGCCGCCGCCCGGGCCGGGGTGGCCTCATGAGTCGCCCCGGGAACCAACAGGGGCCCCATAGAGCCCGCAAGCGGTTTGGTCAGAACTTTTTGATCGACGGCAACGTGATTGACCGCATTGTCGCCTCCATTCATCCTCGCGAGGGGGAATGGGTGGTGGAAATCGGGCCGGGCAAAGGGGCGCTGACCGCGCGCCTGGCGGATAAGGTCGATCACCTGCGAGTGATTGAACTGGACCGGGACCTGGTGCCGTGGCTGAAAGTCCAGTTCGAGCGGCACGCGGACTTCGAGCTGTTTCAGGCCGATGCTCTGAAGTTCGATTTCAGCCAGTTGGGGGAGGGTGAACCCCTGCGCATTGTCGGCAACCTGCCCTACAACATTTCCACACCGCTAATTTTTCACCTGCTGAGCTATGCGGACCAAGTGCGCGACATGCACTTTATGCTGCAAAAGGAAGTGGTGAAGCGCCTGGCCGCCGGACCCGGTGAGAAAGCCTACGGCCGACTCGGGATCATGGTGCAGTACGACTGCCAGGTGGAGCCCTTGTTTGAAGTGCCTCCGGGGGCGTTTGATCCGGCGCCCAAGGTGGACTCGGCTATTGTGCGTCTGATCCCCCATGCCCAGCGCCCGTTTGTGGCCAACAATCGCAAAACCCTGGAGCAACTGGTCAACGTCGCGTTTCAGCAGCGGCGCAAAACCCTGCGCAATGCGCTGAAAAATCTGGTGCAACCCGAGCAACTGGAGGCGCTGCCGGTGGACGTGTCCCTGCGGCCCGACGCACTCTCACTGGAAGACTATGTTCGCCTGGCCAACGCCCTGGATGACTTGAATTCCAGTGCCGCGCCCCCATCTTAGGCGCATCCTGCATTCTTGATCCTCGCGGGCTTAGAGCCCGCGCTTCTGGAGTATTCTGGCGCTATGACCCACGATATCCGGGTTTCAGTCAAACCCGCCTATATTGAACAGCACTCGCAACCGGCCGAAGACCGGTTCGTCTACGCTTATACCATCACCATCGAAAACGAGGGCGATGCGGCGGCGCAACTGATTGGCCGCCACTGGGTGATTTGCGACGAGGCCGAAAAGAAACAGGAAATTCGCGGTATCGGTGTGGTGGGTGAACAACCCTACCTGCCCCCGGGCAAGCAATTCACCTACACCAGTGGCGTGATCCTCGATACCCAGACCGGTATCATGGAGGGCACTTATCAAATGAAGACGGACGATGGCAAGCTGTTTGATGTCACCATCCCCGCATTTGCCCTGGTACCGCCTCACGCCATTCATTAGCCGGGGCCAAAAGCGGCCCGTTACTGCGGCGCTAATACGCAGTGGCCTCGCTGAAGGCAGGCGTTTTCACCGGCTTGCAAAGCGTTCACGGGAGATTGCATGAGCACCTACGCCATTGGCGATATTCAAGGCTGCCTGGAGCCGTTGAAGCGGTTGTTGGACCAGGTCAACTTCGACCCCGCCGAGGACCGGCTCTGGATTGCCGGTGACCTGATCAACCGGGGCCCCAGTTCACAAGCCACGCTAAGTTTTCTGTATCCCATGCGCGACCGCCTGTCGGTCGTGCTGGGGAACCACGACCTGCACCTGATAGCCGTGGCTCGCGGCCACCGCCCTCCCAATCGCAAAGATACGCTGGAAGAAATTTTGGGCCACGAGGAGCACCCGGAATGGATTGAGTGGTTGCGTCATAGGCCGCTGTTGCACCACGACCCCGAGCTCGACTACGTCATGACCCATGCGGGGATTCCCCCCCAGTGGTCCCTCGAGCGCGCCAAGGCCCATGCGCGGGAAGTGGAAGCCGTACTGCAAAGCACCCAGCTCGATGATTTTCTCTCGCAAATGTATGGCAATGAACCTAGCCGGTGGAAACCCAAACTCTACGGCGTTGAGCGGTTGCGTCTGATCACCAACTATTTTACTCGCATGCGATTTTGCACCGCCGATGGGGAGTTGGATCTGGATAACAAAGGTGGCGCCGAATCACACGCGCCCGGTTTCGAACCCTGGTTTGCTCATCCCGAGCGTAAGTGTCGGGACCAGAAAATCATTTTCGGCCATTGGGCCGCGCTGGAAGGCAAGGTGGATGCCCCCAATGTCTTCGCCTTGGACACCGGTTGTGTGTGGGGTGGTACCTTGACCGCTCTGCGTCTGGAAGACCAACGCCGCTTTGAGTGCGAATGCTAAAAATGTGAACTGTGCATCAGTTTTATCGAAAGCATGTGACAAACGTCGCTTCTCCCATTAGAATGCGCCGCACGTACCGCCCGGTACGCGTTTAATTGGAACTGTGATGTATTCAAAGGAGCACACATGAAATTTAAATCCCTGGCATTGGCCACCGCTTTCGCTTTTTCCTCCGGTTTTGCCGCTGCAGACTACCAGTCTGAAATTGGCGCTAATTACACTGACGTCGAAGACGGTGACGGTGCATTTGGTATGTACGGTGAGCTGCACTTCTCTCCCGTACAGACTCGCAACCACCCCCTGGCGGAAGCCGCTTTTCTGGAGCGCTCCAGCAACGTTTACGTGGCTGGCGACAACGACTTCGACGTTCTCACCGTGGGTGGCGAACTGTATGTTCCTGACACCATCTTTTACGTTGGCGCGCGGGTAAGCCGTGTTGACTCCGGTGCGGATGATGAAACCACCGCGTACGGCACGCTGGGCCTCACCCCGATTGATGGCCTGCGGGTAACCACTGAATTCAACGAAGACGGTTATGACGCCAACCTGTCTGCAAAGTATGTCACCAGCCTGGGCGGTGGCAACTTCGTAAACTTCGAAGGTACCTTTGCCGACGGCGATTTTGACGATTACCTCTCTCTGGGTGCCGATTTTTACTTCGACCGCACCTTTAGCGTTGGCGCCGGTTACACCGACTACTACGGTAACGACCAGTTTACCCTGCGCACCGAGAAGTTCTTCAACGACGAGGTGAGCGGCAACCTGTCTTTCACCGATACCGATTACGGCAACTCTTTCACCATTGGTGCCGCAATCCGCTTCTAAGCAAAACGCTTATGAGTCAGAAAAAGCCCGGGCTGGTCCCGGGCTTTTTTGTGCCTGACCGTTGCGCTCCGTTCCCCATCCCGTTAGATTCCCCGTAACAGGAACGACAGGGGGCGCCCGTGGACACCGAACTGCTTAGAACCTTTCTTGAAGTCTCGCAGTGCCGCCATTTTGGTCGGGCGGCGGAGAAGCTCTTTATTACCCCCGCGGCGGCCAGCGCGCGTATCCGCCAGTTGGAACAGAGTCTGGGGGTGAGCCTGTTCTACCGCACCCGTGGCAATAATCAACTGACGGCGGAGGGGGAGCGCTTGTTGCCCCACGCCCATCAACTGCTGGAGGCTTGGGAGCAGGCGCGCAAGGATTTGGTTCACCAATCCGAGCCCGCCCGAGCACTGAGCATGGGGGCCACACCGGGGCTCTGGCATTTCCGCCTGGCGTACCTTCCCGCTCGGTTGCGCCGCGACTATCCCGAGCTCAAGGTTCGCGCCGAGGCCTATCATCCCGACGAACTGGTGGAGCGGCTGCTGGCGGGCCAACTGGATATGGCGTTGCTGTGTGATCTGCCCGATTCGCCCCTGCTGAAGGCCCGCAAAGTCGGCCAAATTGACTTGGTGCTTTTGAACGCCAGGTCGGGTCAGACGCTCAAAGCGGCATTGGCGGAGGGTTATATCTCGGTGGACTGGGGGCCAGCATTTACCCTGTTTCAGGCCCGGCGCCTGGGCGAGCAGGTACCGGTGCTGCACACCAACCTGGCCAGTCTCGCCTTTGAACGGGTTCGAACAGGTGAAGGCAGTGCCTACTTGCCGGCGGAGCTGCTGGAAGACGGCTGTTATGAGGTGCAGGGCGCGCCCGCTTTTCATCGCACCCTGTACGCGGTATTTGTTGCCGAACGGGAGTTCAGCCCCGGTATTCAGGGCGCTCTGGCGGTGCTGGCGGGGACGGAGGAGGGCGGTGCCTCCCCCGCTGGCGCGGACGCCTAGGCGTCCAGCTCCCGCAAGTCATCACACCCCAGCTCTTCTCTCAGACGACGGCGTTCCAGCCGGTCTTCAACTTTACGGCGCATGTCCAGTATGTGCTGGTTGGCCTCCTTTCCCGTCAGCTTGGGTTGCTGCTCCTCGTCGTTATCGGCCTCCGAGGGCAACTCAGTCAGAAAGTCGGTGTCTTCTTCCGAGTGATCAATAGTGACAGCCATGGACATCTCCAGTGTAAGAAATGACAATGCACGAGCGGGGTGCGAACCGGGAGGCCCCGGAAGGGCTTCCAATGAACGCTATGTATCACAAGGATTGGCGGCGGCAAAGCAAAAAAAATTTGCCGTTATCCCAAAATTTTCTATGGTTAAAGAGTGACTGCGAGGAACGGCGTGAATAAACAGGATAAGAGCGTCATCGGTTGGCGGGAGTGGGTACGACTGCCCGCTCTGGGCCAGGCGGTGATCAAGGCTAAGATCGACACCGGGGCGCGCACCAGCGCGCTGCACGCGTATTTCGTTGAGCCCTTCGAGCTGGAGGGGCGTACTTGGGTGCGGTTTGGCCTGCACCCGCGTCAGAAAGACACCGAGATGCAAATTGAGTGCGAGGCCCCGGTCATTGACCAGCGTCGAGTGACCGATTCCGGTGGCCACGTGGAAATGCGCTACGTGATCGCCACGACCCTGGTCCTGGGGGGCGAAGCTTACGAGGCGGAGGTCACGCTGACCGATCGGGAAAACATGTTATTTCGTATGCTCTTGGGCCGGGGTGCGCTGAAACCCCGTTTCCTGGTGGACAGCGACGAGTCGTTTGTACTCGGCGGCGATAAATATCAGCCGCCGGGGGAGTCCTCCTAAGCCGTGGCTGACGCAACGAGACCCTAGGAATCGCTGTCCTACGAACCGATCTCCTACAAACTATAGTCTTACACACCATTGTAAGGAATCATTGGATACTCTATGAAAATTGCCATTCTCTCGCGCAACCGCCGCCTGTATTCCACCCGTCGGCTGATTGAGGCCGCCGAGCAACGCGGTCATGAAGTCCATGTGCTCGACTTTTTAAAGTGCTACATGGACATTACTCCCTCCCACCCCAGTATCTGGTACAAGGGGACCAAGCTTGAGGGCTATGATGCGATCATTCCGCGCATCGGTGCCTCCGTCACCCACTACGGTCTGGCGGTGATTCGCCAGTTTGAAATGATGGGCGTTTACTGCCTGACCGAGTCAGTGGCCCTGGGTCGCTCCCGGGATAAACTGCGGGCCATGCAGCTTTTCTCTCGCAAGGGGCTGGGCATGCCCAGCACGAGTTTCGCTTACCAGGTGCACAACACCAAGGACCTGATCAAGCTGGTCGGTGGTGCTCCCCTCGTGGTTAAACTCTGTGAAGGGACTCAGGGGCGCGGCGTGGTCCTGGCCGAAACCGCCAAGGCCGCCGAAAGTGTGATTGAGGCCTTCCGGGAGCTGCGCGCCGAGTTTTTGGTGCAGGAGTTCATCAAGGAGGCCGGCGGCAGTGACATCCGGGCCCTGGTGATCGGCACCAAAGTGGTGGCCGCCATGCAGCGCACCGCCATGGACGGGGAATTTCGCTCCAACCTGCACCGGGGGGGCAGCGCCCAGTTGATCAAGCTGACCCCGAGCGAGCGGGCAACCGCCGTCAAGGCCGCCCAGACCATGGGGCTGAACGTGGCCGGTGTCGATCTGTTGCGCTCCAGTCGCGGGCCGTTATTGATGGAAGTCAACTCCTCTCCCGGCTTGGAAGGGATCGAGGGCGCGACACAGAAGGACGTGGCGGGTTTTATTATTAAGTATGTGGAAGAGAACGCCAAGCCCCACAAAACCCGCACCCGAGGCAAAGGCTAGAGAGGCACTCCTGTGACTGACGACGTTGGGTCAAGCGAGGGGGCGAAAGCGCCCCGCGCGACCTCGAAAAAGGCGCGCGAGAAAAACCGCACGCTGGAAATCGGAGGCGTAAAGATCGCCCCCGGGCAGAGCGCTTCTGTCGACCTGCCCCTGGCGGCCATGTACACCCACTCGAATGTGGAGCTGACGGTGCATGTCATCAATGGCCGCCGCCCGGGCCCCTGTCTGTTTGTTTGTGCGGCCATTCATGGCGATGAGCTTAACGGCGTGGACATTATTCGCCGCTTGCTGGACTACAAGCAGCTCAATCAGTTGCGAGGCACGCTGCTGGCCATTCCGGTGGTGAACGTCCACGGTTTTCTCAACCAGTCCCGCTATCTACCGGACGGGCGAGACCTCAACCGCAGCTTCCCCGGCAGTGAACGCGGCTCGCTGGCCGGACGGGTGGCGAGCACCTTTGTTCGGGACATTCTCAAACACTGTACCCACGGTATTGATTTACATACCGGCGCGCGCCACCGCAGCAACCTGCCGCAAATTCGCGCGGATTTGAGCCAGGAGGAAACCCGTAACCTGGCGATGCAGTTCGGCACCCCAGTGGTGCTGGATGCGAAGCTTCGCGATGGCTCGCTTCGGGAAACAGCCTCGGATATGGGCATTCCCCTCTTGTTGTACGAGGCCGGGGAGGCATTGCGTTTCGATGAGCTGTGCATTCGCGCGGGCGCCCGCGGCATTTTGAATGTGATGCGGGAGCTGAAAATGCTCCCGGCCCGCAAGCGGGCGGCGAAGGTGCACGAAGCGGTGATTGCCGATGACAGCCGCTGGGTGCGTGCGCCGCTCAGTGGCGTGATGCGCACCCGTGCGCAACTGGGCGCGCGTGTGAAGAAGGGCGAGGTGCTCGGCATTATTGCCGACCCGCTGGGGTTGAATGAGTCTCCGGTATTGGCGCCGGACGAAGCCATTGTGATTGGCTCGACGAACTTGCCTTTGGTTCACGAGGGGGAAGCGCTCTTTCACTTGGCCAGTTTCAAACGCCAAACCGGTCAGGTCGCCAATGAACTTCAAGGCTTCCACGAACGCTTCAGCAGCCAAGAAGAAGAGCCGTTCTTCATTGGTTGGGATGATTCTCTCGAAAATTAACGGTCCAGCTTGTGTGGGGGTGGGAGCCTTTTAGAAAGACCGGTCTCGCTATCGGGGGCTTTGTTTTCAAAACACATAAATCCATCCATGGAGCTCCCTCACTTCATCCCTGAAGTGAGGGTTTGAAAACAAAGCCCCCGACATCGAGCCCTCGTTGGAGCCATCAAGCCCTTCCTCTGTAAGAACCCTTCGCCGGTTCGATAGGGATGGTGAGGTTACACGCCGCTAGAATTTACTTCAGAGGGGACGGTGCCGGGTAGGGTTTTCTCAAACCCTCACTTCAGGGACGAAGTGAGGGAGCTACAGGGACGTATTCATCGCGTTTTGAGAAAACCCTACCCGGTAGCGGCCCCGAACTTTCTACGAAGTGGCCGTCAAGCTTACGAAGGAAGGTGTTAGAAATCAGGCAAGGGCATTAAGCTTAACGACATTCCCGTCAAACGAAAAATGTCCTCCCACAAAACGGCTCTCGAACTGGCGGGCCGAGAGCGGCTTGGAGAACAAAAAACCCTGGCCCTGGTCACAGCCCTCGTCACACAACCAATCTGCTTGGGCCGGCTTTTCAACGCCTTCGGCCACCACCGCCAGCTGCATATTGTGCGCCAGCCCGATAATCGACTTCGCGATGGCCGCATCATTCGGGTCGCTCTGGATATCGTGGATAAAACTGCTGTCGATCTTCAACTTCTGAATCGGGAAACGCTTCAGATACGCCAGGGACGAATAACCGGTGCCGAAGTCATCAATCGCCAGAAACAGCCCCATCTGATTGAGCTGCTTTAATTGATTGATCGTCTCGCCGGCGTGCTCCATCGCGCAGCTTTCGGTAATCTCCAGCTCCAGACACTCCGGGGGTAGGCCGGTATCGCGCAGAATTTTCTCCACCTTCTCGGGGAAGTTGCGCTGGCGGAACTGACGAGGCGATAGGTTGACCGCCACGCGGCCGACCTGCTTGCCCGAATCCAGCCAGAGCTTTTGCTGTCGGCAGGCTTCGTGCAATACCCATTCACCGATGGGGGCGATTAACCCGGTCTCCTCGGCCAAGGGAATAAAGTGCGCGGGGGAGACCAGACCGCGCTCCGGGTGTTGCCAGCGCACCAGTGCTTCGGCCCCCATCAACTCGCCGGTTCTCAAATCCACTTGTGGCTGGTAATGCAAAATCAGCTGGTTTTGTTCCACCGCCCGGCGCAGGTCGTTTTCCAGCAGCAGGTAATTGACCGCCGTGGCGCTCATGCCCTTGGTGTAGAATTGGCAGTTGTTTTTACCGGCTTCCTTCGCCTTATACATGGCGATGTCGGCGTTCTTTAGCAACTCGTCGGTGTCCAGGCCGTCATCCGGATAAACGCTCACGCCGATGCTGACGGTGGTGGTAATTTCATGGCCGGCGATTTCCAGTGGACGGGCCAGGGTCACCAGCAGCTTGTTGGCGATGAAGACCACGTCCTCCATGTCGTTCACCCCTTCGAGCACCACCACGAATTCGTCACCGCCCAGGCGGGCCACGGTGTCCATATCCCGCACGCCTTCATTCAGGCGCATGGCGATGGCCTTAAGCAACAGGTCGCCGGAGTCGTGGCCGAGGGAGTCGTTGATGTTTTTGAAACGGTCAATATCCAGCAGCATTAACGCCAGCTTGCCATTGGTGCGCCGGGTGCGGGCCAGGCCATGGTAAAGGCGGTCGTAAAAAAGGGAGCGGTTGGGCAGGGCAGTGAGCGAGTCATGGAAGGCCATGTAGTTCAGGCGCGACTGCTGCTCGCGCAGGGCGTTTTCCGCCAGCTTGCGCTCGGAGATATCGGTACAGATGGTGCAGACCCCGAACACATCCCCGTTGGGGTTGCGCAGGGGGAATTTCACCATCAGGTAGGTGTGCAGGGTGCCGTCCTTGTGCATCAGGTCCAGCTCGCTCTCGAAGGTCTGCTGCTTATCCGTGGTGGCCAGGTCGATGTCCCAAAGCGTTTGGGCAGTTTCCTTGGGATAAACGTCGAACACATTCTTACCCACAAAACCTTGTTCATCGACGTTTTGCAGCTGTTTATAGTGTTCGCTGGCCAGCACCACATTGCCGTGCAGGTCTTTTACTGAGATTAGCGCGGGAGAGTGATCCAAAATGGCATGCAGGTAGGTTTCGCTCGCCCACAAGGCCTGCTCTGCCAGGCGATGACGTTCGCTCTGCTCGTCGTGACGCCACATCTCAATAATCTGGCGCGCCAGCAGGCCGCTGAAAGCCCAGACGGTATCCAGCTCTTGGACACTGGTTTCCAGTAGGGGCAGCTCTTCCCGGCTTTCCAGGTAGAACGCGGCAATGGGGCGGTTGTGTTCGAATATCGGGTAAAGGTAGGCCGAGCGCACCCCCTTGGGCACGATATCGTGGCCGACGCGCACAATGGCGGAGTGGTCCAGCACTATGCATCGACCTTCTCTAAAGGCCCGTTCGATTTGGTTATGGGGGAAGCCTTTGAGCGTCTGCAGGGCGGTGGTGAGGGTGTCTGCTTTCGTGCGCCCGAGGGGGTCGAGTTGGGCAATGGACTCGACAAACAGCCGCTGGTCTCGCTCGATGATTAGGGCGGCACGGGTGATGGTGGGCTTGGTCATCACCAGCTTCACCAAACGTTCGGCGATTTGTTCGTGGTTCAGGTCGGTGAACAGTTTTTGGAATCGCTGGATCAGCTCAACCGCTGTAAGTCTCGTCTGCATAGTCGCCCAGTCCGGGTGGTTTTATGGCTAACATTGAACGCAGCCTTCTGTTATCGCCGGGGCTGGTATCAAATCCTTGTAAAGGCGCTCTCAGCGCTCGGAAGGTCCTTTATTTTTGTGTTAACTGCCATAGACGCCAGTTTAATTATTCGACCCTTAAGCACTACGCAAGCACTCCCGGTGCGCGTAATCCTCTT
Source organism: Marinimicrobium locisalis (assembly GCF_039822625.1). Classification (NCBI taxonomy): domain Bacteria; kingdom Pseudomonadati; phylum Pseudomonadota; class Gammaproteobacteria; order Cellvibrionales; family Cellvibrionaceae; genus Marinimicrobium; species Marinimicrobium locisalis. Next base: position 71,489 of record NZ_JBDLLG010000020.1, read on the forward strand.
AGCATCAGCCGAACGACCTGATGCTAGGGTTATTGTTTTTTGTGATATAAGTCCCATCATAAGCTGGTACTGGCGCAAGAATCAAGGTCCTAGCGCCCCCCAGATTGGAACCTCTTAGGGTATGAGAGTGTGTAGGTTTAGGGTAGGAGCGTGTGGAGGGTCTCCAGTAGGCGGTGCATTTGTCCGTCATCGCCGATGGTGATCCTGAGAAAGCCTTCGATCCGAGGCTTGTTGAAGTACCGTACCAAAATGCGCGCCTCCCGCAGCTGCTCGGCAAGCTCGGCGGCATCCACGCCCTCGGGGGGCTGGGCGAATAGAAAGTTGGCGGCGGAGGGCATGACGTTGAAGCCGAGCGCTTGCAGTTGCTCCCGGGTCCATTCCCGGGTGGCGACGATCTTGTCCCGGCACTGGCGGAAGTAGTCCTCATCCTCGAGCGCCACAACGGCGGCGGCCTCGGCCAGCCGGTCCACCGGGTAGGAGTTGAAGGAGTTTTTGACCCGGTCCAAGGCCTCAATCAAGTCGGGCGCACCCAGGGCGAAACCGAGCCGCAAGCCGGCGAGCGAGCGGGATTTGGAGAGGGTTTGGCTGACCAGCAGGTTGGGGTAGCGGTCCACCAACCGGGCGGCGCTCTCGGCCCCGAAGTCGACGTAGGCTTCGTCTATCAGCACCACACTATCGGTATTGCGCTTGAGCAGCGCCTCAATCTCTTCCAGTGGCAGGGCCCGCCCGGTGGGGGCGTTGGGGTTGGGGAAGATGATGCCGCCGTTGTCGGCGGGGTACTGCTCGAGTTCGATGCGCAGGTCGTCGGTCAGCGGTTGCCGCTGGGCTTCGATGCCGAACAGGCGGCAGTAGACGGGATAGAAGCTGTAGCTAATATCGGGGAACAGCAGGGGTTTGCTTTGTTTGAAGAAGGCCATGAAGGCGAAGGCCAGCACTTCGTCGGAGCCGTTTCCGACGAAGGTGTTTTCGGGTTTAAGCTGGTAGTAGTCAGCGATGGTTTGTTTAAGCCGGCTGGAGTTGGGGTCGGGGTAGAGCCGCAGTTTGTCCACGGCCTCGCCGTTGAGCACGTCCCGCACTTTGGGTGAGGGGGGGTAGGGGCTTTCGTTGGTGTTAAGTTTGATCAGCCCTTCGATTTTGGGCTGTTCACCGGGCACGTAGGGCTCCAGCTGACGAACCAGCTCACTCCAGTAACGCGACATAAAGACCTTCTTCGGCGTTGGGGTAAAAGCGTCATTATACATGAGGCGGCGCGCTTCGAGGTTTTTCGGAAAGCCCGGCCTTGGAAGGCTTTACCCCTTCCAAGTCCTCAATGCCAAATTTGACCTCACATCCTGCGTTTTACGCATTGGGGGGTAACCGCGTAGGGCACGGTAAGGCGTCAGCCGCCACCTGCCACAAAAACCATAACGGTGCGACGGGGTGTGATGGGTGGTAATGGTAGGTGGCGGCTACCGCCTTACCATACCCTACACGCACACCCGCTCTCCGCCGGACTTCAATGTCACTCCGCAACCCAACACCAAAACAAACCACCAAACCTCTATAATCCCCCGCAAGTGTGAATCAAAGGAGCGCCCCATGTTCGAACCCCTGCCCAAACTACCCAACGACCCCATCCTCGGGCTCAGCATCGCCTTTCGCGACGACCCCAACCCCGACAAAGTCGACCTGGGCGTGGGCGTCTACCGGGACGCCCACGGCATCACCCCCGTCATGGCCGCCGTGCGGGAAGCCGAAGCGCAGCTCCAAAAAAACGAAACCACCAAAGCCTACACCCCACCGGCCGGCTACCCCGGCGCCAACGACGCCGTCCAGGCCCTCGCCTTTGGAGAAGGGCACCCGGCCCTGGAGCAAAAGCGCATCGCCACCGTACAAACCCCCGGCGGCTGCGGCGCACTGCGCCTGGCCGCCGAACTCATCCAACGGGCCCAGCACGGCGCCCGGGTCTGGGTCAGCACACCCACCTGGGCCAACCACGTACCGCTGCTTGGCAGCGCCGGGTTGGAGCTCAAGGAGTATCCCTACTACGACTTCGAGCGCCACAGCCTCGACTTTGACGGCATGGTCGCCGCCCTCAAGCAGGTCCCGGCCGGGGACTTGGTGTTGCTGCACGCGTCCTGTCACAACCCCTGCGGTGCCGATCTCTCGCCCGCGCAGTGGCGCCAAGTGACCGAACTGGCGGCGGAGCGGGGCTTTGTGCCTCTGATCGACATGGCCTACCAGGGTTTTGGGGAAGGGCTGGAAGAAGACGCCTACGGTCCTCGACTGATGGCCGAGAAATTACCGGAGGTGATTCTGGCCGTGTCTTTTTCCAAAAACTTCGGCCTCTACCGGGAACGGGCCGGTGCCTTGGCCGTGGTGGGCGCGGACGCGGGGCAGGCAGAGGCCATCCAGTCCCAGATGCTGAGCGTGGCGCGCGGGCTTTACTCCATGCCTCCGGCCCACGGTAGTGCGTTGGTGGCCGGTATCTGGCAATCGGAAGAGCTGCGCGGACGCTGGCGGGATGAACTCGCACAGATGCGTGAGCGCATCCAAACCCTGCGCCATGCGTTGGTGGACTCACTGGGCCAGGCGGTGCCGGGGCGGGATTTCGGTTTTATCGCGCGGGAGCGGGGTATGTTTTCCTTCCTGGGGCTCAGCGAGGCGGAAGTGGCCCGCATGAAGGCCGACTACAGCATCTATATGACCGATAATAGCCGGGTCAATATTGCGGGCCTGAATCTGGACAAGGTTGATTATGTGAGCGCGGCCATTGCCGAGGTGACCAAAGGCCGCGTCTAACGGGCTGTCAGCGTCGGCGGTTGGCGGGCACGTTGACCTCGACGCCTTCGGCTTGGCGCTGCATAAACCCCTGAATCCGGCGAACCCAAAAGCTGCGCTCGTTTTCCGGGTCGTGGACGTCAGGGGCGCCGACCAACAAATGCTGGTAGCGATTCAGCCGCTCGCGGCGAGCGATATCCCGGTGCCGGCGTTGCTGCTTCTGTAAAAGGGCTGTGGGGCCGACAAACACGTCCAGCACCGGTAGCTCCGGGACCACGAAAACCTGGCTCAGCTGCTCGTTGCTTAGCGCCACGCCCTCATGCCGGTTGACGACAATTAGCGCCCGCACCGGTCCGCTCAGAGGGCTTTCGCCGGTAGAGGGGGGCTTGCCTTGAGCCCCCGCTTCCAGTTGCGGCTGCAAGGTCGCCAACACCTCCGGCGCCGATACGGGGTCCACGAGAACCACCAAATTGCCCTGGCCATTCTGCGCCAGCCACTGCAGGGCAGCCTCCACATGATTGGCAATGCGTTCCGGTCGGGGCGGCAGCGGCGTTTCCGGGGGCGCTTCTTCGATCTCAGTGTCCGCTTCGGCCGTCTCTTGCGCTTCCACATTTTCCTCGGCGTCTTCCTCGGCGCCGGGCTCCTCCGTCTTCTCCGGTTCGGGTGGTGGCTCGGGGGCTGGCCGCTCGGGAATGGGAGGCGGTTCCGGCGGCGGCAGGGTGACCGCAAAGGTGGCCCAGCCATGGCGGGGCAGGCTCTGGCGGAGGTTGGCCAGTGGCGGTGGCCAGTGCGGAGGGTTGTCGGCGCTGTGGAACATTAATAGAGCGCCTTTGGGCACGGCCATGGCCGGGCGATACAGCGCCAGGGCGCGACCTTCGGGTTCGGGGAGGGTCAACCACCGGGCCTCCTCCGGGAAGCGCTCGGCGAGCAGCTCCCGGTCCCGTTCCTGGCGGGAGGCGAAACGTGGTGGTTCGGCCGTTTCGGCGGGCGCCTCATTCGCGGCCTCCTTCTCATCGGCTGTGGCCGCCTCTTCGGTCAAGGGCGCGGGGGCACCGTTGTTTTGGGCGCCTGCCAGGGGAGGCGTAAGGCTCAATAGCAAGCATAGCCACCCCCGGGAGAGGGCCTGGACCGTAGGGGTACGTTGGGGCATCATCCGCTTCGCTGCCTATTCGTGGGTAACTTTGGTTACAATGGAGAAAACCCTATCAAAGGTCATCGGATACTTTATGCAGAACTTGAAGCGGGATTACAAGATCGCTCCGTCCATTCTTTCCGCCGACTTTGCCCGTCTGGGAGAGGAGGCCGAGGCGGTACTGGCCGCCGGTGGCGATATGATTCACTTCGACGTGATGGACAACCACTACGTGCCCAACCTGACATTCGGGCCCATGGTATGCAAAGCGTTGCGCCGCTACGGGGTTGAGGCGCCGATTGATGTTCATCTGATGGTGGAGCCGGTGGATGACCTGATCGAGCAGTTTGCCGACGCAGGAGCCAGCTTTATCACCTTCCACCCGGAGGCCTCCAAGCATGTGGATCGCTCCCTGCAACTGATCGAGAACGCCGGGTGTAAGGCGGGCCTGGTGCTGAACCCGGCGTCCAGTCTGGAGCTGGTGAAGTACTCCCTGGAGCGGTTGGATATGCTGCTGGTCATGTCTGTGAACCCGGGCTTTGGCGGACAGAAGTTTATTCCCGCCACATTGGATAAGCTGCGGGCGGCGCGGGAGATGATTGATGCCAGCGGCAAGGACATCCGCCTGGAGGTGGACGGCGGCATTAACCTGGAAACGCTGCACTCGGTAGCGGAGGCCGGAGCGGATACGTTTGTCGCCGGTTCGGCCATCTTCAACGCGGCGGATTACGGGGACGTGATCGGCTCCATGCGCGCTCAGCTTGCAGAAATGTGATGTGCGGCCCGCGCCGGGGCTGGCCCCGGCGGCCGGTTTTGAGTAAACTCGGGCTACGTTGAATTGAGGAGAAGCACGTTGATCTCGTCAGGCTTGTATCTGTACATCCCCGCCGCTGCGCCCGCCCGATGGCGTAGCTAGCTTAACTATTGGGTCCAGGCCTGCGCCGGGCCCGTCGTCTCGGCATCTATTTGGCGCCTGTCCGGGCCGCCGTATACGCAAATACCACTGACGGTTTGATTGAGCACGCTGCCGCGTGAGTGGTCGTGAAAGAAAAAGGTATAAGCATGACTCCCGAACAATTTTCCCGATTGGCGGAAGAGGGGTATAACCGCATTCCGGTAATGCACGAGGTCCTCGCGGACCTGGACACCCCTCTGTCGTCCTATTTGAAATTGGCCCGCGGGCCTTACTCCTACCTGTTTGAATCCGTACAGGGGGGCGAGAAGTGGGGCCGTTATTCCATGATCGGTCTGCCGGCGCGCCGGGTTTTGAAAGCCTTCGGTGACCGGGTCCAGCTCGAGTGCGACGGCGAGGTGCAAGAGTCGTTTCAGTGCGAGGACCCGCTGACCTTTGTGGAGGAATACAAACACCGCTTCCGCGCCCCGGATTTGCCCGGACTGCCGCGCTTTACCGGCGGCCTGGTGGGCTATTTCGGCTACGACTGTGTGCGCTACGTGGAGCCCCACCTGAAAGCCTCCATGCCGCCGGATGCGTTGGGTACGCCGGATATTCTGTTGATGGTCTCCGATGAAGTGCTGGTGTTCGATAACCTGGCTGGCAAGCTGATTCTCGTGGTGCACGCCAACCCGGAGCTTGAAAACGCTTACGAGAAAGCCCAGGCCCGGTTGCTGGAGCTCGAAGCGCAGTTGCGGGCTCCGGTGCCGCCGGTCCCCGAGGTGGGTTTGCCCAAAACCGAAGGGCCGGAGCAGACCTTTACCTCCCACATGGGCGAAGCGGGGTACAAAAACGCCGTGGAGCGGATCAAGGAATACACGCTGGCGGGGGACATCATGCAGGTGGTGCCTTCCCAGCGCTTATCGGTGGACTATAAAGCGGAGCCACTCAACCTGTATCGCGCCCTGCGTTGCCTGAACCCCTCCCCCTATATGTATTTTCTCGACCTGGGAGACCACCAGGTGGTGGGCTCGAGCCCCGAGATTCTGGCTCGCTTGGAAGACGGCGCGGTCACGGTTCGCCCCATTGCCGGCACCCGTCGACGCGGGCGCACGCCCGAAGAGGATCTGGCCATGGAGCAGGACCTGGTTAACGACCCCAAGGAAATCGCCGAGCACCTGATGCTGATCGACCTGGGCCGCAACGATGTGGGCCGCGTCTCGAAAACTGGCACGGTCAAGCTCACCGATAAAATGGTGGTGGAGCGCTACTCACACGTAATGCACATCACCTCCAACGTCACCGGCCAGCTATTGGATGGCCTTGAAGCGATGGACGTACTGCGGGCGGCCTTGCCCGCCGGCACCCTGTCCGGCGCCCCGAAAATTCGGGCCATGGAAATCATCGACGAGCTGGAAACCGAGAAGCGCGGCATATACGGCGGGGCCGTGGGCTACATCGGCTGGAGCGGCAATATGGACACCGCCATTGCCATTCGCACCGCCGTCATCAAGGGCGGCAAGCTCTATGTCCAGGCCGGCGGCGGTATTGTGGCCGACTCGGTGCCCGAGCTGGAGTGGAAAGAAACCATGAACAAAGCGCGCGCCATTTTCCGGGCGGTGGATATGGTTAACCGGGGTGAAACCGAGCAGGGTGGAGAACAATCATGATTTTGATGATCGACAACTATGACTCCTTCACCTACAACGTGGTGCAGTACCTCGCGGAGCTGGGCGCCGACATCAAGGTGGTGCGCAACGATGAGATTACCGTCGAAGAGGTGGGGCGGCTTAACCCCGAAAAAATTGTCATCTCCCCCGGCCCTTGCACACCCAATGAAGCCGGCGTATCACTGGAGGTGATTAAAACCTATGCGGGCAAGGTGCCGTTGCTGGGTATTTGCCTGGGGCACCAGGCCATCGGTCAGGCTTTTGGCGGCGAGGTGATTCGCGCCCCCAAGGTGATGCACGGCAAAACCTCGCCGGTGTACCACACCGACCGGGGGGTGTTTCGCCAGTTGAACAACCCGCTGCAAGCGACGCGCTACCATTCGCTGGTGATTGACCGGGCCACACTGCCCGACTGCCTGGAAGTGACCGCCTGGACCCAGAACGAGGATGGCTCCCCGGCGGAGATCATGGGCGTGCGCCACAAGACGCTCCCGGTGGAAGGGGTGCAGTTTCACCCCGAGTCCATTCTGACGGAGCAGGGGCACGAGCTGCTGAACAATTTTTTGCGCGAGTAACTTTTTGCGCAAGTAACTTTTTGCGCAAGTAAAAGGGGCGTGTCAAAATCGAAGCGCCGCAGTAAACGTTGAGAAGGGCCGTTGGTAGCATCCACAAAAAATGATAAACGACCGATAAGAGACGCCCTGTTCGTGGGGAGCGAGAGAACGCTGTAAAAACTCACGACAATAAACGGGAGAAGCACATGGATATCAAACAAGCCTTGACCCGCGTGGTCGAGCAGATCGACTTGAGCACCGAGGAAATGACTGCGGTGATGACAGAGATTATGACCGGCGGTGCCACGGATGCGCAGATTGGCGGCTTTCTTGTCGGCCTTCGTATGAAGGGTGAAACCCTTAACGAAATTACCGGGGCGGCGCTGGCCATGCGCGAGCTCGCCCAGTCCGTTGAGATCGACACCGATTACCTGGTGGACACCTGCGGTACCGGTGGCGACGGCGCCAACCTGTTTAACGTTTCCACCGCCTGTGCGTTTGTCGTGGCCGCCGCGGGCGGGCGTGTGGCCAAGCACGGTAACCGCTCCGTCTCCAGCGCCACTGGCAGCGCCGATGTGCTGGAAGAGGCGGGCATTAATCTCAATATAACCCCGGAAGAGGTGGCCCGCTGTGTGCGGGAAATCGGGGTGGGCTTTATGTTCGCCCCCGTGCACCACAGCGCCATGAAGCATGCCGTGGGCCCGCGTAAAGAGCTGGGGTTGCGCACTATTTTCAACATGCTCGGCCCGATCACCAACCCGGCCAACGTCAAGCGCCAGGTGATCGGCGTATTCAACGGCGAGTTGTGTCGGCCCATGGCCGAGGTGCTCCACCGCCTGGGCAGTGAACATGTAATGGTGGTCCACGCCAAAGATGGCTTGGATGAAATCAGCCTGGCGGCGGAAACTCAGGTGGCGGAACTGAAAGACGGCAAAGTGACCGAGTATGTGATTAAACCCGAGGACTTCGGCGTTCAAAGCAAGAGCCTGATCGGCCTGGGGGTGAGCAACGCGAGCGAGTCCCTGGCTTTGATTCAGGACGCCCTGGGCAATCGCCGTGGCCAGTACGCCGAAAAGGCCGCTGATATTATTACCCTGAACGCCGGCGCCGCCATATACGTCAGTGGTGTGGCCGAGAGCTTGGATGAGGGCGTGGAGTTGGCGCGCGATGCCATTGGCAGCAGCTTGGCCGGTGAGAAGATTCGTGAGCTGGCCTCCTTCACCCACTGCTTTAAGTAGACCAACCGAGACAAGAGGATACCCCGTGAGCGATACGCCAACGGTGCTAAGAAAAATCATCGCACGCAAGCAGGAAGAGGTGGCCGAGCGCAAGCAACAAAAGCCACTGGACGAGCTGCGCCAGACGCTGGTTCACGCCCCCGAGACCCGGGGCTTCGTTCAGGCCATTGCCGACCGGATAGAAGCAGGGCAGGCGGCTGTGATTGCGGAAATCAAGAAAGCCTCCCCGAGCAAGGGCGTCATCCGCGAACACTTTGAGCCCGCCGAGCTGGCGCGCAGTTACGAGCGCGGTGGAGCCACCTGTCTGTCCGTGCTGACGGATGTGGACTTCTTCCAGGGCGCGGATCGCTACCTGGAGGAGGCCCGCGAAGCGGTGGGCCTGCCGGTGATTCGCAAAGACTTCATCATCGATGAATATCAGGTCTACGAAGCCCGGGCCATGGGAGCGGATTGCATCCTGCTCATTGTCGCCGCGCTCGAGCCGACTCAGTTGCGGGCTCTGAATACCCTGGCGATGGAGCTGGGGCTGGATGTACTGGTGGAGGTGCATGATCTGCGGGAGCTGGAGCTGGCCCTTGAGCTGCCCAATAAGTTGATCGGTATCAACAACCGCAACCTGCATACCTTTGATGTGACCCTGAAAACCACCTATGACCTGCTGCCGGCCATCGACAGCGAGCGCATCGTGGTCACCGAGAGCGGTATCCTGTCCCCGGACGATGTCTGGGAGATGCGACGCCGCGACGTGCACAGCTTTTTGGTGGGGGAGGCCTTTATGCGGGAGGACAACCCGGGCGAGGCTTTGGCACGGTTTTTCCGGTAGGGGCTCTGGCCCCTACCATTTCCCGCCTAACGAGTACCGTAAACCACCATGGTCTTGCCGCGCACCTCCACCAACCCCTGATCTTCCAGGGTTTTCAATACCCGGCCCACCATTTCGCGGGAGCAGCCCACAATCCGGCCGATCTCCTGACGGGTAATTTTGATTTGCATCCCATCGGGGTGGGTGATGGCATCGGGCTCCTTGCACAAATCCAGCAGCGTCCGGGCCACACGGCCGGTGACGTCCAAAAAGGCCAGGTCCCCGACTTTCCGGGTGGTGGCGCGCAGGCGCCGGGCCATTTGGCTGCTTAGGGCGAAGACAAATTCCGGATTCTCGCTGGCGATCTCCTGGAATTTGCTGTAGCTGATTTCCGCCACTTCGCACTCGGATTTGGCGCGAACCCAGGCACTTCGGGAGTCTTCCTGGTCGAACAGACCCATTTCCCCGAAAAAGTCCCCATCGTTGAGGTAGGCCACGATCATTTCACGGCCTTCATCGTCTTCAATGAGAACCGTGACCGAGCCGCGCACGATGAAATAGAGGGAATCGCTCTTGTCCCCGGCGTAAATAATGGTGCTTTTAGCCGGGTAACGTCGGCGATGGCAATGGCTGAGAAACTCGTCCACATGGGTGATGTGGGGTGTCAAGGATACGGCGACCAAGGTGCAGCTCCTAGTTTTTTGTGCGTTATCAATGGGTTAATTGGCGGGCATTATGAACTGAAACAACAGCCCTGACCAGTTGGCACCGTTTGCATGCTAGCAACTTTGTGAACCAGTTATAAGCCTAGGGCGCCAACATGTCCAGAAGAAAGGGCAACTTTTGTGATCCACGTCGAATTTGGCGACGATGGTGGGTTTGTTAGTGGGTTGTGATACCCTTTTGCGCCAGTTCTAGACCGCTTTTTATCGAGGTGAATTGAATGAAAGGTCAGGTGAAATGGGTCGATGGGGCCCAGTTTTTGGGTGAATCCGGCAGCGGCCATACCGTTTTGATGGACGGGCCGCCCGATCACGGCGGTCGCAACACCGGGGTTCGCCCCATGGAAATGCTGTTGCTCGGCCTGGGAGGCTGCTCCAACTTCGATGTTATGAGCATTCTGCGCAAGTCCCGCCAGCAGGTAAGCGACTGTCGCGTGGAAATGGACGCTGAGCGCGCCGAAGGCGTGCCCTCGCCGTTTACCCGGATTCACCTGCACTTTGTGGTGACCGGTAAAAACCTGAAAGAAAACCAGGTCAAGCGAGCGGTGGAGCTCTCCGCCACCAAATACTGCTCCGCCTCCATCATGCTCGAAGCCGCTGGGGTGGAAATCACCCACGACTACGAGATTCACGAAGCCGAATAGCGAGACCCGAAAGGGGCTGCTACAGGCGGTAACTGGTGGCGGTCATCGCCTTGGCCACCAGTCCCATGGCCCGTTTGACCGGCGCCGGGAAGTTCATGCCCCCCGCAGCCAGGGCCGTCTGGGCGTGCTTGGCCTCGTCGGTCAGCATCTGTTGCACCACCGCCCGGCTGCGGAGGTCCGTTTCGGGCAACTGCTCCAGGTGGGTTTGCAGGTGGTTGCACACCCGTTCCTCGGTGGCGGCCACAAAGCCCAGGCTGACGCGGTCGCTGATGAGTCCGGCCCCGGCCCCTAGAGTGAAGGACAGGCCATACCACAGGGGGTTGAGGTAGCTAGTGTGACTGCCCAGCTCGTTCAGGCGCTGGCGACACCAGACCAGATGGTCTACCTCCTCCTCCGCGGCCAGCTCCATTTCAGCCCTCACCCTGGGTAGCTTCGCTGTCAGCGCCTGCCCCTGGTAGAGCGCCTGCGCACAGACCTCCCCGGAATGATTGACCCGCATCAGGCCCGCCGCATGGCGGCGTTCGCCCTGGTCCAGTTCGGTGGACGGTGTTCCCCTCGCCGGCGAGGGGCGGCGCTCCTCGCCAGGGGTATCGGTCAGCGTGCGCAGGACCCGGTCAACCCCGACAATGAGTTGGTCCAGCCCTGACAGAGTACGTTGGGTCATGGTGATTGGCCTCGGTTACCGAAGAAAAAAGGTCGCTATAGGAATTGTACCCAAGGTGGGCGGTGGGGGAAACGCCGCGAAGCGGCAAGTGTACTGGAGCGCTCAACCCGCCAGGGGTCACTCGAAGTGCCAGCCCCCATCGGGGATCTGCTTTTTCAACGCTTCGGCCAAGGGGACCGCCATCGAGCGGTGTTGCTCGTTCAGGTAGGGGTGACCCCTTAACACCATCAGGTGCCCCGCCGAATGCACGGCTTCCGGCAACTGCAGGGTGGCAATTTCCTGGCGGGTGGATACCGAGGTCCCCACAAACAGGTCCAACCGCCCGGCACTGAGCATTTTCAAGCCGTGTTTGGCACTGGTCACGGGGGTGAAGCGCAAGGCCGGGTAACGCTCCACGAGCGCCTGGACAGCCACGTGACCGCGTACATATCCGATGCGGTACCGGTGACCGGTAAGGCTTTCTATGCCGCTCACGGTTACCGCGGGGCTGCTGCTCCAGGCCTCCAGTGAGGTGCTCGCAATCTGAGTCTCTACCCGCACTAGCGGTGAGGCGGCGCTCTCGGCCCCAAAGGTATCGGTCCTGGCGCAGTCACCGTCGGTAATGCCGGTGCTCGCTTCCATTAGCGCCCGCTGGTTCGGCCGGTAGTGCATTTTAAAGTCGTACCCCATGGCATCGAACGCATCGACGTAAAGCTTTGTCAGGTGGTGGTGCAGGGGCAGGTTGGGGGGAATCCAGCAGGAAAATACAATGGTGGGCCTGGCCTCAACGGCGCTGGCCCAAACCAGCATGGCGGCGCCGAGCGCCAATGCTTGGCGCCATGGGCCCCCCGGTCGAGCGGGGCGGGCCCGCCGTTTTTGAATTATTGTGAGCAAGGTTTTCATGATTTAAAGATTTTGACGCCAAACCTTGCTGAAATGCAACTGTTTTTGGACGGTGCCGCTGCGGCCCGCGCCGATAGGGCTTATGCGGGGGGTGAGGTTTGGGCAAACGGTTCGTATTGGCCCAGGTTCTCGTAAAACTCCACCAGAGATGGGTGCTGACTGAATGAGAAACGGTCGCGAAACCGGGCCCAGCCGAGCACGCAGCCCAGGCGTAGCTCGAAATCGCTGTAGGGCGCTTTCTGGGCCAAAGAGCGCTGGGCCAGGGCGTCCAGGGCGGTGTCGATGCGCCGCCGCTGGCGCTCAAGGTAAGGGCTTTGCTCCGGGGTGACCCCATCCTTTTCCAGTGCAAACAGGTTGGCGGCGGAGTCCATTAGGGTATTGGTCAGGCAAAAATCATCGTAGTCCTGCAGGCTGGGAAAGAACGGCTGGTTGGCCTTTTCCCGAATGTAGCGGAGAATGGAGCAGGAGTCGGTGAGAAAGCGTTCGCCATCCTGCAGGAAAGGGAGCTTCTGAGTCGGAGAGCGCTCGGCACTGGTGCGGGTATCGCTCTCGACAAACTCGCACGATAGGTCAGTCTCCAGCAGGGCAATTCGACAGTGGCGAACGTAGGGCGAGGTGTAGCTGCCAAACAGTTGCATAGCATCGGCTCCTTGGGTCAACAATGTCGCCTTAACAGCCTGTGGTTGATAAGTGGCTGCGTCAGTGACTCTGGGGAATTTGGTCATGATAACGGAAAATGCCACTTCTTTGGTTAACGGAGCAGCGATATGAAAGCATCGGATTTTTTGAAAAAGTATGAGCGCGAGCAGGGAAAACTCGAGCAAGACGAGGAGGAGCACTCCCTGCAAGCCCATGCCAAGGAGCGGGCGAAGCACCCGGGGCACCTCAACGCGGGCACCCCCTACGACTGGGAGGACCTGGAAGCCTACCGCAAGGAGCTGGAACGGCTGGATAAAGAGGGCCCGGGGGGCTCCACCGGGGACCCGAAAAAAGGCTAAACGGGGCGCCCGCTCCCGCCTGCGGTTTGTTCAGCTTTGATTCACTTCGGCGGGCGTAGTCTGGCCCCAGGCTGAGACGAAACCGGGGGTGGCCGATGAAAGCGACAATGACGATGGCTCTGTTGGCGGCAATGGTGGCGCTGGCGGGGTGTGACGAGCGCCAGGTTCACGCCGATCACGGGTCGGACCACGAGCATCACGGCGATGATTTCGTGCCTTATCTTAAGGCCTACCATTTGATCGACAGTTATGGCGTGGACACCGCCGTGGACTACGAAACGGCCCTCACCCTGGACCCCTACCACGACGCGGGCATTTTTGAGATCGACTGGCAGGTCAATAGCCTGGAGGACTACCAGGTGAGCTTCCGAATGAACGACCGTCCGTCGCTCTCGGGCAGTATTCCCGTGTACACCGAAATCTGCGGGGCGGGCCTGCCCTGTGACCAGGACGCCATCCGGATCTGTCAGTACTATTCTGACTTAACCATGGCGTGCGGCCTGGATGAGTACATCACCGATATCAGCCCGCTGATTGAAGAGCTTCCACAGAAGGCTTACGCGGTGCTGGAGGTGTGTGATACCGATTCCAGCTACTGCGAGTATGACTATTACCCGGTGTGGCTGGAGTGAGGTATGCGACGGGGCCGACAGAAAGCGGCAACCAAAAAAGCCCCGACGCCAATGGCGCCGGGGCTTTTTCATGCCATGTGTTTAAAGGGCATTGCTCTGGGCTGGCCCGTTAGGGAGCGCTCGGCTCCTCACTGGTGTCGAGCACGGGCTTTTCATGCCGATTGCCGCCGGTGCTGCCTTTGCGTTTTGCCAGGGCGGCATCCAGTTTGCGGGCGGCATCGCCAATGGCGGCGTACATGTCCTGCGACTCGGCGTGAGCCGCCACTTTGGCGCCTTTGTATTGGGTGGTGACCTCCACGGCCTGAATGTGGCGTTCGACGGTTAATGCCATCGATAACTCGCCGATGTCCGGGTAATGGTTTTGAATCTTGTTGAAGCGCTGGTCGACGGCCTCGCGAATGCCGTCAGTGATATCCACGTGATGTCCGGACAGTTGTATATTCATAGTTACTCCCAATACCTCTTCCTGTTCGAAATGGACCGGCGGCTAGGGTGGCCGGCCTCGCGGGGCGGGGCAGGTGATCCGGAGCGGGAGAATCAGGCGCCGGAATTTTTGTCCCCACCTAGTGTAGAACATGCGTCCGGCGGGAAAGAAAGTCAAGATGGGTACCATAAAAAAACCCGCGCGGGTGCGCGGGTTCTTTAGAAAGTGGTAGCTAGGGGCGGACTTGAACCGCCGACCCCAGCATTATGAATGCTGTGCTCTAACCAGCTGAGCTACCTAGCCACTTGTTTAGGGCGCGTATTCTCCCTGTCTGCCCCTTTAAAGTCAAGCCTTTCTGACTGATTTGCCGCCGCTTCAAACATTGAAGCGAAAGTGCACCACATCGCCATCCTGTACCACGTAATCCTTACCTTCCAGGCGCCACTTGCCGGCGTCCTTGGCACCTTGTTCGCCCTTGTAGTGGATGTAGTCCTCATAACTCACCACTTCGGCGCGAATAAAACCCTTTTCGAAGTCGGTGTGAATCTTTCCGGCCGCTTGAGGCGCGGTGGCCTCCAGCGGAATGGTCCAGGCACGTACTTCCTTCACGCCGGCGGTAAAGTAGGTGTGCAGGCCCAGCAGCTCGTAACCGGCGCGAATCACCCGGTCCAGGCCGGCTTCTTCCATGCCCATCTCCTCCAGGAACTCGGCCTTCTCGTCCTCTTCCAGTTCGGCGATCTCCGCCTCCATCTTGTTGCAGATGGGCACCACGATGGCGTTCTCTTCCCGTGCGATGGCGTGCACCTTGTCCAGGTACGGGTTGTTTTCAAACCCCTCTTCGGACACGTTGGCGATGTACATGGTGGGTTTGACCGTCAGCAGGGTGAGCTCCCGCAGCTGACCCAGCTCGTCCTCTGACAGGCCGAAGGAGCGAAGGGGCTTGGCTTCGTCCAGATGAGGCTGAATTTTCTCCAGGAGCGCTTTCATGGCGATGGCGTGCTTGTCGCCCCCCTTGGCGGCCTTGGTGTAACGCTGAAGGGCCTTGTCCACGGTTTCCAGGTCGGCCAGGGCCAGTTCGGTGTTGATCACCTCAATATCGGCGGCGGGGTCCACGGCGTTGGCCACGTGGATGACGTTGTCATCCTCAAAGCAGCGCACCACATGGGCAATGGCATCGGTCTCCCGGATGTTGGCGAGGAACTTGTTGCCCAGCCCTTCACCTTTGGAGGCACCCGCCACCAGGCCGGCGATGTCCACAAACTCCATGGTGGTGGGGATGACCTTCTCCGGCTTGACGATGTCGGCCAGCTTCTCGAGGCGGGGGTCCGGCACCATCACCACCCCGGCATTGGGCTCAATGGTGCAAAAGGGGAAGTTCTCGGCGCCGATGCCCGCCTTGGTAAGCGCGTTGAATAGTGTGGACTTACCCACGTTGGGCAAGCCAACGATGCCGCAGTTAAAACCCATAGTGATATCCAGGCCAGAAAGTGAAAAAACAGGCGCGATTATACAGATCGCGCCGCTTGGAGAGTAGGGCGCTTTGGAGGCTCATACCTTTGTATGTAGCTGGTTCATCGCCTTGGCCCAATCGCCCCGGGCCGCCAGGGGTAAAACCTCTATTGCCCGGTCAATGGCGTCGTGCAACTGTTGTTGCTCACTGGTGGGGGCTTTTTTAAGAACATAGCCAACCACTTGTGACGCCGAGCCCGGGTGGCCAATGCCCAGGCGCAACCGGTTGAAATCCTTATTGTTGCCCAGCGCTTTAATGGTATCGCGCAGGCCGTTGTGGCCACCGTGGCCGCCGCTGTGCTTGAGCCGAGCGGTGCCAGGGGGCAGGTCCAGCTCATCGTGAGCCACCAGAATCGCTTCCACGGGGATTTTGAAGAATTGGGCCATGGCGCCGATGGATTGACCGCTGCGGTTCATAAACGTGGTCGGAATCAGCAGGCGCACGTCTTGCCCGTCCAGACGAATGCGCCCGGTCAGACCGTGGAATTTGTTTTCGGGGGTGAGGGTCACGCCCTGACGCCAAGCCAGTTCGGTGACAAAGTCGGCGCCAGCGTTGTGCCGGGTGCGATCGTATTCGGCGCCCGGGTTGCCCAGGCCGACGATCAGCTGCAGGGGTGTGTCCATGGGCTTTTACCTATTGGATAAATAAAGACCCCGGGGCGGGTCCCGTAGATAGAAAAACACCCCGAGGGCAGAACCCGTCGGGGTGTGTTTTCGAAGAACGAGGTTTACTTCTCTTCTTCGCCACCTTCTGCATCGCCCGACTCGCCTTCAGCTTCTCCTGAAGCCATGCCGCGCGGTTTGTTGATGGACACAACCGGCTGGTCGTGGTCTTCACCGTGGCTCAGTTCCACGGACTCAACGCCCTTGGGCAATTTCAGGTCGGAGATGTGCAGGCTGCTACCCAGTTCCAGGTCGGCCACGTCCACTTCAATGTACTCGGGCAGGTCCGCCGGCAGACAGGTCACTTCCAGCTGAACCATGTTGTGAACGATCTTACCACCCTGAACCTTGACGCCCTTGGCCGTTTCCTCGTTGAGGAAGTGCAGCGGAACGCTGGTGTGCAGCTTGGTGGTTTTGGAAACGCGCTGGAAGTCAGCGTGCTTGGTGAAGCCCCGCGCGGGATCGCGTTGCAGATCCTTCAGAATCACATTCTCGGCCTTGCCATCAATGTTCAGCTCGATAATGTGAGAGAAGAATGCTTCGCTCTCCAGCTGCTTGGTCAGTTCTTTCTGGCTCAGCATAATGGGAGCGGGCTTCTTTTTTCCGCCGTAAACGATGGCGGGTACTTTGCCCTCGAGACGACGCAGGCGGCGGCTCGCACCTTTCCCCAGGTCTTCTCGGGCTTCGGCGTTCAACTTAAACTCTTCAGACATGATTAGTCCTCGATGTTATCCACTAATGTCCGCGACCAGAACAATTAGCGGGGTTTCAAAAGCCGACCGGTTATGCCGGGCGGCGGTTAACCGAGCGCCGTGCTCCGCCTAGCGGAACATGGCACTCAGGGATTCTTCATTGCTCAGCCGGCGCATGGCCTCGGCCAACATGCGCGAGAGCGTCAGGGTGCGAATGCGCGAGCAATTTTTGCTGGCATCACTCAGCGGGATGGAGTCGGTAACGACCAGTTCATCCAGCTCGGAATTATTCAGGTTCTCAACGGCGTTGCCCGACAGTACCGGGTGGGTACAGTAGGCAATCACTTTCTTGGCACCGTGGGCCTTCAGTGCCTTGGCGGCGTTGCACAGAGTGCCGGCGGTGTCGACCATGTCATCCACCAGCAGACAGGTGCGACCATTGACCTCACCGATAATGTTCATGACCTCGGCCACATTGGGGTTGGGCCGGCGCTTGTCGATGATCGCCAGGTCCACACCCAACTGCTTGGCTACGGCGCGGGCGCGCACTACACCGCCAATATCGGGAGAGACCACGATCAGATCACTGAAGTTTTGCTTTTCGACGTCTTCCAGCAATACCGGCGAACCGTACACGTTATCCACGGGCACGTCGAAAAAGCCCTGAATCTGTTCGGCGTGAAGGTCGACGGTAAGCAGGCGGTCAATGCCCACGCCCACCATCATGTCGGCCACCACCTTGGCGGTAATGGGTACGCGGGCGGAGCGCACGCGGCGGTCCTGACGGGCGTAGCCGAAGTAGGGCACCACGGCGGTAATTCGGCCGGCGGAGGCCCGTCGCAAGGCGTCCACCATAATCATCAGTTCCATGATGTTACGGTTGGTGGGCGAGCAGGTGGGTTGAACCACGAATACGTCGCGCCCGCGAACGTTGGTATTCAGTTCCACGGCGATTTCACCGTCGGAAAATTGCGAGACGGCGACGTCTCCAAGATCCATGCCCAGGCATTCCACGATTTTGTGGGAGAGGTCCGGGTTGGCGTTGCCGGTGAATACCATTAACTCAGTCACGTTCGGTACCTTTTTGTTTGCCCTGCTTTGGTTGTCTTGATGTTCGGTCTCGACTGCGGCGCCTTTGTGCTACGGCTTTGCCGCTGTGTCGTGCTACCGCTGTGTTTATCGCTGCTTGCGTTATGGGTGTTGCGCAAACCGGGACCGAAGGGGCGGGGAGTTCGCGCCGACCGAAATTAGGGGCGCTAATGCCAATATCCGATCCGCGAGAAACTAACTCATGGGAGAGGCTCAACCCAAACGAACAGCGCCGCTGAGGCAGCGGCGCGTTGACGAAAATGGCTGGGGCGGTAGGATTCGAACCTACGCGTGACGGGATCAAAACCCGCTGCCTTACCGCTTGGCTACGCCCCAGTAGCAGTCGTGTCAGCGATTGTAAAAATCGCTATTTAATGTCCGTTCAATTGTCTTCAAACAATTGCTGGCGGGCTGGGGATTGGTTGATGCCCCTGGCCACAAAAGCGGACCATTGTTTGGGCGTCTGACTCAATCCTCGCTGTGCTTCGGCTTCGCTCTCAAAAATGGCGAAGACGCTGGCGCCAGTGCCGGACATTGTAGCGTTGCTGGCAAATTTTTCCAACCAAATCAGCGCTTTATCCACTTCGGGATAAAGTCTCCTGACCAGCGGTTGGCAGTCGTTTTTGCCGCCCCGCTCAAAGAAGGCCGCTACTGTAATGGGCGCTGTGCCTCTTGTCAAATCTTTGTGACAAAAAATCTCAGCGGTGGAGACCGGGGTGCTGGGGGTGAGCACCAGGAACCACCGCTCGGGCAGCTTCAGAGGACTCAGCCGCTCGCCAATGCCTTCGGCCCAGGCGCTGTGGCCGGCCACAAACACCGGGACATCCGCCCCCAATTGCAGCCCCAGTTGTTGCAGTTGCTCGTTTGAGCGGTCGCAGTGCCAGAGCCGGTTCAACGCCAGCAGCGTGGTGGCCGCGTTGCTGCTGCCGCCGCCCAGGCCGCCGCCCATTGGCAGGTGCTTGCTCAGCTCGATGTGCATGCCGGTCCCGGTTTGAGCGAAAGGCTTGAGCAGCTGCGCCGCACGCCAAATCAGGTTCTCTTCCGGCGGGAGGGAGGGGATGTCTGGAGTCAGGAGCAGCTTCTCATCCGCTCGGGGGCTAAAGGTGAGTCGGTCGCCGTAGTCCAACAACTGAAACGCCGTTTGCAGTTCATGGTAGCCATCCGGGCGTCGCCCCAGTATATGTAGGCACAGGTTCAGTTTGGCCGGGGCCGGCAAGGTGAGCGGTTTGTTCATGTGTTGGGGAGTGCCCAGTCGTAGACGATCAGGGTCAGTCGGGTGTCGTCCCGTTCGGCCACGATGCGCCCCGGCAGAGGGAGGGTTTTGACTCCCTGTCGGGTATGTTGGCGCACGCGCTGATACTCCTCATAGCTCAAGTGCCACCCGCGTTGGCGCAGTTGGCTAATCAGCCCGGCTTCCGTTCGGGCGAGGATGTCGTGTTCACTGTTGGGGGCGGGTATGCCTCGAACCCAGTAGGTCAGCTCTTCCACGGGTAGGTGCCAACCGGTGGCCTGCCAGAGCAGGCTTTCGGCATCGGCGGCCTCCATGGGCGGTTCGCCACCCTGGCGCAGGCGTACACCGCTTGCCGTCGTGTCGATTATGATTCGTCCCTGGCCAAAGGGACCGCTCAGGTCGATGCGGTAGTCGCCGTGCTGCTGCTTCCAGCGCACCCGCGCGCTGCCACTGTCATTGGGCACGCGCGCGCCCAGTTTGCCGCTCAGGGTCCAGCTGTGAAGCTCACTCGCGGCGGCGCGGTGCGCCTCCCAGTTTTCGATCGGCGGGATGGTGGGTTGTTGGGCGCAGCCTGCCGCAAGCAACAAAACGGTTGTACCGAGGAGGAGTTTCCAGTGCCTCATTCGTTCACCTTCAAACGCTTTTTGGTCGCGGGAATCAGTTTGCTGTCGGGGTCATTCTCCAGGCCTTCCCGCCACACCTCGCGCGCGCGCTCCCGCTCGCCCAGTACCCACAGTACCTCGCCCAGGTGGGCGGCAATTTCCTGGTCCGGGTAGGCGGCCATGGCATCTTCCAGGTACGGCAAGGCTTCTTCCGGTTGGCCCATTTTGTAAAGCACCCACCCCATGCTGTCGAGAATGGCGGGCTCTTCGGGCTCCAGCGCCAGGGCCTGTTCGATGAGGCCCAGCGCCTCCTCGTAACGGTCGGTTTGGTCCGCCAGGGTGTAGCCCAGGGCGTTGAGGGCATTGGCGTTCTGGGGGTCGTATTTGAGCAGTTCGCGTAAGTCCCGCTCCATCGCCTCGATTCGCCCCTGCTCGGCGTAGAGCATGCCGCGGGTGTAGCGCAGGTCGCTGTGGGTGGGGTGGGAGTCGAGCGCAATACCCAGGATGTGTTCGGCGGCCTGGTCGTGCCCGTGCTGGAGCAGGGTGCGTGCCTGGAGTAGGTACAGGTCTGCGGCCCGGTCCGGGAAGCGGTTGCGCAGCCGGTTCATGTGGTCGTTGGCGGCTTCAAGCTCGCCGCGTTGGAGAAAAATATCCAGAATGTTCAGGGTCGCCTGCAGAAAATCGCTGCCCGGCTCCACCTGAAGGTAGTAAAGCAGGGCGTCTTCTTCGCGGCCTTCGTTCTCGGCGATCTGGCCCAGGTAATAGTTAGCGGTGGAGATGTGTTCCCCGCTGTCCAATAGGGCCTCGAAGCTCTGCTGCGCGGTGTCGGTATCGCCTCGCTCCAGCGCCACTATGCCTAGAGACAGGCGCAGGTCCGGGTCGTCCGGCTCCTGCTGTACCAGCACTTCAAACTGCTCCTGCGCCCGCTCCAGGTCGTGCTGGGTGAGCAGGCGGGCGTATTGGAGCCTTAGGCGCGTGCTGTCTGGGTTTTCCTCCAGTGCTGAGACAATGGCTCGCAGGGCTTCGTCGCTGCGGTCCATTTCGTTGAGCACGGTGGCCTTCAAAATCGTGGCGGCGGCGTCGTCCGGGTGGTGGCCCAGGGCGCGCTCGGCATAGCCCAGGGCCGGTTCCAAGTCGCCGTGCTGTTGCAGCAGCAGACCGGTACCCACCAGCAGTTCCTTATGTTCGGGGTAGCGCTCGAGCAGGGTCTTATAGCCCTCGATTAGCTGCTCCCGCTGGGTATCGGTCGAGTCGGCGGCACTGGCGGCGATGTTCTGAAACAAGGTGTGCTCGCCCTTTTCCTGCAGGCGACGGGAGAGCTCGAAAGCCTCTTGCAGGCGGCCGGTGCGAACCAGTGCGAGCGCGGCGTTGAGCTGGGCCTCGGTGTCCTCGGGGGCGACTTCCACCCACAGCAGGGCGGCATCCAGAACGGCGTTCTCGGCGGAGAGGAAGCGGGCGATGTGGGTCGCGCGGGCGGCTACCTGTGGGTCCCGGGTTTCGTGGGCCTGCTGGATGTAGTTGGATAGGGCAATATCAAACTGCTGCCGGCTGCCGGCGATTTCCGCCGCCAGCAGGGCATAGAGGGTTTCACGGCTGAAGGGCCGGGTATGCGGTACCTCCGCCGAGTCCCTCGCTGTGGGAGTGCGGCCTTCAGAGGCGCTCTGGTCCGGGGAGTCCGATGTGGCCGGGTCTTGCTGGGGTTCGGAACCCTGTTGGGCACAGCCGATCAACAGAGCGCAAGCGCTCAGGGCAGTCGCAAACGGTACGCTAAGCTTCATAGAGTCTCATCGAGTCGTTGGGTACAACGGGCATCATAAACACAGCGAGCGGGGTTCGCCAGTCGCACTGGCTTCGACGGGCGAACGGGGTCATAATTCCCTTGTATTATCGCGGCTCGTACCAGGGGTGAAACGGCCTTTCCACTTCCGCCCCTTGCGCCCGACCGCCCGGGGCCGGACAATGGCGTCCCTTTTGCTGGCAAACCTGCTCCTACTCTATGACCCTGTTGGCCTTCGGCATCAATCACAATACGGCTCCACTGGCTATCCGCGAGCGTGTCGCCTTTGCGCCCGACAGCCTGGAAGCCGCGTTGGCCGAGGCTCAAGAACGGGCCGGGCTCAAAGAAATCGCCATACTGTCAACCTGCAACCGCACGGAAATCTACGCCGCCAGTGAGGCACAAGTAGACGCCTTGCTCGCCTGGTTGCTGGAGCATACGAAAATGGATGCCGAAGCGCTCAACCGCTGTTACTACTGTTTTCAGAACGATGAGGCGGTGGGGCATATGATGAAGGTGGCCAGCGGGCTGGACTCCCTTGTACTGGGGGAGCCCCAGATTCTGGGGCAAGTGAAATCCGCCTACGCGGTGGCAAGCCAGGCCGGCACGGTGGGTGCCGAGCTGCACGCGGCCTTTCAACAGGTGTTCGGCGTGGCCAAGCGGGTTCGCTCGGAAACCGCCATTGGGGAGAACCCGGTGTCGGTGGCCTATGCGGCGGTTAGCCTGGCGCAGCAGATTTTCTCGGACTTAAAAGAAGATACGGCGCTGCTGATAGGCGCCGGGGAAACCATCCAACTGGTGGCGCGGCACTTGAAGGAGCAGGGCACCAAGAAGCTGATTGTGGCCAACCGAACCTTGGACCGAGCTCAGGTGCTGTCTTCGGAGCTGGGGGCGGAGGCGATTTTGCTGGCGGATATTCCAGAGTACCTGCATAGGGCCGACATTGTGATTTCTTCCACCGCCAGCCAGTTGCCTCTGCTGGGCAAGGGTGCGGTGGAATCGGCGCTGAAAAAGCGCAAACACAAACCCATGTTCATGCTCGACATTGCCGTGCCCCGGGATATCGAAGAAGAAGTGGGCACTCTGGACGATGTGTACCTGTTTACGGTGGATGACCTGCACACGGTAATCGACCGGAACAAAAAGTCCCGGGAAGCCGCCGCGGATAAAGCCCGAGACATTATTGCCGAAGGCGTTGCTCACTATTTAAAGGCGCAACGGGTTCAGGATGCCTCGGTGACTATTCGAGCCTACCGCCAGCAGGTGGAGGCTCAGGCCGCGGCGGAGCTGGAGAAGGTCCAGAAGGCCCTGGAGGCCGGCGGCGACCCGCGCGAGCTGATGGCACAGTTGTCTCGCTCGCTCACGAATAAACTGTTGCACCCCCCCAGCGTTGCCTTGCGCCAGGCCAGCGCCGAGGGCCGTACCGAACTGGTGGCCTCGGCGCGGGAGCTGTTCGGGCTGGGGGAGAGTGACAACGACACTGACGGGAAAAGCGAACGCGAATGAAAGCATCCATTGAAGAAAAACTGGCCCGCCTGACAGAGCGGTACGAAGAAGTCGGCCAACTGTTGTCGGACCCGGAAATCATTACCAACCAGAATCGGTTTCGGGACTTGTCCAAAGAGTACGCGGAGCTGGAACCGGTGGTGCAGAGCTATGGCCGCTATGACCAGATGAAATCCGATCGGGCCGAAGCCGAGGCCCTGCTGGATGACCCGGAAATGCGCGATATGGCCCGGGAAGAACTGGAAGCCTGCGACGAGCAGCTCGGGCCTTTGGAAGAAGAACTGCAGCGACTGTTGTTGCCCAAAGACCCGAATGACGGCAAGAACGTGTTTCTTGAAATCCGCGCCGGTACCGGTGGGGATGAAGCCGCGATTTTTGCCGGCGACCTGTTCCGTATGTACAGCAAATACGCCGAGCAGAATAAATGGCGGGTTGAGGTGTTGAGCCAGAGCGAAGGCGAACACGGCGGTTACAAGGAGATCATCAGCCGGGTGGTGGGCGACAGCGTCTACGCTCAGTTGAAGTTCGAGTCCGGCGCTCACCGGGTTCAGCGCGTGCCGGAAACCGAATCCCAGGGGCGCATTCACACTTCCGCTTGTACCGTGGCGATTATGCCCGAAGCGGATGAAGTGGAAGAGGTGGATATCAACAAAAACGATCTGCGCATCGATACCTTTCGCGCCTCCGGCGCCGGTGGGCAGCACGTGAACAAGACCGACTCCGCCATTCGCGTGACGCACCTGCCCACGGGCATTGTGGTGGAGTGTCAGGATGAGCGTTCGCAGCACAAAAACCGCGCCCGGGCACTGTCACTGTTGGCGGCGAAGCTCAAAAGCGCCAGCGAAGAAGCCGCGGCAAAACACCTGTCGGACGAGCGTCGCAACTTGGTGGGCTCCGGAGACCGGTCCGAACGCATTCGCACTTACAACTTCCCCCAGGGGCGGGTGACCGACCACCGCATTAACCTTACGCTCTACAAGCTGGACGAGGTAATGCAGGGCAACCTGAACGAAGTGGTTCAACCGCTCATTCATGAATACCAGGCGGACCAACTCGCCGCCCTGTCCGCCTAATGCAACGGGTGGATCAGTTGCTGCGGCGCGCCCGGGAGCTTGCGCCGGTCAGCGACAGCCCGCGTTTGGACGTTGAACTGTTGCTGGCCTGGACGCTGGGTAAAGATCGCACCTGGTTGTACACCTGGCCCGAGGCCGAGCTTAACGCCGAACAGGCGGTCGAGTTTGAGCGGGCCTTTTCCCGTCGCCTCAAGGGCGTACCGTTGGCGCACATCCTCGGCCAACGCGAGTTTTGGTCGCTCCCTCTGCAAGTGAATAACACTACCCTGATTCCGCGCCCCGACACTGAGCGCTTGGTGGAACTGGCGCTGTCGCTGACCGACGGGCAACCCGAAGGCAAGGCGCTGGACCTGGGAACCGGGACCGGTGCCATCGCCCTGGCGTTTGCCAGCGAACGGCCGGGCTGGAAGGTGGCGGCGGTGGATGCCTCCCCCGAGGCGGTGCAACTGGCCGAGCGGAATCGAATTCAGCTTGGCTTTGCCGGAGTCACCTGTACCCAGAGCGATTGGTTTGAGGGTGTAAATACCGCCGAGCCCTTTGATGTGATCTTGAGCAACCCGCCCTATATTGCGGATAATGATCCCCACTTGAATCAAGGCGATGTTCGCTTCGAGCCGCGCTCGGCCCTGGTGGCGGAGAACGAGGGGTTGGAGGATATTCAACGGATCGCGCAGGCCGCGCCCGAGCATCTGGCGGCTGAAGGCTGGCTGCTGCTTGAGCACGGCTGGACCCAGGGGGAAACCGTGCGCGCCATACTGACGGCGCGCGGCTTCCGAAACATCCGTACCGAGCAAGACCTGGGCGGCAATGATCGAGTGACCCTGGGCCAGGCGCCCGCAACGGGAGACCGATACGATGGATGATCAACAATTACTGCGATACAGCCGCCATATCATGCTGCCGGAGCTCGACCTGGAGGGGCAGGAAGCCCTGCTAAACGCCAAGGTACTGGTAGTGGGCGCGGGCGGTTTGGGCTCACCGGTGGCCATGTACCTGGCCGCCTCCGGTGTGGGTTCGCTGTGGCTGGCGGACCACGACGAGGTGGACCTATCCAACCTGCAGCGACAGATCGCCCACACCACCGACCGTGTCGGCCAGCCCAAGGTGGAGTCCGCCGCGCAGGCGCTGCGCGCTCTGAACCCCGGGGCCCACATCGTGCCCATACACGAGAAACTCGAAGGCGACCGGCTGCAGCAGTTGGTGGACCAGGTGGACTTGGTGGTGGATGCCACCGACAATTTTGGAGTGCGCTATGCCATTAACGCCGCCTGCGTTCGAGCCCAAACCCCGCTGGTTTCCGGCGCGGCCATTCGCCTGGAGGGGCAGGTCACCGTCTTTGATGCCCGCCAGGAAAGCAGCCCCTGTTACCGCTGCCTGTACGATGTACTCGAAGACGAACAACTGAACTGCGCCACCAGCGGCGTACTCGCGCCCCTGGTGGGGGTGATCGGCAGCATGCAGGCACTGGAAGCGATCAAGGTTTTGGCTGGCGTGGGGACAAACCTGGCCGGCCGGCTGTTATTGTTCGACGCCAACCGCAGCGAGTGGCGCGAGCTGAAATTACCGCGAGACCCGGATTGCCCTGTGTGTGGTAACCGGCCTGAGTAACGGCGGATGCGCCTGCGGCTCCGATGCGTCGGACCGATCCGCCCTACAGGTAGCGCGGTGGTTGCGTAGGGCGCAGCGAGGTAACCGCACCGCCATATACGCCTTCCGTAGGGCGAATAAGCCGCAGGCGCATCCGCCGTATACAATCTCCGTGCCTTCCGTAGGGTGCATCCGCCGTAACTCGACTCTCACCAAGCCACCGTAGTTGCGCTCTATCGCCAAAAATTGCTAACCTCGCTTTTCAGGGTCCCAACATTGGGGCAGGAATAAACAATAAAACGAGGGACGGTTATGCACCATTCTCCTGAATCTTACCAATACTTTGAATCCGAGCAGATAGAGTCAAACCTGGCCGCCGGTGGCGCCGACGAGCGGGAAATCCCGTTTGTGTTCTCCGGCCGTGGAGGTGAGTACTTCCGTGTCTGGATCGTGAACATCGTACTGACCATCCTGACTATGGGCATTTACTCCGCCTGGGCCAAGGTGCGCAACAAACAGTACTTCTACGGTAACACCACCCTGGATGGGGCCAGCTTTTCCTATACGGCCGACCCGGTCAAAATTCTGGTGGGCCGTGTTGTCGCGACCGTCTTGCTGGCGGCCTATGTCCTGGCAGAGAACTTATCCGTTATTGCGGCCCTTGTAATGTTCTTGGTTTTTCTGATCGCCTTGCCCTGGTTGGTCTGCCAATCCTTGCGCTTTAATGCCCGTTACAGCCGCTACCGGAACGTTTCCTTCGAATTTACGGGTACCCCGTGGGAGGCGGCGAAAGCCTTCCTGTTCTGGCCCATCGCCGGAGCGTTGACGCTTGGGATCTTAATGCCGTTTGCCATACAGCGGCAGCAGCGGTTTATGGTCAGCCATCACCAGTACGGTGCCAGCCCGTTTGATTTCCACGCTCGCCCGGGGCTGTATTATCAAATCTTTTTGGCGGCGGGCGCCATTGCGTTGGTCGGGTTTCTCGTGGCGGGCGCCATCTCTACCGCCTTGGGCGCGATTCTGGGAGTGACGGGCGTAGTCGTTTCGTTCTTTTTGTTTTTTGTGGTTTACGTAGTACTCGGGGCCGGCGTGGCGGCGGCCATTGCCTGCCAGCGCTACAAAAATACCACGATTGAGCATCACCGCTTTGATGCAAACTGGAGTGTTATTTCCTACGCCGCTATTGTGCTTTCCAACACGCTTCTCACCATTGTGACGCTGGGTATGTATTACCCCTGGGGCAAAGTCCGGCTGGCCCGTTACAAGGCGAACCACACACGGGTATTTGCGCGGGGCAGCCTGGATACCTTTGCGGAGCGTCAGCGCGAGAAGGCCGGGTCGGTGGCCGAGGGCGTGAGCGACCTGTTCGACTTTGATATCGGACTATGACCCGACCCTGGTGCATTGAAGGGGACTGGTACCCGCTGGGGGAGTCCCGCCGCGTTAAGGCCCGCCTGGAGCGCGGCCCCCTCGACCGCGCTCGCCTGACTAAAGAAGAAGGGGAGCCGGTTGACGTTGAACTGAGCCGGCTCGAGGTATCGCCCCGGCTCGGCAACACCCCGCGCTACATTACCTTCCCGGACGGCGCTGTACTGGAAACCTCCGATAATACCGCCGTGGATGACATGCTGCGCCAGCGTGGCGGCTCCCGAGGGGGCTTCGTGCACTGGCTGGAAAACCATCGGGCGGCGGTGCTGGTGGCGGTTTTTCTGACGGCGGCCTTTGTCTGGGGCAGTGTTCAGTTCGGGGTGCCGGCGGTGGCGAATGTCATCGCCCACCGCCTACCGGCTGACACGCTCAACCAAGTCTCGCGCGAGACGCTGACCGTGCTTGATCGCACCCACTTTGACGAAACTGGCCTGAGTGAAAGCCGGCAGGCGGAACTGCGCTCCACCTTCGAGCCGCTTCTGAAACGCTACGAACGCCTCGAGGGGCCCGAGTATCGGGTGCTGTTTCGTAGAGGGGGTGAGAGCATCGGCCCCAACGCCATGGCCCTGCCCGACGGTACCTTGATATTTACCGACGAACTGATTTACCTCGCGCGCAATGACAACGAACTGCTGGCCATACTGGCCCACGAAGTGGGGCACGTGGAGCACCGCCACAGCTTACGCGCGCTGATCCAGACTTCATTGCTGGGTGTGGGGGCGATGGCGCTGTTGGGTGACATCTCGGGGGTTGCCGAGGTGGTGGCGACGTTGCCCGTGGTGTTTGCCAGTCTGTCCTACTCAAGGGATCACGAGCTGGAGGCGGATGCGTTTTCGGCCCGTTGGTTGGACCGGGAGGGCATTCCGCGGGAGGCCTTTTCCTCCATCATGACTCGCCTGAGGGACTGGGGACAGTGCCGGGCGGTCTTTGAGGGCGCCGGTGTTGAAATGTCCTTGGGGGAGGTTTCCGAGGCGCGGTGGCGCGAGCGCTGCGATACGCTGAGTGAGGAGGCGGACAAGCCGTCGCAAGGGGCGGGTTTAAGCCGCTACTTGTCGACGCACCCCGCCACCGAAGACAGGCTGCGCCGCTTTGAAAAGCATGAGTAAACGGTATTACCCAAAAAAATCCTGTTTCAGCGCCTGATGCTGCTCCGGCTTTAGGCGCGGGCCATACTGGGTGACTACCTTGCCGGCTGCCTTGCTGGCAAAGCGGCCGGCCACATCGTACCCGTGTCCCTGGCTCAGGGCATACAAAAAGGCGCCGGCAAACATATCGCCGGCCCCGTTGGTATCGACCGCTTTTACCGGCTCGGCGTCGATGTGGTAGGAGTGCTCGCCGTTAAACACCAGAGCGCCGTCGGCGCCACAGGTAATGGCAAAAGAGCGGCAGTATTCCTGAAGGGACTGGGCGGCTTCTTCTAGGTTGTCGTAACCGGTAAAGCCCATGGCCTCTTCCCGGTTGCAGAACAACAGGTCCACGCCTTCGCCAATCATTTCCAGCAAGCCGTCCCGGAAAAACTGTACCATGGCCGGGTCAGACAGGCTCAGGGCGGTGAGGGTGTTGCGCTTTTCGGCCCGCTTGCGCAGTTCAATAGCAGCGGCGCGGCCGGTGTCCGAGCTCACCAGGTAGCCTTCAATGTAAGCATAGTCCGAGGCTTCAATCGCATCGGAGTCCAGCTCATTGACCGACAGGGTCGCGCTGATGCCCAGGAAAGTGTGCATGCTGCGCTCGGCATCCGGGCTGATCATCACCAGGCATTTGCCGGTAATACCTTCGTCTTTGCCCAGGTGTGCCGGGTACTCCACGCTCGCATCTTTGATGTCCTTCAGGTAGAAATGGCCGTTTTCATCGTCCGCCACCTTGCAGGAGTAAAAGTTGCGGCAGCCGAAGTAACCGGCGGCGGTAATGGTGTTGGCCCCGGAGCCGCCACTGGCGCGCTTTGAATGAACCAAGTGGTCTCGCAGGTAGTCAATGAGTTCGTCCTGGCGAGGCTCGTCCACCAGCGTCATCACACCTTTGGCCACCGCCATGGCTTTGAGATCGTCGTCGCTAACCTGGATTTCCGTGTCCACCAGCGCCGCGCCGATGCCATAGATGTGATAGTGATCTTTCATTTGAGTCCTCGCTGTCGATCATCCGGCGGGCGTTTTATTCGCTCGCCCGGTTGGGTTTTGGCCACCCATTATGCAAAATAAGCGCCCTGCGTAAAAGCGCAGCCTATAACGGCGCGCCGCACCTGTTTCGAGAGACTGCTGTTCTATGACCCGACGCCGCCACAAAACCCGCTCCCGCCGCAAAGGCCCCAGCCCCTCCGGTCGTCACGGCTGGGCCCTGTTCCGCTTGTGGGCGCTCTATATTCTGGGCTTTCTGCTGGTGGTGTTCGTGCTGTGGGTGCTGTATCTCAACTCGGTGGTCCAGGAGAAGTTCGACGGGAAAAAGTGGTCCGTTCCCGCCCGGGTGTACGCTCGGCCGCTGGAGTTGTATCGGGGGCTCGCCGTCACTCACACCCTGTTTGAGCAGGAGCTGCTGGCTCTGGGCTACCGCCCCGTGGAGCGGGTCAGCGGCCCCGGGCAGTACTCCCGTCGCATTGACGGTGGTGCGCGCCACTATGAGGTCTACAGCCGTGGTTTTGAGTTCTGGGACAAAGATGAACCCGCCCGCCGCTTTCGCCTGACGTTGGAAAATGGTCGCCTCACTCGCATGAGCGAAGCGGACGGCGGCTCCCTACCGCTCATGCGGCTGGAGCCGGAGGAAATCGGTGGTATTTTTCCCGCCCATGGGGAGGACCGCCTGCTGGTACGCCTGGAAGATGTGCCTCCCCTGTTGGGGGAAACCCTCCTGGCCGTGGAGGACCGCCACTTCGTGGACCACTTTGGGGTATCACCTTCGGCGATTCTGCGGGCCGCCTGGGCCAACATTCAGGCCGGTCGTGTGGTGCAGGGCGGTAGCACCTTGACCCAGCAACTGGTCAAGAACTTCTACCTAACCCGTGAGCGCAGCTTCCGGCGCAAATTCCAGGAAGCCGTCATGTCGATACTGCTGGAGGTGCATTACAGCAAGGCGCAGATTCTGGAAACTTACATCAACGAAGTCTACCTGGGCCAGAGTGGCTCCCAGGGCGTACACGGCTTTGCCCTGGGCGCGCAGCACTACTTTGCCCAGCCCCTGAGCGAGCTCAGCACCGAAAAAATCGCGCTGCTGATCGGCATTGTCAAAGGCGCCTCCTACTACAATCCATGGCGCCACCCCGAGCGGGTCAAAAGCCGGCGGGACCTGGTCCTTCGGGTGATGGAGCGCGAGGGGCTGATTGATGCGGCCGAGCGCAAGCGTGCCACCAATGCCCCCCTGGGCATTGTCCCGGACACCGACTACAGCTTGCAGAGCTATCCGGCCTTTATTGAGCTGGTTAAACGTCAACTCCAGCGGGATTACCGGGAAGAGGACCTGAAGAGCGAAGGCCTGCGCATCTTTACCAGTCTCTCGCCCATGGTACAACGCCGCCTGGAGCGCGTGGTCAGTGAGCGCATACACCGCCTGGAGCAGGGCTATAGCACGGAAGGCCTGCAAGGCTCCGCCGTGGTTACCTCCGTGGGCGCGGGGGAAGTGCTGGGCCTGGTGGGCGATCGCAACGCCCGTTTTGACGGCTTCAACCGGGCGCTGGACGCCCGCCGGCCCATCGGCTCTCTGGTCAAACCATTCGTTTACCTGACCGCGCTCCAGAAGCCGGAGGAATACCACCCCGGCATGCTGATCAGTGACGAGCCGGTCGTGGTGGAAGCTCGTAATGGTAAGCGCTGGGAGCCGCGAAACTCCGATCTGGAAAGCCACGGCGAGGTGCCGCTCTATCAGGGCTTGATTCACTCCTACAACCAGGCCACCGCCCGGTTGGGAATGAATTTGGGTTTGGAGTCGGTCTACAACACCCTGCGCGAGGCCGGCTTCGAGGGAGACGTTCCCCAGGTGCCCTCGATTTTGTTAGGCGCCGTGGAAATGAGCCCTTATGAAGTCTCGGGCATTTACCACACCCTTGCTGCCGAGGGCGTCTACACGCCGCTGCGGGCCATCCGCGAAGTGCTGACCGCCGAGGGAGACCCGTTGCGGCGCTACCCGCTGGAAATGGAGCAGCGTTTCAGCCCCGAGGCCAGCTTTCAGATGCAATACCTTCTGCAGCTGGCTTTGCGCGAGGGTACGGGTAAACAAGTCTATAAACGCCTGCCGGAAGACCTGGCCCTGGCCGGCAAAACCGGCACCACCAATGACTACCGAGACAGCTGGTTCGCCGGCTTCAGTGGCCAACACCTGGCTGTGTTCTGGATGGGACGGGACAACAACGAGAAAACCCCGCTCACCGGCTCCACCGGCGCCCTGCACGCCTGGGCGGACCTCATGGGTGAGCTGCCCACACAAGGCCTGCCCGTTACCCCGCCGGGGAACGTAAGCTTTGATTGGCTGGATGAAAAGACCGGAAAACTCAGCGCCGAACGCTGCGAGGGGGCCGTGTGGCTGCCGCTGAGAGAAGGGCAGGGGCCAAAGGAGTCGGCTGACTGCCGATTGGATCGCTCCTCCTCCCCGAGCTGGTGGCGGCGGCTTTGGCGTTAAACGCCGCTAAAAAGCGCCATTACCAAAAAAAGCCGGTGCAAAAGCACCGGCGAAAATAGGAGTACACATTCAAGGAAAGTATCCTGACTTGGTCCCACTGGACCCAACTGGTGGCGGTTTGTCTAAACCAGAGAATTGCAATCACCAGTAATGATAAGTATCGGCGCTATGAGCGATTACGCCAGTTTTTGAGGCGCCCCCGCTAAACCAATTGGAAATAGCGCCAAAAGAAAACATTAAGTTTGGCTATATATTGCTCTAATGTGGTTATTGGCGCCTGTTTAAGGACGCCCTCACCTAGAAAACCAGTGTCCCGGTTCTCTGAGAAGCCCGGTTATGAACCGTCTCCAGTGCCTGATACAGGTGAGAATCCGGCGGGCTGAAGCGCAGCCCCTGCTGGGCAAACTGACGCGCCTGCTCGGGCTTGGACAGGCTCATATAGCTTTGGGCCAGCACCAGATAGAACTCCGGCTCGCGGCGGTCAATACGCAGTCCCCGCTCGGCGGTGGCAATCGCCGCTTCAAAATCGCCCTGCTGGTAGGCCAGGCGCGCCTGATCAATCAGGCTGATCACCGCCGCCGCGCCGCTGTCCACGGGGGGCTTGTCAGTCTGGTCTTGGCCATCCATCGGTGCCACGCAGGCGGTCAGCACCAGCGCTCCCGCGCCCAGGAGCCAAATCCGAGTGAAACTATTCACGAGACAGTCCTCTGAGGGTTAATACATCTGGAGGCCATCATACCAGCTGTGGGGGTGAATGCACTGCCACCTAAGGGCGAAATTGCTCAAGGTCGCAGGAAATGCCATTCGGCCATTTACACACGCAATCGAGCTGTTATAATTCCGCCCTCACTGGCCAAGGCCAGACAAGTCGGAGCGTAGCGCAGTTTGGTAGCGCACCTCGTTCGGGACGAGGGGGTCGGAGGTTCGAATCCTCTCGCTCCGACCACTAATTTAAGACTAAGCCCCTGATTTTCCTAGAGAATTTCGGGGGCTTTTTCGTTTGGGGCTATGCTTGAGGGACTGGATGCGCGCACCGCTCATGTTCTGGCTCGGCTTTTAGCCGGCTCCCTTCTTGTTTTAAACTGCTGACGAGTGTTTTAGTTTAGTCGCTTATAACCCTCATTAGTGCGAGCTAAGGAATGAGGATAGGTGCATTAGCTGCCTACCCCTACTTTTAGATAGGTGGTGACATACCACAGCCTATGTTGATTTGGTGAGGAGCCGATATTTTGAAGGGGTACGGCGCTACTGCCCTGGTCATTCTGTCGTTATTTTTCATAAGTGAGGGAACTGCTATGCCGCCGGAGAAAGTTTTCACTACAAAACGGATGAAAACGGTTATTTCTCTATACCAAAGAAAACAGACCTATATAAAGATAGCCCTCTTGCCCAGCTCGTTATTACTCAGGAAATTACCGTGAAGTATGATGGCGAAGAGTACTTGATATGGACGTTGAGTAAGACTGACGGGGGCTAAATGTAGAGCTTGGGGGGATCCGAAAAATTTAACCTGTGAATTAGCAGAAGACCTAAACACCATCAGAACTGACGAAGTTCTTATGGGAACAAGATGTAACGGGGATATCTGACATACAAGGAGTTTCTATGAACGTTCCAAGCCCTGCCGTTGCAGATAAAATTGCGTATCTTCTCGCGACTGGCATCAGCATGGTCGAAACCGTCAGCTTCTGGTTGGAGTGTCTTATGCGAAAAATTATGCAAGCTCTGGGGATGCGCACACCAGACAGCAAGGAGGAACTGACGGAGAGCCTCACTCGGCATGTACTGAGGCGTTTGACCGCGAAATAAAACAAGGAAGCGAGAAACGCTATTGAAAAACTCTAGCTATGACCAAAAGAAGGTAGTCAATGGAATTTCTGATTGTCAGTGCGAAGGTCTTTGCCTCGGTTCTTCTGACGGTACTGTTACTGGTGTCGATCATGAAAGCTCATCCGAGAACCCACAACCCTGAGTACCCACCTTTGGCGGAGTACGGGGCAGGCTTCATCTTATTCTTCGCCGCGCTATGCGGCTTCTACTTTCTGTGGTTTAACTGAGTTGACCACCCGAAGCGACCCTAATGAACTCTGTATGGCATGGTCAAAGGAATTTCGCGGAGCGTATCGGAATCCAGTTTGTTAATGGCCATCTACTTTGACCCGCGTGAGGGGAGGATGGGGCAGTTTAGGTGTAAGCGTTCATTCTACAGCGTTCTACCCAGCCTGAATATCGCGCGATAGCATGGCCTCTCATTCATTGAGGAGGCAGATTATGACCACTACCTA
>NZ_JBDLLG010000021.1:0-105161 GCF_039822625.1 Marinimicrobium locisalis
GCATGAGATAATTCCTCTAGTTGTCGTGCTCGGTATAAGCACGTAGGGGAATTATCTCAGCTCACGAATTTTGACTTTGCCGCGGAGCGGCTTCGTTCAACAAAGCCATTAAGTTCGCGCACTTTGTGCGCCGGACCTCGTTTCACTCGGCCGCTTATGGCGGGCGTTAGAGCGCGAGACCGGAGGTAAGGAGTATGGAAAATTCGAACGGGAAACAGAAAGTTGATGTCGAAGTATTGACGCTCATAGAGCTTCTTCACGCCCTTACTCCGAAGCAAGTTCTGGCGATTCTATCGCTTTTCGGAACTCTGGTGGCAGGTACATTTGCTCTTGGGTTGAAGTGGGAAGCGCATCTAAGATCTTCTGAGGTGGAACCCCTGAGAGCTAGCCTGGAGGTTGCCGAGACAAAAACGAAAAAGCTCGAAGACGACCTGCATTTTCTTCGAAGTAAGGAAAAAATTCTCGAACTAACAGCTACGCTACAGTTTCAGGCCATGTTGTTAGGAAAACAGCTCTCGGACCTATATCCGAACGGAGTGCAGCGTTTTTCTATCGACGAGGCGGAGTTTGGATCACACCTGGAGCACTACAGGCATGTCATTGATGAAATTACTAATCCATCGAACGGCCGAGAGCCGGTCGCGGACTTACGGATTCCTCGCGCTGGCCCAGCGCTGTTGGTCTTCCGCAATGACAGTACTCCTTGGGTTCTCGTGCGGACGCCCTAAAAACCGCTGCAGCCGACGCTTTACAGCGCGCTCGTTCCTCGCTTCCGCTTTCAGGCGCGGCTGAGCGCCAGCGTTAGCAGCTATACAGGATAGCTTTAGATGGAAAGCTTCGCGATCAAGGCTGAAGAGGGCCTTTCTGCTCAATTTCACTCGCCAAAGGTGAGCGACGATGGTTGGGTTATAGAATATTCCGTCACGCTGGATGCCAATGGCCTTAAAGCAACCCTTGGAGTGGTAAATCTCCCATATGGCACGCACCCACCTGATTTCTTTTCGGCCCTTGCCCAGTCGTGGAAGGGCTGGAGCGGTGAGAAAGCTTGGGCCTCACTAGAGGGGGAGCGTGACCTGAGGGCGGTAACAGATAGTAGGGGCACGTTTCTTTAACTGTTACACTGCACTCGTCCCGCTCCACTCCAATGTGGCAATCTAAAGTATCGATGATAATTGAAGCGGGAAATCTAGAGAGAATCTCTAAAGATGCTAAGCTTTTCTTCTATCCAGCTTCAAACAAGGCGCTAAATAGTAACGCCGCACGCGGCGCACACTAGCGGGGCGTTAATGGTATCAGTTGTGAGTGATCATAGAAAATTATGGCTAATCGTTGTCCTGCTGGTAAGTTTAGTGATGGTGTGCCGCATTATATTTTCTGATCTCTTTTCAGAGAGAACGATAGCAGCACTTATTATTGCTATACCGTTTACGTATTGGTTCGTTGCTCCGTTTATAGCAGGACAAAAAATGGAAATGGAGTCATGGGGTTTTTCACTAGAGCCAGGAAAATTATGGCCGGTGCGCGCTTTATTGTTTTTTCTTGGCATCCTCATTCTGGCGTTCGGAGCTTGGGTGTAAATGCCTGAAACCATTCACAAAGCGCAGTACTACACAGCCTTAGGCTGTCGGACGCTCGCAAGCTCGCGCCGGTGTGGACGACGTTAGTGCGACAAGCAAAGCTTGGAGCAATCTTGCAGGGTGAAAGTCCCTGTCGGGCAAGGTCTAGCCAACCACCCGTATCGAGTCTTGCGCGCTGCGCGGAGGCTGTGGATCGCATACACTTTCCTGTGCGAGGGGCGTCCCTCCCACGAGCAGCCGAACAACCAGAGTGAAGCGTAGGCGGCTTTGGCTCCTGCGTCGCTCTAGCGCCTACATCCCTGTAGGCGACAGAGAATGACATAGGCCATAGGGATTACGTGATCCTAAAGCGTTGGTATCGCTCCGACAATAAAGTGTCCTGATTGACGAGGCTTGTAACGCCGTCGAAGTCCATGCAAAGCAACCGCACTGGCAAGGTTGTGGCGAGTCAGCGGAGTTATCAAACCGTGGCATGTGTCAAGAGAGGTTCCAGGAACTTGTGAGATCCAGCCCACGCTTGATGAGTCATATCGACCGTTTGGGTGGTTTGCTTCAACAAAAGCAGTATCGAGCAGCCGACACAAGAACCTTCTCAAGTCGCTCTGTGACTGGATCAAGCAGAGCCGCCAGAAGCGGTTCAACCGTTTTGTTCCGGCGCTGAGACGAAAACTAACGGGCTTTAGGAACTACTTCGGGTTGCCGGACAACAGCCGCAGCGTCAGCCGAGTGTATGACGTCGTGATTGCGATGTTGTACAAGTGGCTGAAAAAGGCGCAGTCAGCGACGCAGCTTTAACTGGCGGAGCTTCAAGGATATGCTAAGGTATTACCAAGTCGGACCGCTTCGAGTCACCAAAAGGCACTTGGCGGTCGACTGGTACTGAGGGCTTGTGCGTTACACGAGCAACGATATAACTGAAGAGCCGGATGCGGTAGTTCCGCACGTCCGGATCTGTGTGGGGGCGGCTCAGATAACTGGCCGCTCTACCATGACTATGCAGCCAGCATCACAGAAATAAGAGAATAAGGATTAGCATGTCAGCAAACATAGCAAGCAGGTTAGAGACAGGAACCCCTTTCCTGAAAGATCTCATCGCCGATATAAACTCAGGGCAAATTAAGGTTCCACAGTTTCAAAGACAGTTTGTATGGAAGGAGGAGCAAGCTTTAAAGTTACTTGACTCTATATCAAGTAACTACCCTGTTGGCAGCTTGTTATTGTGGAGAACGAAAAACTCTTTAGCAGTGGAAAGAAATATTGGATATTTTAAGCTTCCGGCAACAGATGATATGTCCCCTACAGACTACGTGCTTGATGGGCAGCAAAGGCTAACTGTCATATATTCGGCCTTAGGGGCTCCTGAGGGAAAAGATGGATTTGATGCAGTTTACGATTTGAATGAACAATGTTTCTTGGAGGCACCGGAAGAATTTAGTCAAACACAATTTCCACTGAGAATTATATACAACACAACCAAGCTATTGAATTTTCGATCTGGTTTGGTCAGCTATCCGAACGCCGAAGAGCTCCAAGAGCGACTTGATGGGCTTATTGATGTAATAACGAATTACAGAATACCAGTTGTTACATTGAAAGAGTTGACAGTAGAGGAAGTGTGTCCAATATTTGAAAGAATAAACAGCTCTGGTACTAGGCTGTCCACATATGACTTAATGGTTGCTGCAACCTGGACTGAAAATTTCGATCTAAATGACGAAGCCCAAAAAATCGCTGTCTCGTTGAAGCCAAAGGGCTTCGACGATATTGATGGAAACACGGTTCTAAAGTGTTTATCAGCAATTAAACATAAGGGTATAAAAAAAGAGCAGGTTCTGTCTCTGAGAAACTTATCTAAAAAGGAGATGGATGATTTGGTGGAAATCGCAAAATCAGCTTTGCTAAAAACTGTAGATTTATTGAAAACCGATTTCAAAATATATAGCTGGGATTTTTTACCTTACGAAGCAATTGCAGTCATTCTCTCATATATTTACTCAAAAAGAAAAACGTTGAGCTTCGAAGATGTCAGAAGGGTACGTCAGTGGTTCTGGTTGAGCTCATTTTCCGAGAGGTATAGAGGAGCATCCGAATCTTTTGTATCTCAAGATCTCGAAGCAATAGACTCATTTGTGGTAAATGGAGAAGAACCAAAAAAATCCTTTGGAAGTGTTCCTTCTATTAGCACCTTTAAGAACCTGAGCTTTAGAAGTAACAACTCGAGATCAAGAGCCTTGATCATCGTCTTGGCGCTCAAATCCCCTAAAAATATAACCAATGGCGCCTTAATTGATCCTGAGTTGGCTCTATCCAATTATAATAGGAAGCAATTTCACCACATTTACCCGAGGGCACACTTGAAGCGAATAAAGGCGCCAGGAGAGCATAATAGCTTAGCGAACTTTTGTATGTTGGCCGCATCAGAGAATATCGCGGTCAGCGATGATCACCCAAATGAGTATCTACCCAGACTTGCCGAAGCGCTTGGAGAAAGTGCCGAAGCTGTATTCGAATCGAATTTTCTTCCATCGCCAAGCGCGACGGATTATTCGAATTTAGATTATGCGGATTTCTTAGAAGCAAGATCAGAGCTTCTAGTGAACGCAATTAATAGGTTAGCCAATGGCTCTAGCATATAATAATACTGTTATGTCAGGCAATGCTGCGAGGCTTTATGCTAAAGATAGATCCCAAAATTGAAGTATTAAAGGGCGATTCTGAAGGGGATGAGGGTAATCATCCATGTAGCCTTTGTAGACGAAAAACAAGGCATTTGGTACTGTCAGATTTCAAGCTAAGTGGTACAGAGGAAACTGACGATACCTTTATATATGGATGGACCAACAACTATAGAATAATTCAATGTCAAGGGTGCCTATCCGTCCAGTTTTTCCTTGAGCACACCAACTCTGAAGAAGTGATGCACATACAAGGGCCTCATGGCTATGAGGAAGATTACGCGGTGACCTTCAGCTACTTTCCTGACGATGAAGATAGCAGAGAGGAGCTTGACCAAGTCCACCTCCTTCCAGATTCCGTAGAGCGAATTTACTCGGAAACGCTAAGGGCGCTAAACTCCAACCTGGCGGTTCTCGTAGGCGTTGGAATTAGGGCTTTTATTGAAACAATATGCAATGACAAAAGTGCCAACGGAAATAAACTTTATGAAAAAATAAGTGATCTTGTGAATCAAGGGGTTTTAACGCAAGATGGTGCTGATATTCTTCATAAACTTAGAGTTCTCGGAAACGAGTCAGCGCATGAAGTTAAACCAAATCAAAAGTTGACCTTAGTTTTGGCTTTTGATGTGGTAGAGCATCTTCTGAAAGGTGTATATATACTTCCTCACTTGGCTCGAAAAATAAAATGAAATAACAATCGGCTGTTATCGCCCCTTCGGGGCTGGGACGGCCTTTCCGCCGCTGCGCGGCTACAAGTCCGCCCTAAAGCCGTGGCGTTAACCAGGATAATTAAGGGGGTTATACGAACACATTATCATTGGATGTGCCGGACAAGAATGACTCTCAGATTTTGATCGAGAATCTACAGTCTTTAGATGCCGAAGAAATTGACAGGTTCATCCAGAGCTATGCAGTGGGTAATGAGACGAGCTGGCACCGATTCACACCAAAAATCAACTATAATTTGGAAGTTCGTCTTTCTGAAAAGGAAGAAAGAATTTCGGACAATGCAGAATAAGCCTTAGCCGAAATTTTCGGCAATGAGCCAACTT
Organism: Marinimicrobium locisalis; assembly: GCF_039822625.1. Lineage (NCBI taxonomy): Bacteria > Pseudomonadati > Pseudomonadota > Gammaproteobacteria > Cellvibrionales > Cellvibrionaceae > Marinimicrobium > Marinimicrobium locisalis. The sequence goes on from NZ_JBDLLG010000021.1 coordinate 5,308, forward strand.
TTCCCAGCGCCGGTGCCAATATCTGAGTTTTGCTCAAGGCCTGAGAATGTTGATATTAAAGAGTTGTGTAAGTGAGCGAATCAAACAAAAGGAGATCATCAAAGTTGATGCCGGTACTGTCTGCAATCATCGAGCAAATTGCATACTATGTGGCATTGATGGCAGCCATTCTTTCCTGGGTCTACTTCGGTAGCGTTCCCATTGCTATAGTAGTGTTTGTTGTTGGTTGCCTGATTTCGTGGGCCTTCACATCGCTAATTAAACGCGAGTAGAGTGTAGTATAATGGGTAGCAATGTAAAGTACGGCGACAGCTTTTTCGTTGCGGCTTCGCCTCCACTAAAAAGCTGCGCGTGATGGCGGCGTTAGGTAAGGTCGATTTATGGTTCCTGTAGGGCTTATAACGAAAATAGTACCCCGAGTCATGGACAGGGTTCGTCCAGGGTGGCGGGCGAGGCGCTCTACGAGGAAATCGCCGTGGCACCTGTTCAAGGGGCTATTGTTATTTGGTTCTGTAGCCATCCTTTTTCGACTCTTAATGTTGAGCTATCGCTGGATACAGATATTTTTCTTCTCTAACGAGAGCTTGGCGGCCGACTTTGGTTGGGGTTTACTCCCTTTGATCGCACCCTCATTCGGAATAGCCATCTTTGTCACCAACTTATTCTTGCACGCTATTCCCGATGCGCGCAGATCGTTTGAGGAAGAGGCAGATGGAGACCCGGAGCTGATGTATGAATCGGCCATGTCCAGTATCAGGTCTATAGTTTTCAAATACATAGTCCCAGTCAGTTTCGGTATATCGTGTTTCTTGATGTGGGTCTTAAATACCTAGACAAGCAACTGCAACCGACCGTCTGCGGCGGCGGTTGACCTGGACGTTAGCTTTTTCACAAAGGAGAGAAAGGTGCAAGTAGCAGAGATAACGGAGACAAACCAAGTCGCGAAAATTGGTCCTTTGACAGGAAGGTGTTGCGTTCAGCCAGGCGAGCACATTAAAGGAACTTACTTTTTGGGTGGGGCTGGCCTTAATGGAATATATATCCCAAAACTAATTCACGCACTCCATCAAGAAGGCATAAAAAGCGCCATCCACCTTGATCGTGAAAAATGGTCAGGAGGGCAAAATATGGATGCTGCAATTGGGGTGCTTTTTGGTCGGAATTATGATCCAAGATTTCCCATGTTACTCCGAGTACACCCAAACTCAAAAAAGCAGTTCAACCTTATTGGGTAATCCTATGGCTCATTGATTGCAGCGCAACTGGCAGTTAAGTATGCAAAAAAGGGATCAATCGTGGACCATCTTGTTTTGATTGGCAGTCCTCTCAGCGAGAACTTTCTGAAAGTAATAAAGGGAATGAAAACTGTTAAGAACGTCATCATACTTGCTCTCGATGAGCATGGCGACCCAATTTATGCGGGTATGAAATCATCACAGGTTATCATGAGTTCAGCTCAGCTGTTCATGCAGATGCAAAGATCTAAGGGCCATTTTTACTACGCTAAAGAAGGTGATGTTGGTGACAAACGGCGTAAGGAGCTAGCAGAATCCCTTTACAAGTTGGGGTTGAGGTGATGAAAATCTCCAAAAAAAAGGTTTCGCTTACCCTGTATATTGTATCTATTACCCTTATGTTCAGCGTATGGCTATTTGTAGTTTTAGTATCCAAACGCTTCATATTTTCTGGGGAAGGTATTGGGGTGTACAGCGTACTGGTATATTACGCGGCGGCATTAGGTAGCGCATTTTTGTGGTGGGTGTCTTATCTATTTTCTAAGAATAGAAGGTTGTCCATTATTTACTGGTTAATTTTTTTTGCTCTAACAGTGTTCATCGCCTTACAACCAACATGGTGGGCTGCGCCTGGAATCAGCAGCTAACAAACATATCATATCGCCACTGAGTGGCTGGGACGGCTTACGCTTCGCTCGTTCCTCGGTACTCTGGAGCTACCCTATATGTGGCGTTAAATAATCGAGGAAATTGTGCCGACAGGAAAAAGTGACAAAAAGAGAATGAAGGCGGAGTCTCGAAAGCGCGACGCAAGGAAATGGCTGTTGAGCAAAGACGGTCCCCATAAAGACTATGTTTCGCGCTATGTTGCAAGGTATGGTGTCGAGGAGTCGGTGGCGATGGCTGAGCTCTATGCCCTAGGGTACTACGATGATGTATATCGAGAAGAATTGGAATCACATGGCATAAGCTGTGAGTATATTCTGAATCCGCTGGCTGGTGAGCTGGTGTTGATGCCTGAGGGCACCGAGGAGCATGAACTGTTCATTTAAGCCAAGTGTAGTGGCATAGTGGTTCTTGGCGATTTTTATAATTCGGATTGATGGAGAGAGCAATGAAACTGGGCGATATTCTAGCGCAATATCCAGAGACAGGGCTGGACCAGCTGGCAAGGGACAAGCTTGATGAAATCGCTAATGTCCGCTTACCTCGACAGGTCCTTGAGCAGGAGATTGCCACCGCGCTTAGCTCTTTTGCCTATATCGCCGACGTATTGGCAGAGTCCCGCCCACCCACCTACGCTATCCTGAAGCTGCTTATGGAATCACCGGATCGAACGCTGGAGGCGGTCGGCTTCCGGGAGCGGGTTTTGGCGCGCACGGATGAAATCACCGAATGGATCGGCTCGGGCGAAGGGCTGCCGGATAATAAGGGCTACGAGATATACCGGCGCATGTTGTGTGCGGCCTGGGAAGCTGAAGAGCGGATTGATGAAAGCGAGGGGCGGATGCTCGAGGCGCTTCGGGAGGCACTGGACATGAGTATGCGAGAGCATCTTCTCATGGAGCACCACCCGGATGTGAGGCCACTCTGGGAATCGGGCCGGGCCTATGAACTCGCGAGGAATTACTTGCTGGGTCGTGGATTGGTGCTGGCCACTGGAGATCATTATATCCTGCCTGATGAGGTGCGGATTCAGGTTCGGCGCTATTGGGGGATGGAATTGCATGACGCCGACTACCGGCGTTTGCTGATGGAGCTCACCGGCCGGCAGCTTCGCGATATTCTGAATGTCAGCGGACTTCCGCTGAGCGGCTCGAAAGAAGAGCGCGTAGAGCGCACGGTAGCTGGTCTGGTGTCGCCCAGCGCCGCCCTGGGGCAAATGGGGATATCCGGTCTGAAGGCGCTGGCCCGGGATTGCGACCTCAAGGTATCGCTCCCGAAGGCGGAACTCATCTCACAGGTAATTGCTGCCTTCGATAACCCCAAGCCGTCTGAAGAGAAGGACGAAGCCGAGGAGGCTGAGAAGATTGCGCAGGAGCCGCCCCGGCAACTCAGCCCCAATCAGTTGTTCGATTTGCTCTCTCGCTTTTCCGGTAACCAACTTTACGAGATCCTGGCTTCTCTGAGACTGCCCCGTTCCGGGTCAAAGAACGAGCGCGTCCAGCGCCTTGTGGATAGCCGGTATGCGGAAAGCACCTTGTTCGGGCAACTTCGCCGCCGGGATCTATCTCGTGTGTGTCGCAAGCTTGGGCTGGCAGTGTCCGGCCTAAAGGATGATCTTATTGAGCGCTTGTGCGGTGAACCCACCGGAAAGCCGGCGGAGCTGGTTGAAGAATCAGTGGCGCCGACAGCGGCGGTGGAGGATTCCCAAGCCCTCGAACAAGCCGGGCCCGAACCCGGAGAGGAGGAGTCCGGGTCGGCACCGGAGGTGCCGGGCCTGGACTCTATTCAACGTCTTTACCCAGCCTTGGGCGAAGACGAACAGGTCATGCTATCCCTGGCGCGGGAGGCGCGTTCGCTCAATGAGCGAGATGTGGAGCGCCTGGCTTTGCGGCACGGCTTGGGCTGGATGCTGCCCAAGGCTCATATGGCGGATATGCTGCGTAAGCTTTCCGACGAGGCTCGGGCGCCAATTCGTATTCGGAGCACCGGCGCCGCCAATATCTATGAGTGGGTCGATGACCCGGACGGTGACCAGCATCAGCTGGATCGGTGGGCAGCCCGTGATATTGTGGATGCCTTGCGCCAGGGCGTAGTTCCAGAACGGCATCTGGATATGATGTTTGTGGGCCAGGAGGAGGCGCGCATGCACATGCTGGATCAGCTTGAGCATATTGCCACTGGGCGCAGCGCATTCAAGTTTATACGCGGTGCTTACGGGTCCGGGAAGTCTTTCATGATGGCCTGGTTGCGGGATGCGGCTCTGAATGCCGGGTTTGCCGTGGCTACGGTCCGCGTTAGTGCCGAAATGTCCTTGGCGGATCTGTCGGAGTTTTACCAGGGTTTGATGGACGGCCTGCGTGTGCCGGAAAAGCGCGGCGCCAGCAGTTTGTCGGACGTTCTCGAAGCCTGGCTTCTGACCATGCAGCAACGCACCGAACAGGTGGAGGGCTTATCTTCTCGCCGGCCGTCGGATCGTAAGCAATTGATCGAGCGGGTACGCAAACGAATCCAGGACCAGCTCTCCCAGCTTGCGTCCCACGACCCGGGCTTCGCCCCGGCTCTCGGCGCCTTCTACGAGGCGCGACTGGTGGGGGACGAAGAAAAAGCCATGCACGCCCGGGCGTGGTTGCGCGGCGACCGAAGCCTGCCAAATGCGGCATTAAAGCAGATTGGTGTGAAGGGCAATCTGGAGTCGGACCAGGTGTTGCCAAGGCTCCGAGCCCTGCTGGAGATTATTGAGGCAACGCATCTTCGCGGCCTGGTAATCCTGATCGATGAATTGGAACTGGTTCGGCGACGGCCGCACAAAGGCACCCGGGATAAATCCTATGAAACCCTGCGGGCACTGATTGATGAGGTGGGCGAGAATCGTTTGCCTCGCTGTCTGCTCGTGTCAACCGGAACCGATACATTCTTCGATGACCGACGCTATGGTCTGGCCAGCTACGAAGCGCTGTATCACCGGGTCTGCGCACCGGAGTTAACCGAAAACTTCCAGAGCGTTCGCCAGCCTGTCATTTACCTGGAAGGGCTTAACGAAGAACGATTGCTTGAGCTTGCCGGACGTGCCCGCAGTATCCACGCCCGGGCCTATAACTGGCCGGCGGATGAGCGCTTCAATGACGAAGACTTGCGGGCACTGGTGAGCCGGTGGACGGATTTTGGTGGTGAATGTATCGACCGGCTACCGCGCCCCTTCCTGAGACAACTTGTCCATGTGCTCGATATTTGCGAAGAGAATCCTCAGATTGCCCCACAGGAGTGCTTTGCCGATCCGCAGCAGGACCCCCAGGCCAATGAAGAGCTGATGAGGCTGGTAGCCAACTAGGAGGCCGGCCATGAGCCGATTGGAACGACTTCACCCGGGACTGCAACGCTGGATCAAGGAGCAGGGCTGGCCGGGCCTGCGGCCCATTCAGGAAGCGGCCATGGATCCAATCCTGGCGGGAGATAGCTGTGTACTGGAGGCTCCAACGGCTGGAGGTAAAACCGAGGCTGTTCTGTTCCCCACCCTGACCCGCGCCGCCGAGAACCCATCTGATTCCGTGCAGGTGCTCTACATCGCTCCGTTGCGGGCATTGCTCAATAATCTTGAGACCCGGGGGGAAGATTACGCAACGTGTTGCGCCTTGCATGCCTTCAAGTGGCATGGGGATGTCAGCCAGTCGAAAAAGGTGGAGAGCCTCAAGGCACCACCCCAGCTTTTGCTGACGACACCGGAGTCCATTGAAGCCATTCTGCTGCGCAAGCCCGGCTGGCATCGCTTCTTTCATGCACTGGATACGGTTATTATCGACGAAGCTCACAACTTTGCCGGCGGAGACCGGGGCGGTCACTTGATTGCGCTTTTGGACCGTCTTGAGGGCGGTGTAGGACGAAGTTTACAGCGGATCGCGCTCAGTGCGACGATTGGCAATCCTGATGCCATGTGTCGCTGGCTCACCGGACATCGAAAGCCGGCGCGCCGAATTCAGGTGGCGACCACCCACAAGCAAAAGAACGATTTTCAGGTCCAGTATTTCGATGCCCGTGAGGACACAGACTCGACACCCATTGCAGATCGCGCCGCCATGCGATTACTCCGCTCACTGGTGGGCGAGCTAAAGGGGAACCGGGGCATCACTTTCGTTCGGTCCCGCTCCAAAGCGGAGGACATTGCCAAGGCCGTTCAGCAATTCAGCGGTGACCGCATCAAAGTTCGCACCCACCACTCAAATATCAGCAAGTTCTTTCGCGAGGAAGCGGAAAGCCAAATTCAACAGGCCGGAGAACAAGGCATCGAGGCTATTATCAGTACCTCGACCCTTGAGCTCGGCATCGACATCGGCGAGCTGGACCGGATCATCCAGCTTGGCGCTCTGGCCAGCCCCAGCGCCTTTTTGCAGCGCGTTGGGCGTACCGGACGCCGACCCGGCAAGCCCAGACATTTCCGGGGCCTGACTCAGGATGAAGACGAGCTGCTTTTACTGACCGCGACGGTATCGCTGGGGGTAGAGCACGATTCAGAGTCACTGCGTCTGCGCCGCCGGGCATTCCACCTATTGGCCCACCAGGTGCTCTGTGTCTCCCTGCAGTATCACGGAGTCTCCGCAAACAAGGCATGGGAGATCCTCTCCGGTGGGTATGCATTCTCTGGAATTGAGCGGGCCGAGTATGATCGGCTGATTGCCCACATGCAGCAAGAAGACTATCTGCGGGAAGCGGACGGTGTACTTGTGCCTGGCTTGGCGGCCGAAAAGCGCTATCTGACAGGCAGCTGGAGAAACCTGTTTGCGGTGTTCAGCACGGCCCCGCTCTACGAAGTCTTAGAGGGGCGTACCCAAGTCGGGACGCTCGATACCAGCTTTGTGGAAAGCCTCGAGGTTCCCTTTTACTTTATTCTCGCCGGACGGTTGTGGAAGGCCTGGGACGTGGATCTTGAACACCATGTCATCAAGGCGTCACGAGCTAAGGACGGCACAGTGCCCCACTGGGAGTCTTTCGGTGGCCCGGATGTGCCTTTGGAGACCAGCCAACGCGTGGGAGAGTTTCTCTACGGTTACCGGTCATTACCCGACTTTTTGGATGAATCTGCCCGGCGGCGCATGGAAACTCTGTGTCACGAGAGCCCACCGGGCGGAGGTTGGTCGCCGGAGGCCATTGAATGTCATATCAGCGGAGGAGGCAGAGCTATTCTGCGGACCTTTGCTGGCGATACCCTGAACCGGACACTCGGCAAACTCATTGAAAGTCAGGGGACGGTGGTTTCCGGCAACTATGCGGGGCTTGAGATCAAAAAGGGCCCGGATGATCCCGATGAATTTCGGCAGATGTTGCGCGAAACCTTTGAGAGGCTAGCCGAGGACAGGGACATGGATCATTGCATGGATGTGCTTAATCGGACGCAGAAACCCTTCTTCTTCTCGCCTTTCAAACCCATGCTACCGGATGAATTCACGCGTGCCGCGCTCGTTGACCAGAACACGGATCTTCCGGGCCTGCAGGCGTTTCTTGCCAGGCGGATTTAGGCCACAGAAGGAGCCACATTGCCATGTACGCTGTCATCGACACAGAGACAACGGGCCTCAGTCCCAAAACGGACCGGATCATCGAGCTGGCCATTATCGGGCTGAATGAGCGCGGTGAGCAGGAGTGGGAGTGGTGCTCACTGATTAACCCGGAGCGGGATACAGGGCACGGCCTTGCGGTGCGGGTGCATCAGATATATCCACGGGATGTAGTGGGCGTGCCGAGGTTCTCTGATTTTGCCGGGCATGTCCTGAGTCTTCTGACCGGGCGGGCGGTGATCGCCCATAACGCCAGCTATGATTTGGGGATGTTGGCGGCAGAATTTGCTCGCCTGAACATACCTTTGCCGACATTGCCACAGATCTGTACGGCGAACATGGCTCGGGCGTCGGGTTTTCGGCCTTACGGGTTGGATGCTTGTTGCCAAGCGCTCAGTATTCGCATGGAGGGCGCGCACCATGCTCTGGCCGATGCCCGAGCAACGGCTGAGCTGGCCCGCGCCTTGATCGGCTTTCCGGCGGATTCAGTACAGCGAGAAGTGGAAGCCCACCTGCAGTCGATAGGGCGGTGGCCTCACTTAGAGGTGATAGAGCATCAGCCGATCCAGCGGCCGATCCTGCCACTACGTGATAGTGGGGCAAACGTGCCGGCAGGTGAAACACCCCAGCCTGGGGACGAAAGCGTCCCGGTGGTGGAAAGCTTTTCGCTGGATCGGGAGACTGCTGAGTCACGCTATCTGGCGGCAGTGGAGTGGGTACTGGAGGACCGCGAGATTTCCGCTGAGCAACAGCATGCGCTGGCGGAGTTGCGATCCGAGCTGGGACTGAGCCGGGATCAAGTGCACGAGGTACATCGAACCTTCCTTAGGGGACTTTCTGGGAGCATGTGGCGTAGTGGTTCGATATCTGCCCATGAGCAGTACGACCTGGAGCTGGTGGGCAATGCCCTGCAACTGAGCCCGGACGAGGTGACCGAAGCCCGCGAGAACCCGATTGGTCTGGACCTCACCAATGAGGACTATCGGCTCAAACCAGGGGCGCGGGTTGTCTTTACGGGTGAAATGTCCGTGCCACGTGCGGAATGGAAGAAGCGCGCCGCCAAAGCGGTCCTGAACGTAACCGGCACGGTATCCGGTAAGACGGATTACCTGGTGGTGCCTTTCGGCGAGACCGGCTCAAGCAAATCGCTTAAGGCCCGTAAGCTTGGTGTTCGAGTCGTCAGCGAACAGCGTTTCCGGCGAATGATTGAGCGCCTGGAGCGAAAAGGTCCTGCAGGTGGCGCGTAACATCGCACCCCATGAACTGTTAGATTCTCTGCGGGCCCGTTTGCTTCGTATCCGCTGCGCACCGACGCCTTACTCAAGGCGTTAGCCTGGCTCGGCGCCCTTGACGACTATACGTCAATGACGTAGATTTGGCTTATGTACACCGTTATAGAAACCCCCACCTTTACGGAAGACGCCAAAAAGCTGTGGTCTGAGGAAGACCGGGGCGCATTTTGCGCTTGGCTGGCTGCAAACCCTGAGGCGGGCGATGTCATTCCTGGCAGCGGTGGCTGTCGGAAGGTGCGTTGGCGTCGGCAAGGCACTGGCAAAAGTGGCGGTGTACGAATTATTTACTTCACTCGTCTAGAAAGCGGTGAATTGTGGTTGCTGGTGATTTATGCAAAGAGTGTTCGCGGTAATATCCCAGCTCACTTGCTGAAATCAATCCGAGAGGTAATTGAAAATGGCTAAACAACATACCATGACCGGGGAAGAGCTAGGCAAAAAGCTTCTACAGTCCGTGAATGAAATGAAGTCTGGAAAAGCAGCGCGGACAACGGAGGTTTCGCCCAATGAAGTAGCGGCGGCTCGTATTAAAACTGGGCTTTCCCAATCACAGTTTGCGCAAGCGCTGCATATATCTCCTCGCACTCTTCAGGAGTGGGAGCAAGGGCGTCGAAAGCCTTCAGGTGCCGCCCAAGCCCTCATCCAAATTGCTTTTAGGCACCCTGAAGTCATTACAGAGTCCTTGAAAGAGGCAGGTTAGTGTCAAGTTTGAACCGCGACAGAAATCGCTATACATCAAATAGCTCCTTCGGGGCTCACGCTGGAGTCGAGCCAGCCGGTTATTGCCATCCATTCACGGATCGTTGTCACGTGGCTGTCCTCCTCCATAAGACGCCATTCATTCAGCAATGGTCCAGTTTGAGGTGCGCTTCGTACTCAGAGATGTAAACGCCCTTTAACGAGCCGGAGCGCCCATGTCCCAAGACCCCAAGAACACCCAAGCCACAGCGTCACCTCGCCTGCCTTGCCGGGGATGTTTGCCCAGCTGTGCCAATTATGATCGCTGCGAGGGTAAACCCTGGCGGGCAGAGGCGCCCGCAAAAGGGGGCGCCTCCACCACGGTGGAGCGACGCTCTTAGAACTGGTAGCGAACGCGCCCGACCAAGGTGCGCGCTTCCCCGGGGAAGCAGTCACCACGGGCGAGACAGGTGGCCTGGAATTCCTTGTCGGCCAGATTGCGGGCGTTCACCGTGAAGTCCCACTGACCGGCCTGGTAGCCAATCATCAGGTCGCCCAGGGTGTAGGAGGGCGTGCGAACACTGTCCGCTCCGCCCCAGCTCTCGCCCATATAACGCAGGCCGCCACCTAACTTAAAGCCTTGGGAGCCGGCGGGGCGCCAGGTAATCCAGGTGGAAGCTTGGCTTTCGGGAACGCTTGCCAGGCGATTGCCACCGGCGGATTCGGTGTTCAGACGGCTGGCATTAAGCTCCACGGAAAAGTCACCCAGCGTGGCCACCGCTTCCAGTTCCACGCCATCCACGGTCGCTTCCCCTTGTTGCCAGTACTCACCCACGGGTGATGCTGGGTCCTTCAAGTTGCTTTGGGTGATGTCAAAGTAGGCCAGGGTCACCATCGCCGGCAGGGTATTGGGTTGGTACTTCACACCCACTTCCAGCTGCTCGCCTTCCTCGGGGTCGAGTGGGTCGCCCTCGCCCTCGCCCTCGCCCTCGCCGCGACCGTCATTGCCGATAACCGGCTCGAAGGATTCGGCGTAGCTCGCGTAGGGCGACAGGCCGTTGTCGAATTGGTAGAGCACACCCAGTGCGCCGCTGACCGCATCGTCCTGTTGGCGCGCGGCCCCGGTGTCGGTCTCGGTATCATCGACACGAAGCCCCGCGGTCACGCGCCAGTTGCCGACGCTGATTTGGTCATTGATGTAGAGCCCCAAGTCCTCAGTGGTGTTCTCCGGGCTCTCGCTGTATAGGCTGTTGAGGTAGTCGGCCGGGGGCACCTTGCCATACACCGGGTCGAATACATTGAGCCAGTAGGCATCGCCAAAATTATCGTCAGGGCCTCCCCGCTTGGTCTCTTCATCGACGACGTAGCCCAAAGCGCCCTTATAGTAGCCCGCTTCGCCGAGGGTGACATCCTGATACTGGGCACCGATTAGCACTTCATGGTAGAGCGCGCCGGTGGAGAACTGCGCACGAAGGCGCGTGTCGATGGCGAGCTGCTCGGAGGTGGCATCATTGCGGTAAAAGGTTCTCGGGAGCAGCCCGTCCTTATAGAGACTGTCATCGTCGTTGTACACGTAGCGATCGCCCCCGATAAACGCCGTCCACGCCTGCTGGTAGTCGGCCTGGGCATCGCTGTAGCGGGAGGTGACTTCCAGGCTCCAGATGTTGTTGATCTGATGGTTCGCCAGGAAGGTGACCGACGTGGTTTCCGTATCGTAGCGGTTGTAGTCCGGCTCGCCGGTATAGGTGCTGTTCTCGATAAACTCACCGTTGGGTGCGGGGTCGAGGGTGCCGTACCGTGGCAGGAACTGGGCGCCGGTGTCGCTTTCGGTTTTCGTGTGGTTGACCAGCAGTGTCAGGTCGGTGCTGGCGTTGGGGCGCCAGGTGACCGAGGGAGCAATTACAGTGGTATTGTCTTCCACGAAGTCCACCTGAGTGTTTGAGTCCCGGTGCACGCCCACCACGCGGTAGAGCCATTCGTCACTGCCACCGACCCGGCCGGTACTGTCGAAGGCCAGTTGCTTGCGCTCGAAGTTACCCAACTCCGCCACGACCTCGTGCGCCGCATCGGCCTTGGGCAACTTGGAGACGATATTGACGATGCCACCGGGCGAGCCCTGGCCGTAGAGGACCGACGCGGGGCCCTTGAGAATCTCCACCTGCTCCAGTGTGTACACATCCGGACGGGTGTTGTTGTAGTTGCCGAAAAGGGATTGCAGGCTGTCCTGATAGAGAGGGACGTTCAGCCCCCGGACTTTGAGCCAATCGCCCCGTGTGGCATAGCCGTAGGTCTTCCCGGTTACCCCGGAAGAGTAGGTAAAAGTGTCATCCAGGGCCAGTGCCCCTTTCTCGATGATATCGAACTCGCTTTCAATGGAAACGGAACGGGCGGTTTCCATAATAGGGGTGTCGGACTTAAGCGCCGAGTAGCGAGACATTTGACCGGTAACGTGCATTTCCTCAATGGCCGCTGCCGGCTCTTGAGCGAGCGCCCCGGAAGCCGCTGTCGAGGCGGTGATGGCTAGGGCGAGCAGGGAAGGACGGGTATTTGACACGAAAGGCTCCTGTATGCAAATGAAATATCAGGCGCAAATGATAGATATTATCATTTGAAAGGTCAACTGTTTTTGACGCAAAATTCATTGCGCTAAGGCGACGGCTGGCCCGGGGTCCCTGGGGGAGTGGCCGCCAGCGGGCGAGCCCCAAAAGGGAGCCGAAGGCTCTCTTATAGAGGGCTTCACTAGTGCCGAGCCATTGGGCGCTACGCTTCCAAATCCGAACTTGCCGCCACAAGCGCTGTCTTCTAAATTGACACTCACAATTGAGCCAAATACAGAGGTGACGTCATGCAAAAAGCAACATTGGGTTTGATGGGCGGCTTGGCCGTAGCCCTGCTCGCCGGTTGCAGCACAACCGGCGGCGATACCCCCTCGTTTAATCAGGTTCTGAAAGAGACGACGGGGCAGAACGGCCGGGCCTGCGTCCGTGAGGATGATATTCGCGGCTATGGGGTTCTGGACCACGATGTGGTCTCTATTGATGGACGCCGCAACTACTACCTGGCGACGTTGCTCCCCGGCTGCAATGATGTGGGTACCTCTCCGCGCGCCGCGTTCGAGGAGCGCTTCACCGAAGTATGCGGCGGTGGCATGCACAAGATGCATACCAGCGGTGACCACTGCACTATTCGCCATCTCTTCGAGTTTGAAGACCGGGAAGCGGCGTTCGAGGCACATAAAAAAGCGGTTGAATCATACAAAGAAGCGAGAGAGAGCGCGTCTCAATAACGTAAAGCGCCCCAGAGCCAATGGTGGTCGGCCAACTCTGTTAAGCTAGCGACGTGTGATGAAATCTGGACTGCGAGGACCCCATGTCCTGTATACCGTTGTGCTGTGGGCGACGTCGGTCGGTTGCGATGGCGATCGTTGGCGCTCTGTTGGCGGGTGTTTCTGCGCCGGCCCTACCTATCTCGTTTCTTTCTTATGATGCTCGCTCCCTGTCAATGGCAGGAACGGGCGTTGTTACCGCACGCGCCCACAATGCGAGCCTATTTAATCCCGCTTTATTGATTAACCATGACGCCCGGCGCCATTCGCGCTTGCACGCCCACACGTACGTGGGTGCCCGCCTTCTGGATAGGGATAACTTTCTGCAGTCGGCCGAAGACTTTTCGGCGCGCTACGATGATGCGGCGCTGGACTCGCTCATTGATGTCGAGTTGAACTGGGGTGGGGACGAATCCGAGCTGGCGGAAGAGTTGCGCCAGACTGCCCTCCGGGTCCGGGAGGTGCAGGGCGATATCAACCACCTTTCGAATAAGCCTCTGCGAGCGAGTGCGTCTTATGGCGTGTCGTTCGGTTATCCCACGGGGCGGTGGGCCATTGGTGGCTACCACCGTCAATTTTTGGTGCTGGGTAGTGTGGTTCACGTTTCTGAGCGGGACAACGCCAATATCCGCCGAGTGACCGATACCGTGGATCGTGTGGCTGACTTATATGACGCGGCTGCGGCTCTGCGTGACCTGGAAGGGGCAGCAGTCGATCTGGAGAGTTTTACGCTGGAGGAGGTGTTCGGCCAGGCTAGGCCGTTTTGGTTGGCGGCCCTGGCGTTGGATGAGTACGTGGATTTTAAGGCGCTGTACGACGATGCCCGAACGGACCAAATCGAAGACCTGAATGTAGAGGACTACCTGCGCGAGCCTATCCCCGATGAGTTTTTCTCAACGATCGAAACCCAGGGGGCCGATGTGGCCGAGGAGGCGATCAGTGTGGCTCGTAGCTTTGGCGTTGCCGAAGATGACCGCATTCACGTCGGTCTCTCTTTTAAAGAAGTGACGTTTACCACCATTCACTTTGAACAGCGTGTTGATGAGTTTGATTTCAGTGCGTATAACCAGGAGCTTTACCAGGTCCGCTCCACCCGTTTCAATATGGACTTGGGAATGGTTCACGATTTGTCTGGCCGCTGGCAGTGGGGGGTGGTGGTGCGTAACCTGTTGGACCAAAACTATGACACGGTACGCGGAGATCGTATAAAGCAGCGCCCAATTGCCCGTATAGGGCTCGGTTATCGAACCGAGCCCCTGCGGATCAGTATCGATATGGACCTGACGCGTAACGAACCTTTGGGGTTTGATCCCGATAAGCAATTTGTGGCTGTTGGTGCCGAATGGTTCCTTTGGCGAAATACCGCGTTGCGAGCTGGCCTTCGACACAACCTGATTGATGCGACCACGCTACCCTCCATTGGTCTGGGTTTCGGTGGGCGAACGGCCCACCTGGACATTGGCGTGGCGAGAAGCGCGGGCGAAGATGAATGGGGCGTCGCATTGCAGGCGGGTTTGGCGTTTTAAACGTTTTCTTGGCGCTATACTTTTTGTTTGCGACTTATTTCCTGCAACAGCGCATGTTTTTGCTAAGCTAAGCAGGTCGCTGGATGTAGTATCGGTCAGTACCAGCTCAATAATAAGTCACACAAGGAGTTTACTATGACACCCTTTCGTTTCTTCCGGGGGGGCGTGACGTTCGCCGCCTCTTTTCTAGTCAGCGGTCTTTTCCTGAGTCATCAGGTGTTGGCGGAGTCCCCCCTTGCCAGTTCTTTGTCGTCTGCTTCCTCGAGCAGTACGCAGTCTTCCGTGTCCTCTGAGCCAAGAGAGGGTTCGCTTCAATGTGAAGTCACCAGTGAAAGCGTCTGGAGCACTGGTTTTGTCTATTCATTTGCCGTGACTAATACCGGCAACACACCGGTAGATGGCTGGGAAGTGACCGTTGCGCTGTCACATGAGCATGCCATCACCAATAGCTGGGGCGCGGAGATTAGCCGGGGAGAGGAGATTAACGGCGCCGGCCCGGAGTATCAGGCGACGCACAAACCTTGGAGCCGCGTTATCGGCGCGGGGCAAAGCGCGTACTTTGGTATTCAGGGCTCACTCGCGGGAAGTTTTGATTCCGAGCCTGTGTGTTTCGCCGACCGCCCGGAGCCGCAGGATGAGATTCACTCCAGCGTGCACGGCCCCACGGTGTTTGTGGATGCGCTCGGCTATATTGAGAGCCTTTCCGCGCCAGAGGCGGTGACCATTAATTGGGGTGATGGCCATTCAGTGAACGGTGCCCATGAAGCCTGGCATACGTACTTTTTTCCCGGCACCTACGAGGTAAGCGTCTCGGTAGAGACCGCCTCAGGCACGGAAAGCAAAACGCTTGAGGTAGAAGCCGGCCAATGGGAGGCCGACGGCAACCATGCGCCGGTGGCGGTTTTGGCGGCGAGATACTCGTATCGTGCCGTCAGTGCGGACAAGTCCCTGTCTGGCGACATAGATGGCGACCCGCTGACTTTTGAGCAGTATTCCGTGAATTCAGCGTTTGCTTACCCCCGTCCGAGCGCTAGCGCCTCGTCGTCGTCAGTCGCGCACTCCTCGGGCCACAGTAGCTCAAGCAGTTCGTTCTCCCTGGGCTCTTTCAATGATGTTCTGACGGTAACCGACGGCGAACTGGGTGATACCACACAGAAGGCGGGCCAAGCCGTAAACGGCTATATTGATTTTCCCGGTGATCCCCGCCCCCTCTTTCGCAAGCGGGGTCTGACCCTGTACGTGGATGCTAGCGATTCCAGGCAGACCACCTCCCTGCGTTGGTTCTTCGGGGATGGGACTATGTCCGAGGAAACCGTGACCAGCCATACCTACGATGAACCCGGGGTATACGAAGTTAGGCTGAGTACCACGGGCAGCGGTTTCAGCGACCTTATTTCTGTCGATGTACGAATGGGAGGCGCCGAGAATACCGCTCCCTCGGCAGAATTCAGTTGCTCAGATACTGGAGCGCAAAACGGGGGCTGGGTCTCGTGCACTCCAGACCAGCTTTACGATGCCGACGGCGATGTATTGAAATACGAGTGGGATTTGGGGGACGGTACCGAGCTGGTTCGCACCTCTACCACCGCCGGGGTTCGTCACCAGTTTGAGGTGCCGGGCACCTACGAGATAACGTTGCACGTCAGTGATGGTGAAGCGGATGACCAGCACACCTGGACGTTGACGATACCGGCCTCGGCCGAGGATTAATCCTGCTAAGAGGCATGCCACGTTCGCAACCGGGCGTGGCACCTTTCCCTCGCACAAGGAGTTTACTATGACACCCTATCAATTCTTCCGGGGCAGCGTGACGTTCGCCGCCTCTGTTCTGCTCAGTGGTCTCGTTCTGAGTCATCAGGTCTTGGCAGAGTCACCTCTCCCCCCTATGTCCTCCTCTTCCGCTAGCAGCACTCAGTCTTCCGCGTCCTCTTACGCACCCGGTCGCTCGTTTAACTGCGAAGTGGCCAGCGAAAGCGTCTGGAGCAGCGGCTTTGTTTATTCGTTTGAAGTTGCCAATACCGGCATTGAGCCGGTAGACGGTTGGGAAGTAATCATTGAAATGCCCGAGGGGTACACCATTAATCATGCCTGGGGCGCCGACATCAGTGGGGAGGCACCGGAGTATCGGGCCACAGGCAAGCCCTGGAATGACTTTATTGCCAGCGAGCAAGTAGTCGGGTTTGGCCTTCAAGGTTCGCGTACCGGCGACTCTGATGAGCAACCGCGTTGTTTTGCCGTCGGGCAGGACCCGCATACCGAGTTGCGGGCCACCATGAATGGGCAAACAGTATTCGTCGAGGCGCTCGGTTTTATAGAGGGCGTGCCCAACCCCGAGTCGGTGACGATTTCCTGGGGCGATGGCCATAGCGTCAAGGGCGCCCATGAAGCGTGGCACACTTACTTTTTCGAAGGCACTTATACCATCATAGTTGAGGTGACCTCCGACAGCGGTACTCACCGGAAAACCGTTCAAGTGGAAGCGGGGCAATGGCAGGAGGAGGGGAACCACGCGCCCGTGGCCATGATAGCGGCAGACCACAGCCCCGGTGAAGTGTGGATGAACACGGATTTATCCATGGATCCGGATGGCGATGAAATCACTAAAACGATGTACACGGCCAATTCGGCATTCGCCGCCTCTTCAGCGCGTGCGTCATCATCTTCTGCGTCTATTCGACGGGAGTTCTCTAGCTCCAGCCGCCCAAGCGTTATCTCCAGCTCAAGCGCCTCGAGCGTCTTTGGAAATTCCAGTTCAAGCAGCTCCTACAGTTATAGCAGCTTCTATACGGTAGGAAGCTCCAGTAGCTCAAGCTCAAGCCGTTATAGCAATTCCAGCAGCTCATTTCAAAGCGAGGTTCTCAATAAGGTCCTCACGGTATATGACGGCGAGTTGGGTGATACCTCGCAGGCATCGGGCGTCTCGTTCGAAGGTCATCTCGATTTCGCGGGTACACCTCGTCCGCTGTTTCGCAAGCGTGGACTCACCCTCTACGTCAACGCGGGCTATTCCACCAGAACCAATTTCCTTCGGTGGGACTTCGGCGATGGAAGCGACTCCAATGATCCCGTGACCTCTCATACTTATGCTGAGCCGGGGGTCTACGAAGTGACTTTGTCTACCACCGGTGTTTTCTTTGTGGACGATAAAACCGTGTCGGTCGCCATGGGATCGGACCTGGCACCCTCGGCGGACTTCTCCTGTGAGGCCTCCGACGAGCTGAGCTTCACATGCCATCCGGCATCCGACTACGGTGAGGATGGGGATGTACTGAAGTTTGAGTGGCAGGTTCAGGGCGGAACGGAGGCTATCACCACCTCCGTGCTCCCCAGCGCCTTCTTCCGGGTGGATGAACCGGGCACCTATGAAGTAACGCTGAACGTGTACGATGGCACCCGCTGGGACGAGCAAACTACCTCGGTTACCGTTCCCTAAACCTCCCCCGACTGTTGCTGCGCCCACAAGCGGGCGTAGCGACCGTCTTGTTGCAAAAGCTGGTGGTGGCGGCCTTGCTCCACCAGCTTGCCGTTATCCACCACCAGAATGTTGTCAGCGTCAATGATTGTGGACAGGCGGTGGGCAATCACCAAACTGGTGTGCCCGGCGGAAACCTCCCGTATCGCACTGAGAATTGCGGCCTCTGCCCGGGAGTCCAGGGCCGAGGTGGCTTCGTCGAATATCAGAATCGGTGCGCCTTTCAACAGCACCCGGGCAATGGCAATTCGCTGCTTCTCTCCGCCCGAGACTTTGAGCCCGCGCTCCCCCACAACCGTGCCATCGCCGCTGGGCAGGCTGGCGATGAAGGCATCCAGGTGCGCCATGCGGATGGCCCGCTCGATGGCTTCACTCGACGCCTCGGGGTTGCCGTAGGCAATGTTCTCCCGAATGCTGGTGTTAAACAGCACGGTATCCTGGGGAACCACCGCAATGGCTTTCCTTAGGCTTTCCAGTGTCACCGAGCGAATATCTTGGCCGTCGATTTCAATGACGCCATCATCGACGTCATAAAAGCGATAGAGCAGGCGTGCGATGGTGCTTTTCCCCGCACCCGAGGCGCCGACAATAGCCACTCTTTGACCGGCGCTCACGCAAAAGGACAAGTCTTTTAAAATAGGCCGATCTTGGTGATAACCAAAGTGCACATGGCGAAAGTTGATGTCGCCGTTCTCGATGACCAGGGGGGCGGCGCCCTCCCGGTCCGTAATGCGCGGGGCCCGTTGTAGCAGGCCCAGCATATTTTCCAGGTCTGTCAGGGCGCGGCGCATTTCCCGGTAGACAAACCCCAAAAAGTTGAGCGGAATGAACAGCTGGATCATGTAGGCGTTCACCATGGCCAGGTCCCCCAGAGTCATTTCCCGGTTGATGACCGATTGGGTGGCCATGAACATCATGCCGGTAATCGCCATGGCGATAATCAGTGCCTGGCCCGAGTTCAATGCCAGAAGGGATAAGCGGTTCTTAAGCTTGGCGCGCTCCCACTGGGCCAGAAACTCGTCGTAGGTGTTGGCCTCGAAGCGCTCATTGTTAAAGTATTTGACGGTTTCATAATTGAGCAGGCTGTCCACCGCGCGGGTATTGGTGGAGGAGTCCGCCTGGTTGGCTTCCCGGACGAAGCGGGTTCGCCACTCGGTAGTGAATACGGTAAAGCCGATATAGATCGACACCGCCACCAGAATGATCAACGCATACCAGGGCGAAAAGGCCAGGGTAAAAATGACCGCGACCATAATGATTTCAAACAGGGTCGGCACAATGTTGAACATCAGGAAGCGCATCAGAAAGCTGATGGCGGTGGTGCCCCGCTCGATATCCCGGCTGATGCCCCCGGTCTGTCGGCTTAGGTGGAAGTTGAGTTCCAGTTGGTGAAGGTGCTCAAAAACCCTCAAGCCGATGCGGCGCATGGCCCGCTCGGTCACCCGGCTGAACAGCGCGTCTCGCAGCTCTCCAAAGAACACACTGCCAAAGCGCAGAAAACCGTAAAAAAGCAAAAAAGCCACCGGCAGAACCACTTCAGGCTGCAGGCTTCGGTCCACGCCATCGATAATGTGCTTGAGCGCCCAGGGCATCGTCAGCGAGGCCCCCTTGGCCGCCAGCAGCGCCAGTAAGGCAATAATGACCCGCGCTTTGTACGCCCAGAGATAGGGCCAAATGTAGCCCCATACCTGGCGCAGACGCAGGCGCGGTACCGACGGGTCCGGCTCGGGCGGGTTGTGGCTGTAACCGCGCATGGCGCTCCTCGTGCTTTCTTGGGGTGGCCGACCAGCGCGCAGTATACAGGCTGGGCCCGATGGCTGTGTGCTAGGCTGTAGTGGAATGCGGTCTCAGTTGTGGGAGAGCTCATGATTATTGCCAGTTTTCTGTTCTTTCTGTTGGTGTTTGTGGTGATCGGTGCCTTGTCGGTGGTGGCGAGCAAGCACACCACTTCGGACTACCTGACCGCGGGGCAGAGTATTAAGCCCTGGTTGGTGGCCCTTTCGGCCGTGGCCACCAATAACAGCGGCTATATGTTTACCGGCATGATCGGCTTCACCTACATGAACGGCCTGTCTTCCATCTGGCTCATGGTGGGCTGGATACTGGGGGACTTTGTTGGCTCTGTGTTGTTGTGGCGCCCCATTCGGGACACCACCGCACGCCGCAAGCTCGACTCCTTCAGCGGGCTGGTCACCGACTGGTGGGGGCAGGATTACCGAAAACTGCGTCGTATCGCCGGGCTTTTGATTCTCTTGTTCCTGGGCACCTACGCCGGGGCACAGCTGAATGCCGGCAGTAAGGCATTGCATGTACTGCTCGATTGGAACCTCACCACGGGGGCCTGGTTGGGCGCCATAGTTGTGTTGATCTACAGTTTCGCCGGCGGGATTCGCGCTTCCATCTGGACCGACGCGGCACAGTCCATGGTGATGGTGGTGGCCATGCCGATGCTGATGTGGATGGCGATGGAGAGTGTCGGCGGGTGGAATCAGATGGTGAGTGAATTGCACCAGGTGGAGTCCGGTTTTATGGGCTGGTTCCCCCCGGGAAGCACCGTGTGGTCGGCCACTTTATTTGTGGTGGGGTGGTTGTTCGCCGGTTTCGGGGTGGTGGGCCAGCCTCACGTCATGGTGCGGTACATGAGCCTGACCGACGGCAAGCTGATGAACCAGGTTCGCGCTTACTATTATGGCTGGTTCACTTTTTTCTACGGGGCCACGATTATCGTCGGTCTTCTGGCGCGGCTGATCATTACCAATACCGAGCAGTTCGACAGTGAGCTGGCACTGCCCACCATGGCGGTGGAGTTAATGCCGAGTATCCTTGCCGGTCTGGTTTTGGCGGGGTTGTTTGCCGCGACCATGTCCACCGCGGACTCACTGGTCATCAATTGTTCCGCGGCGGTATCGCGGGATGTTCGCCCCGGGCGGCCCATGACGTTTATTCAAACCAAACTCGCCACCATGACGGTCATCGGCATTGCGCTGGTGTTGGCTATTTACGGGAATGATAGTGTGTTTGAGTTGGTGATCCTGGCCTGGGGGTTGTTGGCCTCGGCGTTTGCGCCGTTATTATTGATTTACCGTTTTCATCGTCTGCCTTCGGAAGCGCAGTCCATTACCATAATGATCGCCGGGGTGGTGGCGTACCTGATTTCGCACTACACGGTCATTACCGAGTATGTGTATGAGCTACTGCCCTCAATGACGGTCGCCTTTGCCGTCTACGGGCTGCTTCACTTGAAGTCCCCCATTCCTGTGGTTGACCGCTAGTGAAGCGTAATGAGCGCGTGCGGCGTAGAGTTGAATAGGCGGGTGAGGTCAAGTACCGGGTAAAGCTGTTCCCGGTAACTGAGCGCCGCGCAGCTCAGGTGTGGCCAGCGTTCCTTCAGGCTTTCCAGTGGGCGTGCCTGCTCGGGCATGACTTGAATTAGCTCTGGCTTTCCCGCCAGCGGCAAAGCGCCCAATTGCAGAGCCTGGGTGGCGTCTTCAGCCGCGCGATAGGCCACGATGGCCACCAGTGGTGCCTTGGGGGGCGTGAGCGGCCGAGCGCTTAGCAGGTGTGATAATTGAAGTAGGGGAATAAACTGGTCCCGCCAGAGAAACGCCTGGGAACTGTAGGCGGGCAGCCCGGGCACCGTGACCAACTGGGTCACCTGTTCCAGGTATTTCACTTCGCCCTGGGCGAGAACGATCTCGCTGCCGTCCGAGAGCGTTAAAAGCCAAGCGCTGAGCGGGCGGCTCGTCTCTTGTTCCGTCGCATCCATATTGGTCAGCCTCCCAGTGACGAATGTTGTGAATAAGTATCTCGGCGCAGTGCCTCGGGCAGGCGCTCCAGGAGCATGTCGGTATTGACCTTGGCGGCCACACGGCCGTTGAGAACGGCCACTTGCTCAAAGTTGTGATGTCGGCCCTGCATGCACTGGGGTAGGTTGTAGAACCGGGGTGGCCGCTCCAGTCGCATGAGTCGGCGACAGGCCAGGGCGAGTGCCCCCAGGGGGCTTTGTACTATCAACGCAGAGCGGCAGCCCCCTTCCTCGGGCAGGCAAAGCCGAAGTTTTCGGTTCCAGTAAACGGCCGGATAACTCTGTTGGTTATGGTGTACCTGCCCGCAGGCGGGCAGCGCCTCCTCCGCGCAGGTGAACTCGCCCAGGTGGACGGCTTCGCGCCTTGGAAGCAACCAAAGCAGTTCCACCGCATCGACCAGTAGCCAATCATCCGGTGAGGGGGCGGAGCGTTGGGAGGGCGCCAGGCTGAGGTCGGACTTGTCGTTCATCAGTGCAGGCTCGATTCGATGCTATTGAGAAGGTCCACTTCCGAGAACGGCTTGTTCAGGTAGCGGTCCACTCCCGCCGTTTGCGCCAGCTCCCGGTGTTTTTCGGTATTTCGGGAAGTGATCATGATGACGGGTATATCCTTCAGGGCCTCTTGGGCGCGTAAGTGAGCGGTAAACTCCAGGCCATTCATGCGGGGCATTTCCATATCCACCAGTACCAGGGAGGGCGTTCGATCCCGCAGGCGGTCAATGGCTTCGAAGCCGTCTCTTGCGGTAACAACGTCCATTCCCAGCTCTGTTACAAACTCCACCAATGAGCGGCGAGTGCTCAGAGAGTCATCGACAATCAACGCCAGCGGCCGGGCTTGAGAGAGGCTGGGCATCTGCGGCTCGGCTTGCCGGTGCACGGCCTGGGAGGCGGACTCCACCAGGGCGACCGCGTCCAGCACGGGCGCGACTTTACCGTCACCGAGAATGGTTGCTCCGAGTACCCCGGGCAGTTCGGGGCAAAACGCGGGCAAGGGTTTGACCACCATCTCACGGCTGGCCAAAATGCGGTCAATTAACAGGCCTTGAACCTCCCCCTGGCTCGACTGCAGCATTAGCACCGCCTGTGCCTGGCGAGTGTCGGCACTTTCTGTGCCTGGAAGGCGGGCCACCTGGGAGAGGTGCCAAACTCTGAACGTCTGATTGTCGTAGCGGTAAAAAAGCGCATCGCCTTTATTGCTCAACTGGTCAGGTTCCATAAAGACCACCTGCTGCACGCCCCGGCTGCTGAGCGACAGTTTGTCGGCACCGGCCTGCACCAGTAACTGATGTTCGGCAATAAGGCGGTTGGGAATCACCAGGCGCCAGCGGGTGCCGTGCCCCGGTTCGCTCTCTACGCTGATTTGCCCCTGCAACGCTTTGAGTTGTTCGGCCACCGCGTCCAGGCCGACGCCCCGGCCCGAGGTTTGACTGACCGCTTCCCGTGTGGAAAAGCCCGGAAGAAACACAAGCGATTCCAGCCACTGAGTGCCGGCATCCTCTGGTGGCGTTAACCCCAACGCCTCGGCCCGTTCGAGGATTCGCTCGTGATCGAACCCCGAGCCGTCGTCGCTCAACTCGATCACCGTGGATTGAGTTTCAGACTGGAAGCTTAGCCGGAGTTGGCCTGACTCGGGCTTCTCCAGGGCGGCTCTTTCCTCGCCGCTCTCGATCCCGTGGTCCACGGCGTTGCGCAGCAGGTGCATGAGGGGGTCGGCCAGATGTTGCAGGGTGTTGCGATCCAGCGGCGTATTTCCGCCCTCAATGTGTAGCGCCACCTGCTTGCCGGTGAGCCGGCAGGCCTGGCGCACGCACCGCTGCAGACGCGACTCCACCTGACTGGCCGGCACGCTGAGCATCTCGAGCAGTTGCTGCTGAGCGTCGTTCTGATGGCGCTGCTGGGTTTGAAGCAGGTCATCCAATGAGCTCAGCTCGCTCTTTGTGCCCAGAATCAGATCGTTGGCATCGGCGGCGTATTCCTGCAACTGGTGATAAAAGCTGTGCAGCTCGTTGTAGCGGTCCAGCTCCAAGGGGTCCAGTGACTGATCATCCTCCAGGGCGTGATTGGCAAACAGGTTTCTCAATTCAATGACCTGGCCGAGCTCTTCGGTCAACTGATTGAGCTTGTGTTGCAAGTGCTGCAGTTGAATGACGCCGTGCCGCGCCTGGTGGGTTTGGGTGGTGAGACGGTGATTGCCAATACTCGCCTCCCCGGAGAGGGTGAGCAACCGGTTGATTCCGTCTTCGGAGACTCGAATTTGAGTCGGCTCCGGCGCTCGTTCGGGTTCAGGTGAGCTTCGCTCGGTGCTTGTGGCTTGCTCCGTGGTTTCCGGCTCTGCGGCCGTTGGCTGCTCAGGGGTTGGCCGGTCTTGGGCGGCGGACAGGTCACCGGCGGCTAGTCGGTGGTAGCCATCGAGCAGGTGCTGCAAGGCCTCCACAGCCTCTTCGCCCGGCTCGGTGGCGTCCAGCAGGTGGTCGAGCAGGCTGGCGGCGGTGTCGGCGACTTCCATCAACAGGTCGTCAATACCGGCGGGTACCTTCGGCGTCATCTCTTCCAGCAAATCCAGCAGGTCTTCGCTGTAGTGCATCCAGTTGGCCAGGCCGGTAATGCCGACAACGTTGGCCGAGCCCTTAACCGTGTGAGTAATGCGCTGCGCCCTTTGAAGCGCCTCCAACGAGCGGGTTTGGGTAAACTGTGAGAGCGTCTCGGAAAACTGCTCAAGTTGCCCGGGTAATTCCAACATCAACCCTTCGAACAGTCGTGGATTGATATCTTCGCTGAGCGCCAGCGTCAGCATCGAGGCTTCCGCCTGGTGAGGGGGCCCCGTAGGAGCGCTACTCTCTTCGTGCAGCTCCCACTCCGGCTGTGCCAAGGCTTTTTGCAAACCCTCCAGGTCGGGCGGGGGGAGTGGCCAGGCCGGGTCTGATAGAAACTGCAGCAGGCCCTCGATTGCCTCGAGGTCGGGTTCTCCCGAATGCAGCTGCTGTACATAACCGAGCAGGTACATGGGCGAGCTGGAGGCCAATATCAGAACCTCCTCACCGTCTGGCTGATTGCTCACCGCTTTCAGGTTCTCTCGCAAGTGGTGACAAACCGCGGACAAAGCGCCAAGGCCAATCAACTGCGCGGCGTTTTCCAGATTCTCCAAGTCGGACCCCCGACGCTCGAGCCAGGTGGCCATGGCTTCCGGCGAATCGGGCGCGGGGTCCTCCAGGGAGGCATCCAGCTGTTCCTGAAGCTCCACAATCAGCAGTGAGAGCATGTCCTGCTGTTCGCGGTTCAGGGCCGGTGTCGTTGGCTCGCTCATCATGGTTACGCGCTCTGGCTAGGCTGATTGGCAAGATCCTGGTTCACGGCCTGCCGCTTCAGGCTGTTCACCGCTTGCTGCGCCTCGGCCTGGAACTCGGGCAGGTGGAAGACGCTTACCCGCTCAACCAGGGTCCGTGCACAGGCTTTCAATTCATTGACTTGAATGCCCTGTTGCTCAAGCTCCCTGTGCGTGCTCTGGGTGGATTCGGTAATACTCTGGGCCCGGTCCCGCACCCGGTTGGCATTACTGGCCTGAGCGACGGAGTTGGTGGCAATGGATTTGACGTGGTCCACCAATTGGCGGGTGGCTTTTTCGGTATTCTGCATCCGTTGGCCGGAGTCTTCGGCCAAACGGGTACCCTCGGCCACCTGGGTGATCAGGGTGTTCATAATGTTCACCGTATCGGAGGTTTCCACCCGAATGTTGTTCACCATGGCGGAAATGTCAGAGGTGGCTTCGCGCGCGTTTTCCGCAAGCCGCTGTACTTCCTCGGCCACCACGGCAAAGCCCTTGCCCGCTTCACCGGCGGAGGCGGCGTGCATACTGGCGTTCAGGGCGAGAATATGGGTGCGCTCGGCGATGGTGTTAATCAGGTTGACAATACCGGTAATCTCCTGGGAGCGGTCCCCCAAGCGTTTGATACGTTTTTCCGTTTCCCCCAACGTGGAACGAATGGCGCGAATGCCGGTGACGGTTTCGCCTACAGAAGATTGGGCCTGGTGGGTATGCTCAATGGCGGTACGAGCCACTTGGTTGGTGGTGCGAGCTTCCATCGCGACCTGGTTCATGGCTTTGGCGAGGCTTTCCAGCGCACGGTTCGCCTCGGCGACTTGCTCGCGCTCTTTTTCGGCCATTTGAGAAACCGAGCCGGATTGTTCAAGCAACTGGTCGGAAATGCGGTTGACCTGCGCTGAGATTTGGGTCACTTGGTGGAGGGTGCGCGCGGTTTCCGAGGTGAGCAGGTTCACGGCATCGGAAACGGTGCCGGTCACGTCCGCGGAAACCGGCACCTTAATGGTCAAGTCTTTCTGCGCAATCGCGCCCAATGATTTGATGAGGGTAATGATGGACTCGTTCAGCTGTTCGTTTTCCTTCGCCTGGCTTTCAAGCACCTGAATCCGCTCGTCCAGCAGCCGGTTAAACGCTCGCCCAAGCGTGCCCAGTTCGTCTTGGCTGGTTAGTTGCACCCGCGCTTCGGTTTCGCCCCGGTTTTGCCGGGCGATAACGCCCTGAATATGCCATAGCGGCAGGACGATGCTGCGGTAAATAAAGTACATGGCTACCGTGGTGCCAATGGCGGTAATCAGCAACAAAGCGGCGAACAGCGTCTGGGCAATGGTGCGCTCCTGAGCGGCGATGTCCAGCCGTTGCTGGGCGTTGTTGTCCGCCCAGGACGAATACGCTTCAAACGTTTCGCGATCCACGGGGGGGAGGGCAGAGGCTCTATTGTCGGGTGAAAACGTATTGTTCAGCCCGCGTTGCTCCAGCCGCTCCTGCGTCTGGGTTTGAAGTTGCGTGTGCTGCTCGGTAAGGTCGTTCAGAAGCGGCCGGTTCACGAACCGGGGGTCGCGTTCAGCCAGTTGGCTAAGTAGCACCTGAGCATTTTCCAGCAGCGCTTCACGGCGCTCGAGGACGCTCGGGTCGCCGGTCGTGCGCCAGCGGTTGACGAGGTTGCGGCGCTGCTCGAAGTTGGCTTCCAGCTGCTGCAACTGAGCCTGGGTGGAGGCACGCTGTTGCTGAATATCTTCAGTGCGTATTTCGGTCGCAATCTGGGCGTAGTAGGCCACGCCCATCATCACGAAACCCACAACCAAACCAATCATCAGGCTGCTGATTTTGTGCGATATTTTTAGGCCAGTGAGTGCTTTCATACGTGCTCCGGTATTGTGGGGGTGGGGCCTTTTTCGTGTGTGCTGGCGCTGGTCGAGGCCAGCTCACGCAATGCTGAACCGAGGTGTTCGACGGCGAGCTGAATCAAATGTCGGTTGCCGTCGCGAGCGACGCCACGGACCAGGGCGGAAACGGGGTCGGTGCGTTCATTAAACAGTGGTTCGTCGGTGGCGCTGGAGGGTTCAAGCCATTGCCGCTCGGGAAGAGCGTCGATCAGCAATCCCACCATGGCGCCATCGAGGTGAAAAACCAGTGTCTTGTTGCGGGCTGGCAGAGCTTGGGCCAGCCGCGAATGAAGCTGATAAATGGGGGTCAGCTCGCCGCGAATCTGGGCCAGGCCGGCCAGCAGCTCGTCGCTTCCCGGTACGGGGGCGATACTGAGCTCGGAGAACGCTTCCGCCCGTTGCTCGGCGGGAAATACCCAATAAAACTCGCCGATCGAAAAACGGTAGAAGGCGGCCCCGAGGGTTTCCGCCGAGCGCAGGGCGCCGGCGGGCAGCCCCGCCTCCGGAGGGAGATCCGAGAAGCGGGACAGCGCCTCAATCAGTTGTTTCTGGGCGTCCGGGGTTGAAGAGATCATGGCGAAACCAAGCGTTATAGGGCAGACAAGGCACTGAGTATCTGTTCCTGGGTATAGGGTTTGGAAATCATTGCTCGCCCCCCTTGAAGCTCGCCCCACACACGGTCGGCCTTCTGGTTTTTACTGGTTACGAAAACGATGGGAATTTTATTCAGCTCTTGGTCCTGGTGAATCGTTCGGCAGGCTTCGAAGCCATCCACATCCTCCATAACAACGTCCATTAATATCACATCCGGACGGCTCTGCTTGGCCATGTTGTAGGCCTCTCGACCGCTGGTGGCGGTAATGGCATGGTAGCCGGCGGTGGTGACGATGTCCTTTAAATGCTGAAGGTCAACGGGGGAGTCGTCGACGATCATGACTTTGTTTGCACTCATTTATCACTCCTGTAATTACTGCTCGTGTCGTTCGGGTTGTAGGGAGGTTAGTCCTGGAAATGTTGCTCTGTCACAGAGCAAAATTCATTGTGATTGATGGGCTTGGTCAAGTAGGTGTCACAGCCCGAGAGCTTTCCCTTGATTCGGTCAAAATGGGAGGACTTGCTGGTAAGCATCACCACGGGCGTTTTCCGGTTCAGCTCGGTGCGCCGGATGCTCTTACAAACGCTATAGCCATCCAGACCGGGCATAATGACGTCCAAAAAAATAATGTCGTAATGGGTTTGTTGTGCCGCAGCCAGTGCGGCCTCGCCATCGGCGACGACCGTTAACTCACACCCCATGCGCTCAAATTCAATTTCTAGCTGACGGCGCACCGCCAGGCTATCGTCCGCCACCAGGGCCTTTCTTTGAGCTCCGGTCTGGGGGCAGTGGCTGCGCGAGGGAGCCGAAGTGCTGGATACGGGTAGCGGAACCACATTATCAGCGCCCTTTCCACCGATCTCAAACTCGGGGATGAAATTCAGATGGTCAACCGTATAGCGATCCAGTATTTGAATGACGCGGGTCGGATTGATGGGCCAGGAAATAGTGAGCGAAGAGTTCGATGTGATGTTCTTCTCTCGGGTAATTCGAAGCACCGGCCGTTTACGTTGCTCGGGAATTTTTGACGCCACCCGGCTCCAGAACAGAATGGCCTCGGGGTTGTTGATATTGAGGATCACTATGTCGCTTTGAATCAACGCCTGGATCGCGGTTTCCATCTTCAAGTCGGTGGCCACTGGTATGAGCTGATAGCGGCGCGCACGGTATCGGGTAATACCCAGCAGGCGGTTGAACGTGATCTGGTCTTTCTGCTCCGCGCCGACGAGAGCGACTTGAAAAACTCGGAAATCATTGGATGTTGGGGCTGTCCGCTGGATCATTGTGGGTCCGTTTATTGTCAGTAGTGGAATTGAACCGTCTCGCTATAGTGAGTCTAAGTGCGCACTTCGTTGTCCGGCAGGTACACCTTTTGTTTTGTCCGGCAGGCCCACTTTTGTGAGCTGATTGTAGACACTCTTTTCCACTTCTCAATAGAATTCAAGAAAAAATTTTAGTTCTGAGGAAATAGTCTAGTTATAGCGAAAATCCAGAAAAAATATTCTGTAGAAAATTGCGACGTGTTGAATTCGGCGTGGCGCTTATAATTGAATTTATGGCGCGATTTATCTCTTTTTTTGGAAAATTTTCACATAAATCATCCTCTAATAGCGAAGATTTCGGTTTTTTAAATTTTTACTTCAAAATGTACTAGCCCTCCCGTCTTGATTGCTTGTGTCCGGTTCACTAGTCTTCCGGGGTAAATTTATTTTGACGACGGGTGATCGGGTATGGAAATGGAAGCGAGCTACAACTGGTTTCTGGTGGTGCTGTCTTTTTTGATTTCGGTTTTTGGAGCCTTTACCGGCTTGCAAATGACCAACGGTATGAAAGCCTCGGGTAAGAAGTTCTCTTGGGGCTGGATAACCGCCGCGGCATTTGCGTTGGGGGGCGGTGCCATTTGGACCATGCACTTTATCGGTATGCTGGCTTACCAACTACCCATGGATATGGGGTACGACCCTTGGCTTACCTTCTTGTCTTTGATTGTTGCCGTGCTGGCCGTGGGGCTGGGCGTGGCTACCGCCGTGGCCGGTCACCTGTCCTGGCCCCGACTGTTGGGGGCGGGCGTGCTCACCGGTTTGGGTGTGGCAAGCATGCACTACATCGGTATGGCGGCGATGGTCATGCCCGGTGAGATGCATTACGACCAGGGTCTGGTGGCAGTCTCCATCGGCATCGCCCTGGTGGCCGCGACGGTCGCGCTGTGGCTGGCGGTGAACTTGAAGGGCACGATGCAGATTCTATTGAGTGCCGTGGTTATGGCGGTGGCGGTGTGCGGCATGCACTATACCGGCATGGTGGCGATGACCATGGAGCACGAGCCCGGCGCGGCAACCAATCAAGTGCTGGGACAGGGCATGGCTCCCATGACCATGGGCCTTCTGGTATTCTGTACCAGCATGGTGCTCCTGGTATTGTGTCTTATTGCTTCCCTTAGTCAGCTCAACCAAAAAATGCAGGAAGAGCTGGGTGTGCTTGAAACCAATGTGACTGCCCCTTCGAACTAACTTAGAAACGGAGTTCACGCTATGAAAGTACTTCTACTTGCCTCGGCCTACAACGGTTTGTGTCAGCGTGTTGACCGGGAGCTGCTCAGTATTGGGCATGATGTTTTCATTGAGCTTTGTGCTGACCAAACGGTGATCGAAGGCACCGTTGAGCGGATCAAGCCCGACTTGATTCTCTGCCCTTTTTTGAAGCACCGGGTACCGGAATCCGTCTGGCGGCACTACCCCTGCCTGATCGTCCATCCGGGGATCGAAGGCGACCGAGGGCCTTCCTCGCTGGATTGGGCGATCAGTGAGTTCAGGGCCACTTGGGGCGTGACCTTACTGCAGGCCGACCAGGAAATGGACGCGGGAGATATCTGGGGCACCCAGGAGTTTCCCTGTCGCACGGCGAGCAAGGGCAGCCTGTATCGGCGCGAGGTCTCCCAGTCGGCGACCTTCTTGATAAAGCAGGCCCTGGTGGACCTACCCCGCGAGGCATTTCAACCCCGGCCCTTGGATTACAACAACCCCGCCGTTCTCGGCAGAGAGCGCCCCCTTATGAAACAGCCCGACCGGGCGATTGACTGGCACTCGGATACGACGGCCACCATCGTGCAAAAAATCCATGCCGCCGACGGTTTTCCCGGCGTGAAGGACTGCCTGAACGGTGTTGATTTTTATCTCTTCGGCGTTCGCGAGGGCAAGCGGTATCCCACCGCTGAGCCAGGTCAACTGCTCGGGCACTGTGAGGAAGCCGTTTGTCGGGCAACCGTGGACGGCAGCGTCTGGATTCGGCAGCTCAAGCCGGTTCCCGCACCCGGAGAAACCACCAGCAAGTTACCAGCCATGCGGGCGTTGGCTCGAAGCGCCTTGGCAGAGCAGTGCAGTCAGCTACCGGCGATCAGTGGCGAGGGCTTCTCTGATATCCAGGTGGAGCGGGAAGGGAGCGTGGTGTACGTCCACTTTGATTTTTACAACGGTGCCATGAATACCGAACAGTGCCGCGGCCTGCTCGCCCAGCTTCGTATCTTGCGCGCGGACCCCTCCGTGGAGGTGGTGGTCTTGATGGGTGGAGAGGACTTTTGGAGCAACGGTATTCACCTGAATTGTATTGAATTGGCCGATGATGCGGCGGCCGAGTCCTGGCGCAACATCAACGCCATGGACGACATAGTCGAGTGCCTCCTTACCAATACGGACCAGATGACGGTGGCCGCCCTGCGTTGCAATGCCGGCGCGGGTGGAGCGGTGCTCAGCCAGGCCTGCGACTATGTGGTGGCCCGCTCGGGGGTGGTGCTTAACACCCACTATAAAACCATGGGGCTTTATGGCTCCGAGTACTGGACCTATGTGTTGCCCCGGCGGGTGGGCGAGCGCTTTGCTCACCAGCTGATCGAAGGCTGTGAGCCGTTGCTGGTGGACGAAGCGTTGGACTGGGGAATGGTGGATGAACTTTTGCCCGAAGACTGGGCGCTTTACCACCGGGAACTGAAAGAGTATTGCCAGTCCCTGGTGAGTGACCGGCAGGAGTGGCAAAACGCCCTGGAGCACAAGCGGCTTACCCGCGAACGGGACGAACAGAAATGCCCCCTGGCGAACTATCGGCGCGAGGAGTTGCGGCGGATGAAAGCCACCTTTGACGACCCGCACAGTGACTATCACCGCTTGCGCCACCGGTTCGTCTATAAGCTCTCGTGCGGCCGAACGCCGGCGCGCTTGCAACGTGAGCCCGGTCAATCAGTCGAGGCGGTCTCCGCCTGAGGGTTGCCACTGGTACTGGCCGCTGGTGAGCTCTTGCACCCGACTCTCTAGCCGCTGCTGCTCGCCGATGGGCACGGCGATATGAAGCCACACCTGCTGGCGATAGTCCACGTCCGATAGGGTAATGCCGTCCTGCGCCAGTTGGTGGCGCAGGCGTTCCTCGTGAGCAAAGTCCACCGCTACCGACACCGCAGTGGTGGGAGTGACCTCCCGCCACTGCGCGCTATCCAGCGCCTGGGAGACGGCACCGCTGTAAGCTCGAACTAACCCGCCCGCCCCGAGTTTTACGCCCCCAAAAATACGCACAATCACCGCCAGGCTGTCTCCCGCGCCCCGTTGGGTCAGTACATTCAGCATGGGTTTGCCCGCCGTGCCGGAGGGTTCGCCGTCATCGCTGAAGGCTTGGCTCTGGGGTTGGTCGGCGGGGCCGAGTAGGTATGCCCAGCAGTAGTGGGACGCCCCCGGCTGTTCCTGTCTTAACGCTTCAATATGGGCCAGGGCCTGTTCGCGGCTCTCCACCGGAAACAGGTGGGTGTGAAAAAGGCTGCGTTTTTCTTCCAGCGTGTATTGGCAGGGCTCCGCCAATACACGGTAGGGCTTTTGAGGGGAGGGGGTATCATTCATGTGGGGTATTTAACCACATTTCATACGGGGCTCAAGCATAAGCCCCGCGCTACAGCACCGACAGGGGCATGCTCAGAGCGTGCTGGCTTATTTGGCGGGCCTGGTGAGTGTCGGCCTCGGCGGTTTGTGTGGTGATGCGCTGCTGTTCTTGTTGATCGTGCCAAGCGATGATGCTGTAGAAGTTGCGAATATTGCGCACATAGGTCACCGGCTCCCAGCCGCGGGCATAACCGTGGCGTGTGTACTTATAGTAGGAGCGTTTGGCCAGTAGGGGCAGGTGTTCGCGCACATCCACCCAGCGGTCCGGGTTACCGCCCAGAGCCTGGGTTATTTTGCGGGCATCTTCCAGGTGGCCCATGCCAACATTGTAGGCGGCCAGAGCCAGCCAGGTGCGGTCCTCCCCCTGAATGCGCTCCGGAAGCCGGTCATACAGGTTGCGGAAGTACTTAGCGCCCCCGTGAATACTTTGCGCTGGGTCCACCCGGTTGTTAATGCCCATATCACTGGCGGCCGCCATGGTCAGCATCATCAGGCCGCGCACGCCGGTGCGCGAGCGGGCATTGGGGTTCCAGTGACTTTCCTGGTAGCTGATGGCCGCCAGCAGGCGCCAGTCCAGGTCGAACTCTTGGGCGGCGTCCTGTAGCAGGGTTTGCCACTGGGGTAGGCGTTTTTCCAGCCGGTAGGAGAAAAGCAGGGCGCCGCCGGTGGTGACTTCATCAATATGGTCGTAGAAGCGTTCTTGAATGGCGGCGAGGGTGCCGTCGGCTTTGATTCGCTGGAGGAAGTCCTGCGCCGCGTGAAACAGGCTGTCGTCGCGGCTCTTGGGAAAGGCCCAGGCCAGTTCCTGGGGGGCGCCCAGATCAAAAGCGACCCGGGCCCGGGGGAAGGTGTGGCGGTTGAGGTTGTAAGCGTTGGAATCGACGATTGCGTAATCCACTTCGCCACTGTGGACTTTTTCCAGCAGGTCGATCATTTCCACGGCGCTCTCTTCGCGCCAGCTCAGAGCGGGATAGTGCTGCTGTAAGTCTTTCAGGCGCTCGGCGTGGGAGGAGTTGGCGATGACCAGAACCTCCTTTCCTACCAAATCTTCCACTGAGGTTGGCTTCGGAGTGCGGCTATTATAGAGAACCTGTTGGCGCACAGTCATATAGGGGGTATTGAAGCGTACCAGGCGGCGTCGGCGCTCGGTGACGCTCAGGCCGGCGGCGGCGAAGTGCGTTTGCCCCTCGCGAACTTTGTGCAGCATGGTATCGAGCGCTTCTTCATCTTCAATCACCAGCTCGACGCCGAGCTCATCGGCGAAGCGCTTCAGCAGCAGGTACTCGAACCCGGTCTGTCCGTGGGGCCCTTCATAGTAGGTGCTGGGCCCGTTGCGGGAAATAACCCGCAGTTCTCCCAAGGCGTGAACGCGCTCCAGGGTAGTCGGCAGCTTACTGCCTACCAACAAAGCGCTGACGGCTACGACCATCAGGCCGAAGCACGTTTGGCTAATCGCCCGGATAAGGCGAGCTTTTTTGTGGACTTCCATATTGACGGTTTCTCCTCTCCGTTGTTACGGATTTGGCGCCGGATCCAATCTGGCCCGTACAAATTTTGCGCAATTCTATAGATTGCGGGTGTGACGTGCTAGCTTGTTTTTTAACCGAAAATAGGTTAATGGAAGCTGAATGGCTGAGTGAATTTTAACCGGTTTCGGCCATTCTGTCGACTTCGCTGCCATTGAGTTCTTTAATAGGCTCGGTTGGGCGAGTAAATTGAGCGTCTCGAAAAGCTGCCTTCAATGGCCATTTCAAGTACAATTGCGCCCTCTTCAAAACCCTCCGAACCTCTGAGGTCCTGATCGACATGCTGATTCTGCGCGGCGCCCCCGCACTTTCGTCTTTTCGCTCTGAAAAACTCCTAAGGGCTCTGCAGAGCCGAGTCCCCGCCATTACTGGCCTGAGCGCCGAGTACGTGCACTTTGCCGACCTTGACAGCCCCCTGTCTGACGAGCAGCGACAGACCCTGGAGCGGCTGCTGACCTATGGCCCCGCCCCGGAAACCGAGACCGGGCATGCCGGTCAGCTGTTTTTGGTGGTCCCCCGTCCGGGCACCATTTCGCCTTGGGCCTCCAAGGCCACGGATATCGCTCGCAACTGTGGCTTGGACCAGGTTCGGCGGCTGGAGCGCGGTACGGCCTTCTATATAGAAGGGGAGCTGGTCGAAGCGGATCGCCCCGCCGTGGCGGAGTTGATTCAGGACCGTATGGTGGAAACAGTGCTGTCCGAGCTGGAGCAAGCCAGCCGGTTGTTCCAGAAGCAGATGCCTGCGCCGCAAACCAGCGTGGATATTCTCGAAGGCGGGCGCGATGCCCTGGCCCAAGCCAACCGCGAGCTGGGGCTGGCGTTGGCGGACGACGAAATCGACTATCTGGTGGAGAGCTTTCAGGGGCTGGGACGCAACCCGGTGGATGTGGAACTGATGATGTTCGCCCAGGCGAACTCCGAGCACTGCCGCCACAAAATTTTCAATGCCTCTTGGACGCTGGACGGGGAAGACCAGCCTCGCTCTCTGTTCAAGATGATCAAAAACACCTACGAGCAGGGTGGCGAACAGGTGCTTTCCGCCTACGCGGACAATGCCGCCGTGGTGGGAGGCCCCACGGCCGGCCGCTTCTACCCGGACGCGCAAACCCAGACTTACAGTTTTCATCAAGAACCCATTAACCTGTTGATGAAGGTGGAAACCCACAACCATCCCACCGCCATTGCGCCTTTCCCCGGCGCGGGCACCGGCGCGGGGGGGGAAATCCGGGATGAGGGTGCCGTGGGCCGAGGTTCCAAGCCCAAGGTGGGTCTGTCCGGTTTTACGGTGTCCAATCTACACATTCCGGACTTTGAACAACCCTGGGAGCAGCGCTACGGGCGCCCCAATCGAATCGCCAGTCCGCTCGATATCATGCTGGAGGGGCCCATTGGCGGGGCGGCGTTCAATAACGAATTCGGCCGCCCCAACATCTGCGGTTATTTCCGCACCTTTGAAGAAGACTTTGATGGCGAACGCCGCGGTTACCACAAGCCGATTATGCTGGCCGGGGGTTACGGCAACATCAAGAGTGAGCATGTCGATAAACCGCCCTTTAATGCCGGCGCCAAGCTGGTGGTGCTGGGTGGCCCGGCCATGCTCATCGGCCTCGGTGGCGGAGCGGCCTCCTCAATGGATTCCGGTAGCTCCACGGAAGACTTGGACTTCGCCTCGGTTCAACGCCAGAATCCCGAAATTGAGCGGCGCTGTCAGGAAGTGATTGACCGCTGTTGGCAGCAGGGCGAGGGCAACCCCATTGCCTTTATTCACGATGTGGGCGCCGGCGGCTTGTCCAACGCCTTCCCAGAGCTGGTAAAAGACGGCGGCTGTGGCGGTCGGTTTGAGCTGCGGAAGGTCCCTAACGATGAGCCCGGCATGAGCCCGCTGGCCATCTGGTGCAATGAGTCCCAGGAACGTTATGTGCTCGCCATCCAGCCCGAGAACCTCGAACGGTTCGAGGCTATTTGCCAGCGCGAACGGGCGCCCTACGCGGTGGTGGGCGAGGCTACCAGTGAGCAGCACCTGCTGGTCAACGACACCCACTTTGAGGCCAAGCCGGTGGACCTACCCATGTCCGTCCTGTTTGGCAAACCGCCCAAAATGCACCGCACGGCCGAGCGCTACCAGGGGGCCACGCAAAGCTTTGAGACCGCCGAGCTGGACATAAACGAAGCGGCGGAACGGGTGCTTAAGCATCCCTCCGTGGCCAGCAAGAACTTTTTGATTACCATTGGCGACCGCTCGGTGACCGGCATGGTCGCACGGGATCAGATGGTGGGCCCCTGGCAGGTGCCGGTGGCCGACTGCGCGGTGACCACTGTCAGCTATGACAGTTACAAAGGTGAGGCGATGAGCATGGGGGAGCGTACCCCCACTGCTCTGCTGGATGCCCCCGCCTCCGGGCGCCTCGCCATCGCCGAGGCGATTACCAATATCGCGGCCACTCGCATCGATAAACTGTCGGACATTAAGTTGTCCGCCAACTGGATGTGTGCCGCCGGCCACAAAGGCGAGGATGAAAAGCTTTATCGGACCGTGGAGGCTGTGGGAATGGAGCTGTGCCCGGCGCTGGGCATGACGATCCCGGTGGGTAAGGACTCCATGTCCATGCGCACTGCCTGGCAGGAGGAGCGGGGCCAAAAGGCGGTGACCGCGCCGCTTTCGCTGGTGATATCCGCCTTCACCCCGGTGCTGGATGTCCGTCAGACCGTCACGCCTCAGCTGCGTATTGAAGACGGCCAGACCGATGTACTTTTGCTGGATTTGGGCAACGGCAAAAACCGCCTGGGAGGCTCCATCCTCGCCCAGGTGTACAACCAAGTCGGCGAGACCTCGCCGGACCTGGACGACGCCGCCCAGCTCAAGGGTTTCTTTGAAGCGGTTCAGGCCTCGTTGGCCGAAGGCCAACTGCTTGCCTACCACGACCGCAGTGACGGTGGCCTCTTCGCCACCCTGACGGAGATGATGTTTGCTGGCCACTGCGGCATGGACATTGACCTTTCCGGCATGGGAGAGGAGGCGTTGGCGGTTCTGTTCAGCGAAGAGCCGGGTGCGGTGATTCAGGTTCGCCGGGAAGACCGAGACGCGGTGCTGAGCCGCTTTGAAAAAGCCGGCGTGGCGGCCCGGGTCATCGGTGAACCCAACGATGAAGACTGGCTGCACATCCGCCAGGACGGGGAAATGCTATTTGATCAGTCTCGAGCCATTCTCCAGACCCTTTGGGCGGAAACCAGCTACCGGCTGCAGGCCTTGCGGGATAACCCCGAATGCGCTCAGCAGGAGTTTGAACAGCTGCTCAGTCACGACTCCGGCCTGAGTGCCGAGCTCAGTTTCGACCCGAGCGAGGACGTCGCCGCCCCCTATATCGCCAAGGGCGCCCGTCCGGCGGTCGCTGTGCTGCGGGAGCAGGGCGTTAACGGCCAAGTGGAAATGGCCGCGGCCTTTGATCGCGCCGGTTTCCAGGCCGTGGATGTACACATGAGCGATATCCTTGCTGGTCGTCGTTCCCTGGAAGAGTTCAAGGGCCTGGTGGCCTGTGGCGGTTTTTCCTATGGCGATGTGCTCGGAGCCGGGGAAGGCTGGGCCAAAACCGTGCTGTTCAATGCTCTGGCCCGGGATCAGTTCTCCGCCTTCTTCGAGCGGGGGGATACCTTTAGCCTGGGCGTGTGCAACGGCTGCCAAATGATGTCCAACCTAAAGTCCCTGATTCCGGGAACCGACCACTGGCCCCACTTTGTGCGCAACCGGTCCGAGCAGTTCGAAGCGCGTGTGAGCCTGGTGCGAGTTGAACAGTCGCCCTCGGTGCTGTTGCAGGGAATGGCTGGTTCCCACTTGCCGGTGGCAGTGGCGCACGGAGAAGGGCGAGCGGAATTTTCCGGCGCTCAGTTGTCCGAGTGTGATGGCAGCGGATTGGTGTCCGTCCGGTATTTGGACAACGAGCTTAATGTGACTGACCGTTATCCGGCCAACCCGAACGGGTCGCCCAACGGTATTACCGGTCTGACCAGTAAAGACGGTCGCGCCACCATCATGATGCCGCACCCGGAAAGGGTGTTCCGCACCGTGACTAACTCCTGGTACCCGGAGTCCTGGGGCGAAGATGGCCCCTGGCTGCGACTGTTCCGCAACGCCCGGGTGTTTGTCGGTTAAACGTTACGGACTGCGGGCCGAAGAAGGCTCGCATGTGTTAAGTCACTCGTTTGTAAATTCAGGTTAATAGCAAGTCATTAAAGAGAAGGAAAGCGATTATGCAAAGGCAGCGGTTGATGGGCATGGCTCGGCTGGTCTGCCTGGGGGTTCTGGTATGGGGGCTTCAGGCCTGTACCACTACCGAGGAAAAGCCAGAATCGGAGGCGGCGGAGGATAAGCCCGCCCGGACCGATTCCTCCGAAGTTCCCGAGGAAGCCTGGCTGGACCCCCGGCTGGATGGAGTGTTTGTGGTGCCCGGGGTGGATTTTGGTCGCTACCAGGCATTGTTGGCTCCCCCTTTGAATCTCGACCAGTGGCGCCCGGTCGGCAAGGAGCTGCCGCTGAAGGAGCTTAACCGTAACGACGAGCAGTTTATACGCCAGACTTATACCGAAACCTTGGTCCATACCCTGGTGATGCAGGGCGGGTACGAGCTGGCCATGGAGCCGGGCCCCGGGGTGCTTGAGGTTCGCGGAAGGCTCCAGCAGGGGCTTCAGGGCTCCGATGAAGGCGGTTTGCCCCGAGGAGCCGTGGTGATGTTGCTCACCCTGGACCTGCACGATTCCGAATCCGGCGAGTTGGTGGCGGCCCTGAGCGATCGTCAACCACTGGCTCGTTCGATCAACGAGCGAGCCAGCCAGTTGACGGCCATGAAGATACAGCAGGCATTTATCAATTGGATGGAGTGGTTTCGCCGAGAGCTAGATATGTTGCGCTCGGACGACTGAACCGGGAAAACGGACCATAAAAAAGGGCGATCCATCGGATCGCCCTTTTTTTGTGCTGGGAAAACCTCGAGGGGTTACTCGTGGTTAATCACCATTACATCGTCATCCAGCGCGGCAATCAGGCGCTCGGCGGTGTTGCCTCGGCGAGAGGTGGTCATGCCATTTTGACCAAGCGTGCCCATTACCACCAGGTCCGCGTTCACTTGCTCGGCCACCTTGGCCACCACTTCAGAGGTGTAGCCGTTATCCACGTGGATACGCTCCTGGGGCAGGTCGGTTTCCCGCACCAGACGACCCCGATCCGGGTAGTGCATGGAATCCAGGTAGCCGTTCACTACATGGAGCTCCGCGTTGTAGAGCTGAGCGTAGTGGCGAGCCTGTTCAAGAATGATTTTGTTGAGCTCGCGCTGGACATCCCGCTGAGCCTGGAAGTTGACGGCCGCGAGGATAACCTTGCGAGCCTCTTTGGCGCCGGGGCGAATCAGTACCACCGGGCAGTGCGCGCCTTTAAGTAGCTCCCACTTGGATTCGGTGAAGGTAAAGCGGGTGTAATTGACCTTGGCGTGGACGGGCAGGTAGATCAGGTCAGCACTGAAACGTTTGGCGGACTGCATAATGGAGGTCTGCCATTCGCTCGACCAGGAAACTTCGATCATGTACTCAATGCCCGCCTCTTCCAGCGGCTTCTTGATCATGTCGTCGAACCAGCGTTGGTCGCGGAACAGTTTGTCGTTGCTCGCTCGGGTGTCGACAGCATCGCCGTCCACGGCCACGAATACGTACACAAAAGGCTTAACTTCGAGTAGCTTGGCGGTCACCGCCACGCGCTCCAAAGCAATGTGTTGCTCGTCGTTGGGGTCGACAACGACAAAAATCTTCTGCTGAGGGGTTGTCATAGTGGCTCCTGCTGAGGTTCCTGTTCAATTCTGTGATTATTAGAAAGGCTTAGCATAGCAATCACGGAAATGTTTTTACAGCGAAAATTATCCCGCTGCTCATGGGGTTAGCGCCGATTTTGCTTTATCATAGTGTTAACTCTGCACTGATATAGGAGAGATAGCTATGCCCAATGACAAACAGTGGCAGCGCCGCACCGATGATTGGGTCAAGGCCAGCCATGAATCCCGCAAACGCAAGGAGGAGGCCCGCCGGCGCC
Organism: Marinimicrobium locisalis; assembly: GCF_039822625.1. Classification (NCBI taxonomy): domain Bacteria; kingdom Pseudomonadati; phylum Pseudomonadota; class Gammaproteobacteria; order Cellvibrionales; family Cellvibrionaceae; genus Marinimicrobium; species Marinimicrobium locisalis. The sequence continues at coordinate 45,162 of NZ_JBDLLG010000021.1, forward strand.
GCAGCTCGGAGCCGACTCAGCGCAGCGGGCCCGTCCGCTAGCGGCTTAGTCCATTGGTCTCTCAGTCTTCCTGATCCTGGGCCGTACCCGGTAGCGGTGGGGTCCAGCCTCCCAGTTGTTTCCACTCATTGACGATGTAGCAGAACAGGTCGGCGGTTTTCTCGGCGTCGTAAGCGGCGCTGTGGGCTTCGCTGTTGCTGAACTCGATACCCGCTATTCGGCAGGCTTTGGCCAACACCGTCTGGCCGCAGGCCAGCCCCGCCAGCGTGGCGGTATCAAAGCAGGAAAAGGGGTGAAAGGGGTTGCGCTTGACCCCGCAGCGGGCCACGGCGGCGTTGACAAAGCCCAAGTCAAAATGCGCGTTGTGGGCCACCATCACCGCCCGGGTGCACCCATGGGCCCTCACGGACTTGCGAATCGCCCGCATTAGCTCGGGCATAACCATGGATTCGGGCTCGGCGGGGCGGTCCGGGCTTTCCGGGTCGATGCCGGTAAAATCCAGGGCGGCTTGCTCGATATTGGCGCCCTCGAATGGGTCGACGTGGAAGTCGAAGGTTTCATCCCGCCGCAAGGTGCCGTCCTCGTCCATGGTCAGGGTGACCGCGGCAATCTCCAGCAGAGCATCGGTCAGGGCGTTAAAGCCCCCGGTCTCTACGTCGACCACCACCGGTAGGTAGCCGCGAAAGCGGCTCGCCATGGGGGAGTTGGGGTCTTTGGCGGCTTCCGGCTGATTCACTGGGACCTCGTCTCGCCCGGAGTAGTCAAACGCCAGCTTAGGCTCTCGCCCGCCCCGAGGGGCACCAGCTTGTCTTCACCCATGGTCAGAGCCTCGGGCAGGGTCCACTCCTCTCGGCGCAGGGTAACCGAGTCGGTGTTGCGGGGTAGACCGTAAAAGTCGGGGCCGAAGTGCCCGGCAAAGGCTTCCAGCTTGTCCAGCGCGCCGGCCCGCTCAAAGGCTTCGGCATAGAGCTCAATGGCGGCGTGGGCGGTGTAGCAGCCGGCACAGCCACAGCTGGATTCCTTTTTGCTCTTGATATGAGGGGCCGAGTCCGTCCCCAGGAAAAACTTGGGGTTGCCGCTGGTCGCCGCTTCTATCAGTGCCTGCTGGTGCCGGTTGCGCTTGAGGATCGGCAGGCAGTAGTAATGCGGGCGAATGCCCCCCACCAACATGTGGTTGCGGTTGTACAGCAGATGGTGGGCGGTAATGGTGGCGGCCACGCGCTCGCCGGCCTCTTGAACAAAGTCGGCCGAATCCGCCGTGGTAATGTGCTCCAGCACCGTATACAGACCCGGAAAGTCGGCGACCAGGCGGCTGAAGGTCCGCTCCAGAAAGGTTTTTTCCCGGTCGAATATGTCGATGTCGCTGTCGGTGACCTCCCCGTGCACCAGAAAGCGCAACCCTTCCCGCTCCATCGCCTCCAGTACTGGGTAAAGGCCGTTAATGTCGGTCACCCCGGAGTCGGAATTGGTGGTGGCGCCGGCGGGGTATAGCTTGCAGGCCACCACGCCGGCCGCCTTGGCGGCGCGAATATCATCGGCGGTCGTCCGGTCGGTGAGGTACAGCACCATCAGCGGTTCGAACGCCCGGCCCGGGGGCAGGGCCGCCAGAATCCGCTCCCGATAGGCGTTGGCCATGTCCGCAGTGGTGACCGGGGGTACCAGATTGGGCATCACAATGGCCCGGCGGAACTGGGCGGAGGCATCGGCCACGGTGCGGGGCAGGGCATCGCCATCGCGCAGGTGGATATGCCAGTCGTCGGGGCGGGTGAGGGTCAGTTGCTGAGTCATGGACACCGCTTGGTTTGGGCTGGATTGAATCTAAGTGCGCGCATGCTACCAAAATTGCCGTTAAAGCGCAGCCACCGCGGGCCGATACAGCCTCTATGAGCCCAATTGTTTCAGTGGGCCGACGTTGAATGAGGGCGAGAGTTGATGAGAGCGTTAGGCCAAAGTCTGCGGCGCGCGAAGTGGCTGGTGCTGTGCTCGCTGATGGTAGCGGCCACGGGGGCGCGTGCGGAAGTGTTTGGCGGCCCGGTTGCCGATGCCCGCTGGGAGCTGGACGCCTCCATCTTCGAGTGCCGGCTTTCCCACTCCATCCCTCGATTTGGAGAGGCCGTATTTGCCCGGCGTGCGGGCGAGTCGCAGCGCTTTGTGCTCAGGCAGAACAATCGTTTTCTGGCCACGGGCGAAGCCCGCGTCCGCGTCGAGCACCCGGTGTGGCGCGAAACCGCCAGCGCCGAACCCCTGGGCCCGGTGGAGGTTCAGCTTGGCGCGCAAGCCGTTACCACTGATTGGCGATATTCCCAACGGCTCGCCGCCGAGCTGCGTGAAGGGCGGCGGCTGGTGTTCACGCGCGAGCCCTGGCACAGCCGGGAGACGCCGGTGGAGGTTATCGTGGCCCCGGTGGGCTTTCGAGCCGGTATCGACGCCTTCCACGCTTGCCTGCAGGACTTGCTGCCGGTGAATTTTGACCAAGTGGAGCGTACTTCCCTGAGTTTTCCGAAAGGGGCGCGGGAATTGCCAGAAGAGGAAGTGGAAAAACTGGAGCCCGTACTGCTCTACGCCCAAGCCGACCGGCGAGTGGACCGGGTGTATGTGGATGGCCATACCGACGGGGTGGGACTGAGGGCCGAAAATCTCGAATTGTCCCGGGAGCGGGCGGAAATGGTGACCGAGTACCTCGTGGACCGGGGCATTCCCGAGCGCCAAATAACCACCCGATGGCACGGCGAGCGCTATCCAGTGGCGACTAACCAAACGGCGGAAGGCCGGGAGGAAAACCGCCGGGTGACCATTCGTCTGGAGCGCTCCGGGCAATCCACCACCACCGCCCGCGCACCTTGATCTGGGGGCGCCCCGCCCCAACCATCCCATTAACGAGTTGAATCGCGAAACCACCGCTATCCCGTGCGGTGGCGTTGCGGTGGCTGGGGAATTTATGGCGCCACCTCCGGTCCAAGTGGGCCGGTTGACGCTATGTGGCGTTGTCAAAGGCCCGCGACGCCCGTTTGCTTTCCAGTCACTTTCATTTTGCCGTAATGATCAAGAGGAATCTTTCATGCCCCAGATCGGTTTTCGTCATTCGTTGATGGTGTATTTGACGAGCCTGCTGTGCCTATTGGTGCTCACCGCACCGGCTCAGGCGCGCTCTTTGCCCGACTTTACCGAGCTCGTGGAAGACCAATCCCCCGCGGTGGTCAAAATTACCACTCAGGGACGGGTCGAGGCGGGCGGCCGCACCCCCTACCGTGAAGATATCCCCGAAATGTTCCGGGAATTCTTCGAGCGCCGCATGCCCCAGGAGCGCGACGTACGCTCCATGGGCTCCGGTTTCGTGATTTCCGAAGACGGCTACATTCTGACCAACTACCACGTGGTTGAGGATGCCGAAAACATTTATGTTCGCCTGATCGACCGGCGCGAGTTTACCGCCGATGTTATCGGGTCCGATCCCCGCTCGGACCTGGCGTTGCTAAAAGTCGACGCGCAAGACTTGCCTTACCTGCGCTTTGCCGACTCGGACGAGGTGAAAGTAGGGCAGTGGGTGCTGGCCATCGGCTCGCCCTTTGGCCTGGATTACTCGGTCAGCTCCGGTATCGTCAGCGCCATCGGCCGCAGCATTCCGAGCCCCACGAACGATACCTATGTGCCGTTTATTCAGACCGACGTGGCCATCAATCCGGGTAACTCCGGCGGGCCGCTGTTCAACCTCGATGGCGAAGTGGTGGGCATCAACTCCCAGATCTACACCCGCTCGGGCGGTTCGATCGGGCTGTCGTTCGCGATCCCCGCCAGCTTGGCAAAAGACGTGGTGGCACAGTTGAAGGAAGGCGGGCGCGTCGAGCGCGGCTGGTTGGGTGTGATGATTCAGGAAGTCAGCCGAGACCTGGCCAGCTCCTTCGGGCTGCGCCGGCCCGTGGGCGCCCTGATCACCAATATGGACCCGGAGGGGCCGGCGGCTCAGTCCGGTCTGGAAGTGGGCGATATCATCCTGGAATACAACGGTCGGGAAGTGGGCGAGTCCGCTGACCTGCCGCCCATGGTGGGGCGCACAAAGCCCGGCTCGGAGGTTCCGATGGTGGTGATGCGCCGGGGTGAGAAGCGCACCGTTGATGTGGAAATTGGGCTGCTGCCCGATCGGGACGGCCAGGTCGCCAGCGCCTCGCCGGACTCCTCGTCCTCAGGGGATCCCTTGGGCCTGCAAGTGGAAGGGCTGCCCTCCGATGCCGAAGAGCGGGGTGTGTTGGTCAAGCAAGTGGCCAGAAGCAGCGCCGCCGCCCGCGCCGGCCTGCGCCCGGGTGATGTCATTACCCAGTTGGGCTACGAGCACGTTGACTCGGTCAGCGACTACCGCAAACTCGTTCGAGACCTGCCCAAAGACGAGCCGATCGCCGTGCGCTTCCTGCGCCAAGGCCAGCCGGCGTTCACCACCCTCAAGATTGAGTAGCTTGTCATGGCCCGGCCCTGCGCCGGGCCGTTTCTCCGCCCCTAACCGGATGGGGGCCGGTAGCGTATAACAGTAGGCTCTCGGCCTGTATGAATGGCTATTAAGGCTCGTTTTCCAGAATTCTGTGTACCCGCTCCAACTCCTCTCTACTTAAGTTGTCCAAGCTTCGCGCTACTCTGGGGTCATTACAATACGCCATTTTTTGGGCCCAGATGCTTTGGTTGATCCGGTTAATATCTACCAACTTGGTCTCGTTGCACTGGACGTAGCCGGCCTCCTTGAACTGATTTTGCCAGTAGGCTTTCGTGCCTATGGTACCGATAATAAGCAGTGCTGTGGCCGCAAGCATCATGTAGCCACTGGCGGTAAGGGCCTTCTTGTACGCTGTGGGATGGCTCTGGGCAAATGGAAGGCCGAAGGAAAAAACAAGAAGGCCCACTCCGGCTACAATCGAACCGGGCCAGTAACCATGTGTCGTCCTCATTACCACCACGGAATAGCCGTGGGATAGCATTGTGTGCTGCTCCCCCAGCTCAAGGACTAACCAGTAAGCCGGCGGAGCGATCAGGAAGATGCCTATGCTGAAAAGCAGAAAGAGGGCGCCTATCTTCTTTAACGTTAAAACCATCTTGGTGCCAATCTTTGTCGAAGCATGCGAACTTTGCTAAGGAATAGTAACCTCATTTGGCGAATGGCGAATTTTTTGCCTTCCTCGACCGTGTAATAAACACCGTCAAGTAGGGTTTCGTCCAGTTCGCCAATTTTCTTCTCATAGTCCTCGATGGTCTCCAAGAGCTTTTTGGCCAACCGGTTATCTTGGTCCAAGATCGAAAGACCCTCGCCCACTACAAGGGCCACAAAAATACCCACTGTGATCGGCAAAATGACCGGAATCGAGGCCGCAAACACCGCGGCGCCTGCTGCCACCCCTACTGCTGCCAGGTACCCTGCAATACTTGCAATGGCAATTTTTAACACGTCGGTGCTCAAATGAGTGATCCAATGGGTCCACCGGAACTCTTCGTCAAATAGCCATCGAATGGAGTTGAGGCTCACTGAGAAAATGACTGATACCAAGAACCCCGATCTCGCAGCCGCTTTTGCTGCCTTTCCGCCTATGCCGAACTTCATCATTTGGGTGTTGGTGGCCAAGTACCGTGTGCCCTTGATAATCTTTCGCAGCTTGTGGTTGCCCTTGAAAATGATGTACTGCTTCCCGTTCTTGGTCGTTATATAGTATTGAGTAAAGAGGCTCCCGGAGCGCGCCAAGTCTTTGCCGAGCGTGGCGAGCAACAAGCTACTCTTTATTGTGCTTCCGTAGTTTTGGGCAAAACCAAGGGTCTCCTGCGTAACGGATAGCCCGGTCAAGTCATTCAGCTGTTTAATCGCTTCTTCTTTGGGGACGCCCTCTGATTGCTTTGTGGCGAGCCAAAGCTCTACCATGCCAGGAGCGTCGAGCGTATAAATATCGACTTGCTGGTACTTGGAAGCGGCCTCAAGTTGGCTGCGTTGATGATAAGCGTGGGCTGACGGAGGGGGGTAGACCATAAACGAGCTCCCTGTCGGTGGATTCAAGCAAGATAGTACACAATAGGCAATGTCAATTGCAAAAGTGGCGTATATTGCTCTATTGAAGAGCTCTGCGGCCCATTATTCCAGAGGTGCTCCCCTGGTTTGGGCGCCAAAATTCGCGTATATGGGCCATTTGGCGCGGTCTCCGCCCTTAATTGGGGAGAGCGGGTTAGCACCAACTCAGGACTACACAGCACTGGTGCCTCGGACGGCTTGTCTGTTGTGGGCGCTGCGGGCCTGGGTATGCGGGTGAGTAAAGACGCGGTGGCTCGACAGCGGCGGGCGGCGCTCCATGGGCTAGGACGTCCGCTTGAACTAATCAGCTTCTCCGAGCTGCGGGTGGCCAGCGGCAGCGCTGCTGCCCGCGCCGGTTGCCGTGCGCTTCCTGCGCCAAGGCCAGCCGGCGTTCACCACCCTCAAGATTGAGTAGCTTGTCATGGCCCGGCCCTACCGAGCCCATAGCCGGGCCGGGCCAAATACGCTAAACTGCCCGCCTTTGTTCGGCGGCTGATGCCCCGCACTTGGTGGCGACCCCAGAGGTGACTTTTTGACCGTCACGTCGAGGGGCGCCGCCCAGGCACTGCCGCCGCCTTGCCATTTTTCAATCAACGACATAAGACGCCCAGTGACTGATCTCAGCCATATTCGTAACTTTTCCATCATCGCCCATATCGACCACGGTAAGTCCACCATTGCCGACCGCTTTATTCAGGTCTGCGGCGGGCTGACGGAGCGGGAAATGGCCGAACAGGTCCTCGACTCCATGGACCTTGAGCGCGAGCGTGGCATTACCATCAAGGCTCAGAGCGTCACCCTGAGCTACAAGGCCCGGGACGGGAAAACCTATCAGCTCAACTTTATTGATACCCCCGGCCATGTGGACTTCTCCTACGAGGTTTCCCGCTCGCTATACGCCTGTGAAGGCGCTCTGCTGGTGGTCGACGCGGGGCAGGGCGTGGAAGCCCAGTCCGTGGCCAACTGCTATACCGCCATTGAGCAGGGGCTGGAGGTAATTCCGGTACTGAACAAGATGGACCTGCCCCAGGCCGAGCCGGACCGGGTGGCTCAGGAGATTGAAGATATTATCGGCATCGAAGCCACCGAAGCGGTGCGCTGTAGCGCCAAGAGCGGGGAGGGCATCGAGGATGTGCTGGAAGAGTTGGTGCGGCTGGTGCCGCCGCCCAAGGGCGAGGTCGATGCGCCGCTTCAGGCATTGATCATCGACTCCTGGTTTGACAAGTATATGGGCGTGGTCTCGCTGGTACGGGTGACCCAGGGGACCCTGAAGGTCAAAGACAAAATTGTGACCAAGTCCATCGGCAAATCTCACGTGGTGGACAGCCTCGGGGTGTTCAATCCCAAGGCCACCAACCTCAAGGAGCTGAAAGCGGGGGAAGTGGGCTTTGTAATCGCCGGGATTAAAGAGATTCTGGGGGCCCCGGTGGGGGATACCCTCACCCACGCCAATAGCCCCGATACGCCGGCGCTGCCCGGCTTCAAAAAAGTGAAGCCCCAGGTCTACGCCGGCATGTTCCCGGTGGACGCGGATGACTTTGAAGACTTCCGAGAAGCCCTCTCGAAGCTGACCCTGAACGACGCCTCGCTGTTTTTCGAGCCGGAAAGCTCCGACGCCCTTGGCTTCGGCTTCCGGTGTGGCTTCCTGGGCATGCTGCACATGGAGATCATCCAAGAGCGGCTGGAACGGGAATACGACCTGGATCTGATTACCACCGCACCCACGGTGGTCTACGAAGTACTGACCACCAAGGGCGAGACGCTCTATGTCTCCAGCCCCTCGGCGCTCCCGGATACCGGCGATATCGAAGAGATGCGCGAGCCGATTGTCGAGGCCAACATCCTGGTGCCCCAGGAATACCTTGGCAACGTTATCACCCTGTGCAGCGAAAAGCGGGGGATGCAGAAAGATATGCAATACACCGGCACCCAGGTGGCGCTGCGCTACGACATGCCGATGAACGAAGTGGTCATGGACTTCTTTGACCGCCTGAAGTCCGCCAGCCGCGGCTTTGCCTCTCTCGACTACAGCTTTGACCGGTTTGAAACGGCTAACCTCGTGCGCCTGGATGTGCTGATTAACGGCGATAAAGTGGATGCCCTGGCGCTGATTGTCCACCGGGACCATTCCCAGAGTATTGGTCGCTCGTTGGTGGAGAAAATGAAAGAACTGATCCCCCGGCAAATGTTTGACGTGGCGATTCAGGCGGCCATCGGCGGGAACGTCATTGCCCGCTCCACGGTCAAAGCCTTGCGCAAGAACGTGACCGCCAAGTGTTATGGCGGCGATGCTTCGCGCAAGAAAAAGCTGCTGGAAAAGCAAAAGGCCGGTAAGAAGCGCATGAAACAGGTCGGCCGGGTGGAGATTCCCCAGGACGCCTTTCTAGCGGTGCTTAAGGTCGACAATTAAGGCAATGGCGAATAACAACCAATACGGACAGCAACAGGAACGCGAATGAGCAGTATAAACCTACCCCTGATTCTGACTCTGGCGGTGTTCGTCACCGGCCTGGTATGGCTATACGACCGCCTGGTGCTGTCCCGCCCCCGCAAACAGGCGCTGGAAGCGGTGGAGCAACAGTTTGCCCGGGCTGACCTAAAAAATGGTGCTCAGCGCAAAGCTTATGAAGAGGCACGGGAAGCGGCCGGCCGGGAACCGGTTTGGGTGGAGTATTCCAAATCCTTTTTCCCGGTGCTGGCGCTGGTGTTCGTGCTGCGCTCGTTTATCGCCGAGCCGTTTCAGATCCCCTCCGGTTCCATGGAGCCCACCCTTGAGATCGGTGATTTCATTGTGGTGAACAAGTTTACCTACGGCATCCGCCTGCCGGTGTTGAATACGGAAGTGATTCCGGTGAACGACCCCGAGCGGGGCGAAGTCATGGTCTTCTTCCCGCCCCACCAGCCGGATACCTACTTTATTAAGCGGGTCATCGGGCTGCCGGGGGATACCGTCACCTACAGCGACCACCAGTTGACCATCAATGGTGAGCCTGTTCCACAAGAGGTGGTTGAGGTGAACCGGTCCGCGCCGAACCCCTATCGAGTTGTCAAAGAGACGCTGGGAGACAATACTTATACCGTGCGCAAGCACCTGACCCCTGGCCGTTACAGCCGCCACGGCTCCTGGACGGTGCCGGAAGGGCATTACTTCATGATGGGCGACAACCGGGATGGCAGCTTTGACAGCCGGGGCTGGGACGAGCTGAACGGGGACCCCAACAAGAATTTCAGCTTTGTGCCCGAGAGTGAGATAGTCGGCAAGGCCTTCGCAATCTGGATGCACTGGGATTCTCTGTTCAGTGTGCCCAGCTTCGAGCGGGCAGGTACCATTCACTAGCAGGCTAAAATATAAGCACCCCGCCAACCGTTGGGCGCTTAAAAACAAGAGGGCGAGCGGATGCAATTACCAAAGCAGCAAAGAGGCATGTCCACCCTGGGGGTGGTGTTTGTTATTCTGGTGGCGGTCGCCGTGGTTTTCACCGCATTCAAAGTGGTACCGCCCTATGCGGAGAATCGCTATATCTCCTCGGCACTTAAGTCTCTGGCAAAGAACAATCCCGACTTGTTCAGCCTGAGCCCGTCGCAAATCCGCTCTCAGTTGACCAAGTTCTACACCGTCAACAACGTCCGGACCGAGGGGCGCAAGAACATCGATATCGACAAGCACGCCAGCCGTGTGGTCATTACCATTGCCTACGAGGAGCGGATCGACTTCGTCCGCAATATCGATTTGGTCTTTTCCTTCAACAACCAGCTCGACAGCTCGGCACCGGAGCAGTGCTGTACGCCGTTGGAGCGAAACCTCAGTAACGACTAGTGTCCGATTTACTCAAAAAACGTCTTCAGCAGCGCCTGGGCTACCACTTCCGTGACCCGGCCCAACTGGACCTGGCCCTGACCCATCGCAGTCACGGTGCCCACAACAATGAACGCCTCGAATTTCTGGGCGACTCCATCCTGAACTTTATCATCGGCGAAGCCCTGTTTCGCCGCTTCCCCGAAGCGCGAGAAGGGCAGCTCAGCCGGTTGCGCTCCCAGATGGTCAAGGGCGAAACGCTGGCGGCCATTGCGGTCGAATTCGACGTGGGGGAGTGCCTACTGCTCGGGGAAGGGGAAATGAAAAGTGGCGGAAGCCGTCGCGAGTCCATTCTGGCCGATACCGTCGAGGCGCTAATCGGCGCAATCTATCTCGAATCGGGCTTTGAAGCCTGTGCCGAACGAGTCAACGCCTGGTACCGGGAGCGGCTCGACGCATTATCGCTGGCCAGCCCCGCCAAAGATGCCAAGACCCGGCTGCAGGAATTTTTGCAGGCCCACAAACTGCCCCTCCCGGAGTATAACGTGGTTGAAGTGGAAGGAGAGGCACACGCTCACCGCTTTACCATCGAGTGCCGAGTGGCGCCGCTGAAAGAAGCCGCACGGGCCCGGGCCAACAGCCGGCGGGTCGCGGAAAAGCAGGCCGCCGCCGAGGTACTGGAACAACTGCAGAAACTTGAATTGAAACCCAAGCGCAAGGGCTAACCATGACCGAAACTCAAACCCCCAGCCGGTGCGGCTACGTGGCGATTGTGGGCCGGCCCAATGTGGGCAAGTCCACCTTGCTCAACCATATGCTGGGCCAGAAAGTCAGCATTACCTCGCGCAAGCCGCAGACCACGCGCAACAATGTTCAAGGCATCAAGACCGAAGGGCCGAATCAGATTATCTTCGTCGATACCCCCGGTCTGCACCAGGGCCAGAAAAAAGCCATCAACCGCTACATGAACCAGGCCGCCACCACCGCCATTAAAGATGTGGATGTGGTGGTTTTTATCGTGGACCGGCTCGTCTGGACCGACGAAGATGAAATGGTGGCGCAGCGTCTAGAGAATCTCAGCTGTCCGATTATTCTCGCGATCAACAAAGTCGATAAAGTCGAGCAAAAAGAGAGCTTGCTACCCCACCTGCAGGCATTGGGCGAACGCTTCCCCACGGCGGAAATCATCCCGCTGTCGGCCCTGAAGAACACAAACCTGGACCGGCTTGAGCAGTTGCTTGTCGAGCGCCTGCCCGAAGGCGTGCACTTCTATCCGGACGACCAGCTCACCGACCGAAGCTCCCGCTTTATGGCAGCGGAAATGGTGCGGGAAAAAATTACCCGTCAGCTGGGGGATGAGCTGCCGTACCAAATGGCGGTGGAAATCGAAGAATTTAAAGACGACGGGCGAGTGCTCCACATCTCCGCCCTGGTCCTGGTCGAGCGGGACGGGCAAAAGCGAATCCTCATCGGCGAGCGGGGCGAGCGCATTAAACAGATCGGACAACAGGCACGCCTGGATATGGAAAAGCTATTCGAGCAAAAAGTCATGCTCAAGCTCTGGGTCAAGGTTAAATCCGGCTGGTCCGATGACAGCCGGGCGCTGCGCAGCCTGGGCTACGACGACGTATAAGCCCGGTCACGACCATGCGCATTGAATTCCAGCCCGCGTATGTGTTGCATACCCGCCCTTACCGGGACACCAGCCTGCTGGTGGACCTGTTAACGCCGGACTACGGCCGAGTCGGCGCCGTCGCCAAGGGCGTGCGCCGCGGTAAAAGCCAGCGCCGCCCACTCCTCAATCCCTTTACGGCCGTGCTGGTGTCCCTCACCGGCAAGAGCAACCTAAAAACCCTCACCGCCGTGGAAGCCGACGGCCCCAGCCTCCGGCTTACCGGCCTGGCGCTCTACAGCGGATTCTACGTCAACGAACTGCTGGTACGCCTGCTCGGCGAGCAAGACCCCAACCCGGCCATTTTTGATGATTACCGCTGGACCATGCAGGCTCTCTCGACCCTGAACGGCGACACCCCGGAACCGCTACTGCGCCAGTTTGAATGGCGCCTGCTGGAGCACCTGGGCTACGGCATCAGCTTCACCGAAGAAGCGGAAACCGGCGATGCCATCGCACCGGACAGCCTCTACCGCTTCGACCCGGAAGCGGGCTTCATCCCCACCTACAGCAGCCGCGACCCGAGGGAAACCCCCAAGCTCTTCATCGGTGCTGATTTGATCGCCTGCGCCAACTTAAACTTCGCTCAGCCACAAACCTTAGCGGTGGCAAAGCGCCTAAGCCGTTTGATGCTGCATCCTCTCTTAGGCTATAAGCCTTTGAAAAGTCGGGATTTATTTAAATGAAACTTTTGCAAGTAGAGTCCGGCAGAGACTTGATTAGTTTTGTGTGTTGCAGAAGAGAGCATGTTTTCGTAGTATTCACAACTAAGGGTGTCTGGGCAGACAGTTCTAGAATAAATTTGGGTCGTGAAGGATGTGCATAATAAAAACTAATTTCTAGTTTAATACACTCCTTAACTAACTCTCTATTTATCTCGTTAGAGTTCAATGGTGGTCCTGCCTTTGTGTCGGAGCTCTCACGGTTAACCTCGTAGAGTTTCCGCGCCTCAATCTGTAGTACAAGCATACATCGTCAAGAGCTAATGGGACCCCTGTGCTAGCTTGGTGTGTATGTAGTGACATAGGTATTTGGCCATTTACCTGGCTTAAACTAACAGCGTGCTTTATCCATAAAGGGACGAGTATATGCGCAACTTCAAACAGCTAAGATCATTGAAAGCCTGTACTCTAGGTACTCTTTCTGTCTTGCTTCTTTCGTTGTCATTTCCAGCTTCATCTGATAACCAGTGGCATTCATCAACGATAAAGAAAGTTTACCCTTTCCAAAATGGTGCTTTCGCAATCATTTTCGATGAACCTTCCAGGTGCAATAAAGACAACGGCTATCATACTGTTAAAGCGGGGTCAAATGGAGTGACGGAGGAAGCGGTTGATCGCTTTTTGTCAGTGGCCTTAACGGCGGGGTCATTGGGCAATAAGTTGTTCATTTACTACGATGATACTCACCCGAACTGTGCGGTTCGAAGGCTTAATGTTGCATTTTAACATAAATATACACTTTAGTTTAAGAAGGCATTTTGTCACCCTCTTTGCAACTGTCAGACAAATTTGAAAAGAGGATTTCGTTATGCCGATTCGCTGTATTAGATCTCTACGATCGTCACTTAATGAAATTCTAAATGAAAGTTGACGAATTCATTGAGGGTCGGGTTTTGTCAGTAGTAAATAAAATAAAAGTGATCGCAACTGTTCGGCCCGCGGTAACGGGGAAGTTGTTTGTCGAATCTGTTTCAAAAAAAGCTTTTCGGTCATTCTTTATATCTCGATATGAAACTGCTTTATTTATGCCCAAAACGGGCAGATCGTCCGGCTAGGAGGGGGGCGCCCTGTTAGGCCGATGATGAACAAACTCTATGTGGAAGTGCAAATAGATCATGAAAAAGTTTCCAGCGATATTAATAGTTATGCTTACTCCCTTAATTTCGGCATGTGAGAAGGTGGTGGATCTAAGTTCATCTGAAAAAGCCCAAAATGACTATATTAATAAGCTTTTCTGTACAACTAGTAATCTATTTTTGTATGAGGGTAGTACGGCAGGAAGGGACGACAAGAGGCTGGGAAGTCACTACTTAGCTAGCTATCGCGGAGATCCTGAGGAGTCTTTAGATGAACACATTGATCTTGCGTCGAAAGGAGGGGGGTTTGATAAGAGTCGCATAGTTAAGATGATAAAAGAAGGGGCCTACGTGGATATAGAAAAGCTTTTCTTCTATAAAACAATTGGTTGTTGTTCGGGCTATGTTCCTGTTGGGAATGTCGAAGGCTTTGGAAAAGAAAGAGTTGATATGAGTGTTTTGTTTGTGTCTAAACCTAGCTCCTCATCTTCACCGTTCTCTGATTACGGGGTCGAATCGGATTTAAAATATAGCTCCATGTACGTTAGGCCATGCAACTAGAAGAGGAACTTGATTGGTGCTGAATCCACGTACAGTGAACCAGTGAGTTTTTTATGAAAAATGGCGATGATGTAGAATGTTGTTTATGTCTGAAAGTAGAGTGATGTTTTTCATTGCAGCCTTTTGTTTGAGGCGATAACTAATAGTTTGGGGGTGATTTATGTTTTTGGGCACTTTTAAGTGGTTTTTAGTTTTCTGGATCTTTCTTGTAAGTTCAGCTAACGCTACCTCGGAGTACTGGGATGTTCCTAAGCCCGAAGGGTCTGGTCTACCGCTCCCCGATACTATTCAAATTCCAACAAGTGAGACTGGCCTGATCCCCATTTCTGTCGGGTCTGTTATGTTCTTCGTCCCTAAAGCCTATGAAGATGATGGTTCTGTTCGTGGTGGTGATGACGATGGAGACGGTGTAAGGGAGGGGGTTCTGGCTGCTATAAATCGTGAGTATCAGGGTGATCCGGTTAGTAGAAAGCATGCGTTTATTCTCTCTAAAGCTATAGGAGAGCTTCTTTCAGGATCTTATAATTTGCCCGCTCGTAAGCGCCTTCTAGGATATATGGATTCGATCGACAGGTGCATAAACGAGAGGGGTGGCGTCTCTGGAAAGGAGTTTGTGATGCGAGCTCAACTAAATAACTCAGCCCGAATTAGAGCGTTTCTCGAGCTATCATATGCTGCGCTGAAGGGTCCTAATAATGTTCCCAGGTTCTTTCTTGAATGCAAGTAATCGGTAAAGGATACTTTTGTGAAAATTCGATTAATTCTAGTTGTGATGCTTCTTTTATCTAGTGGTTTTTCGGTCGCTCAAATCGAAGGGTATGAGATATATTTTATTAATGGAATGTGGAACACTGAGCCTCAGGCGGAAGCAGCCACTATTAACTTAAGTGATTCAACAGGGCTTCCAGTAACTTGGCTGAGAAATGATAAGCGAGGGTGGTATGGATGGATGGATCTGGTGGATGTTCTCAAAGAGAAAGCTTCAGAAAGCCCCTACACTAGAGTCGATAAGTTTCTTGCCGAACACTTTTGGAGTTTGTACTTTGGAAGAGATGATGCAAAGTACTGGGTGGAGTATTCTGAAACTCTGATGAAGTATAACGACGTTGGAGTTTGGTCTAGAGGGAATTTTCTTTCTATGAGATCTCGAATATTAACTGATATAGGGCAGCAAAAGCGAATTATTCTGGTAGGGCATTCTCAGGGAAATTTTTTTGTAAATAGTCTTTACAATGATCTTTTGAACAGTGACTACTCGTACGAAGCTGATAACTGTATTGGCAGTGTGGGCATAGCCAGCCCTTTATCGAACAAGCCTGGAATGTACTTCTATGTGACAAACACAAAAGACTTAGTGATAAATGCAATTAGGCTACGTTACTCTGTCCTAGGGGCGAATATTAAATTGCCTTATACGAGTGACGATAAAACGGGCCATCAACTGTATACGTACTTGGAGCGATTTGCGGCGTCAAGAGACGCAGTGTCTGCGCATATCTGGGATCATTTGGACTATTTGAATCAGACATGCTTTTACAAATACAATATTGACATTTCCGTTGACCAGAATGACCCTTTTTACTTGAGGGTTGAGAATAATGATGATAGAGACTTGAAGGGGCCCGCGACAATCGAAATAATCCGCCCTGACGGGGAAAAGGATATTTATAATTATCCACGGGATAACTTGATAGTTGATTCAGGTAAAGCCTATGTAATGAACACAGGTGGTTTTGGAAGCACAAAGCTTGATAGTCCCGATACTCATCGAATTACTTTGAGAGTTAGGGATCCAAAAGATAAAAATAAGATATTGGCAGAAGAGACGATCTCTCATGCCCCTGGCGCTGATCCAGATCCTGAGCCGTGCCCAGAACCGCTATCCACTTCCGGGGGTATTGAGGGCTATGATGGCTGGCTTGACTTGGGGGAGGAGTCGGGTTGGGTTTATGGAATGTTTGAAGCGTTTTTAATCCCAGATAATATTGCGGTATTTAGTGAATCCGGTAGAAAGCTTTGGTCAACCGCACAGTTCTTCAGGGGAAGGAAGGAGGTGATGTTTCACCATGATCCAGATGAGGAAGGGAGATATGTGCGCGTTCAAGTGTACGCAAAATATACTAATACTGAATGGGAATTAGAGTTGGATTGTCCTTCAGTCTATTGATTATGGAATCGACAACTTGTGGAGCTGGGGTATCGTGTGTATCTTTAAAGTTATGCTGTTTGTAGGGTTGTTTGGATTGTCTTTTTTTGTTGAGGCAGGATCATACGTAGAGGGGAGGCAGGTTAGGTCGGTCTTTGGATCTGGAGTCATCAAGTTCGGTGTTAATAATCCGCCGTCCGATACATGCGATTATTACAATCGGACGTTTAAGTTTGACTCTAGAACGGAGAACGGAAGGACTATACTAAGCATACTCCTCGCGGCAAAAATGGCCGGAAAAGATGTCAATATTTGGTACTCTCCAAGCCCGAAGCCGGGAACCAGCTCGGAAAATGGCTGCAGTATTGCCGATATGGCGACAATAAATGAAATTGGCATTGATTAAGTTTCTCGGGGAGTTTCTGAATAAAGTTGCTTCAAAGTTTATAAGTTTCGTTTGGTTTTAAAGGATATGTATGAAAAGTTCTCTGATAATTGGTGTGTTCTTTACGGTTCTGTCGGCTGTTGGTTCGGTTTCTGCTGCGCAGTGGACGGATAAGGTAAGTGTTTCAAGTATGACTGGAAGCCGAGTGGATGCTGAGCAGTCGATTAGTATCTCTGGTACCTGCGTTCAGAGTCAGTTAGCGTTTATTAGCCCAAGTCGGTCGAATCATAAGGAAATGGTGTCTTTACTGTTGGCGGCGATGATGGCGGATAAAGAGGTTAAACTGTATTGTGATGATTCCTGCGCAAGCGGCAACCGTTGTAATGTACTAAAGGTAAAGATTTTTAAATAGTCTGAGTGCGCGAATTCGTAGTGTTAAGCTGTAAGAATCGAGTTGGCAAGTTTGGTGTGCGATAGGGAAGGTGCGTAAAAAGCGTAGTGTAAACATTCACTGTTCGCTCCTTTATCGCACGCAAGGGCTTTGCGTCATTTTTTAAATATAGTTATTTTTTAGGCGCGGCAGCATCGCGTTTATCGCGGTGTTGTTGGAGATTAATGGGAAGCCTTATGAGAATCCTTTTAATTTTGCTGTTTCTGTCTTCTGGTACGATGGCAGCGGAAGTAAAAATTCACAGTGCCATTGATTCTATTAAAATTGTTTCTAATGGTAATGTTCACGTTATTTTGTCGGAGCCGACAGGCGCGAATTGCTACAGCAGTGGAAGAAAGTTGAAGATCAACGAAGGCCAAATGGGCGTTACCGCAGAAGGACTGGACCGAATGTTGTCTATACTCCTTACGGCTAAGGCAACGAATAGCCCGGTCAGGTTGTGGTTTGATGATAGCAATCGAAACTGTACGGTAGGCAGTATGGAGCTTTGAATTAGTAGGCATTTTTTCGGTGATTGGCAGTGTTTCCTACGGGCAGAATAGTAGTCGTCTCAGTTGAAATAAGGACGGCCACGGAGTATTACTTTTTAAGAGTGCAGTGCCGCCGTTTTCCGGGGAATTACGTCAATCTAGAGCCTAACTGTAACCTCAAGGGACCGATAAGAAGAGGCGTTATTGCATTCTTGCTTTGGGTGGTTGCAGAACGTCCAGAAGTTATTTAGCCATGTCAATAGGAGCTGGTTTAAAGTTCGCGTAGGGAATCATTTTGGCCTAGAGGGTAGGAGATAATATGAGGTTTACTTTTATGCTGGCTATGCTAGCCGTTTTATACACATCAACCGTTAACGCAGGAACCACCACCGGGTCAATTCAAAGAGTTGATATGCATGGAATGAATGCCAAGGTGTTCTTTACTATTGAATCCTCACAAGAGAATTTCGCAGACTGCGCAACAACAAAACGCTATGTTGTGAATACAGATACCCAACAAGGAAAAAACATAGTTTCTGCAGTTTTAGCTGCAAAGGCTGCAAATCAGTCCGTTACCGTCGAGGGTTACTCGTCCTGCAGTCTTCACGGAGATTCAGAAGATATTAAAGTCTTTAAGGTTCTTTGAGTTAATTAATCAGTGTGCTGGCTAGGTATTATGGTAATTAACCAGCGGGTTTCATGGCGGTTTGTTTTTGTTCTTTCCGGGTTCGGCTTTTCCAGTTCCGGTTTCTTAGTGCATCTTGGTGCTATTGCTGAAGGTTGAGTGCATTAACTGTTGGATTAGTGTCGTTCAAGCCCTTCGGCGTTTTCGGGGTGGCGGCGGAGCCGTTGAGCTAATCCCTTAGCATAGTCTTTTAACGCTTCAATCGTTCTTAACTGGCTCCTCCGCGAAGGAATATTTTCTTACGGCGTGGAGGCTATGTTAAGAAACAATAGTATTCATCAATGAGAGGAACTCTATGAGTATTCGATTTGGTTTTGTGTTAGCCCCGTTATTAGCTGCATCCGTTGCCAATGCGGCGACTAGTATCAATAGCGCAAGGGTGGTTGACGTTGTTCCTGATGTAGATTACGGGGTGGTCTATGTTAAGTTTGATGCCGACCAAGCAGGAAGTACTAGCTGTGTTCAGGATAAATACAAGAGTCAGTACCAGATTTCCAATCTCGGTACCCCTATTGGTGATGCTCTCCTCTCTACGGCGTTAACAGCCTTGGCCATGAATAATGAAGTACGGGCAGTAGGGAGGGGAGTTTGTGATGGACGTGAAGGGATGGAAACGTTGCGATTAATATCATTTCAGCCACAGTAGCTTCCAGGCGACTACCTGCAGTAGCGGTCTGTGATCAATTCTTGGGTATGATCTGATTGGTGGAGAGGACCCAGTGGAATAATTCTGGCGCATTAATGCTCAACAGTGTAGAGGGACCACATGACGATGGTGATACTTTCGACCGCGGAATGCACGTCCAAGCCCCAGCTCACCCCCCCCTCGATGGAATACTCAAAGGCGAACTTTTGCAAGTGCCAGCTAACACCGCCGAGCGGAAAGCTGTCAGAGAACCTGGATCAAAATTAAACGTCTATGTAGGGGGCAAGCGGTCGGACGCAATAGCTATCTACGGAAAGGGACTGTACAGAGACCTTTAGAAAATTAGCCGTCAAAAGGATGTAATGTTGAATGGTGAAGGTTTCAAAAGTAGCTTCTTGGGTAGAAGGTGGCGTGAACCGAATGTGTCTGGCGTCTTAGTTTTTATCCGGGGAGCTTTCATTCAAAAATTCAGTTAATTGGGGTTTTATTGTGTACAAGAGGAAAGTCCTATGAATTATTTTATAAAATTGGTTTTTGGCCTAATGATCACTTGCAACGCTAGCGCTGCGACAATTATTCACACAGGGAAGGTAACTGACATACGCGTGTTCTCGAAAAACTATGGCACATATAGCGTTAGCGATACTGGAATGGCCGTGGTCTACGTTGAAGGGCTCGCTGGTGCTTGCGGAACAAATGAGGGTCGTATAGCGATCACTTCTGATCATCCCTTGTACCAGTCTGTCCTCTCAATAGCTCTTGCAGCGAAAATGTCACAATCAGACGTAGAGGTGGCGTACATTGATAAATGTACTCAACGCCCGAGTGCTTGGGATTTCGCTGTTTTAAGGCTTAAGTAGCTGCGTAAGCAAGCCAATAACGGCGACCGCTAACGCGGCGCGTGTTGGCTGCCGTTAGGCAGCCAAGTACCGCAAGAGAATGACGCTTAAATAACAGTATTGTATTACAATATGGGGTTTCGTAGAATACCTGACTGAATACTACCCCTATAATGACAACGATCTGAAGGTACTGTTTATGACAAGCACCACTCCACTGCGGCGACTGTTCGCCGGGGGGCTGCTGGCAGTCTCCGCCCTGGGCCTGCTGGCCTGCTCCGAGACCGAAGAAGGCGCCCCCTCCGCCGAGCCCCAAGGCGACACCACCTCCGGTTCCGAATATAATGTGCCCCTGGTTGAACACGGCGCCGACCCCTGGATTCATCGTACCGAGGAGGGGACTTACTACTTCATTTCCACTGCGCCTGAGTTTGACCGGATCGAGCTAGTGGCGGCCGATACGCTCAATGGCCTGACCGACGCCGAGCCCAAGGTAATCTGGCAGCGCCCGGAAGAGGGCGAAATGGCCGGAAACGTTTGGGCGCCGGAGCTGCATCGTATTGATGGTGTTTGGTACGTCCACGTGGCGCTGGGCGACGGTGACGAGCCGTTCCGCATGCGCATGCATGTATTGGCCAATGAGAGTGAGGACCCCACAACAGGCGAATGGAGCCATGTGGGTCAGATTGAAACGCCGTGGGACAGCTTTGCGCTGGATGCCACCACGTTTGAACATAACGGCACCCGCTACCTGATATGGGCTCAGGGCGACCAGGAGCAGAAGTACAACTCCGCGCTCTATATGGCGGAAATGGATGGCCCGGCCTCTATTACCGGCCCGGTAATCACCCTGAGCGAGCCGGAGCTGGATTGGGAGCGCGTCGGTCACGAAGTGAACGAAGGGGCCGCCGTGATCAAGCATGAGGGCCGAATCTTTGTCACCTATTCGGCGGCGGCCACCGATCACAATTACGCCATGGGCCTTCTGTGGGCGAACGCCGACGCGGACCTGATGGACCCGGGTAGCTGGAAGAAGTCGCCGGAGCCGGTGTTTTCCTCCAACGCCGAACTTGAGCGTTTTGGCCCCGGCCACAATAGTTTCACCAAGGCCGAAGATGGCGAGACCGACCTGCTGGTTTACCACACCCGCCGCTACAAGGAGCTGAAAGGCTCACCGCTGTCCGACCCCAACCGCCACGCCCGCGTGCGGGTGCTGGAGTGGGACGCCAACGGCTTCCCGGTCTTTCACCAGGACCGCGCCGACAACTACCACCTCGACCAACAGGCGAGCACGGCGAAGGCCGACGACAACTACGGCCCGGCTTATTTGAACAAGCAGCCGTTCGGTGAACTGCCGGATGGTCGCGAAGTGACCCTCTATACCCTGAACAACGGTGAGGGTATGGAAGTGAAGCTGATGAACTACGGCGGCGTTATTACCCATGTATTTACGCCTGACAGCGAAGGCGAACTGGGCAACGTGGTGCTTGGCTTCGATACCCTGGAAGATTATTTGGAGCAGAACCCCCCGTATTTCGGCGCGTTGATCGGGCGTTATGGTAACCGTATCGCGGGCGGTCGTTTTGAGTTGGATGGGACCGTCTACGAGCTGGACCAGAACGATGGCGACAACCACCTGCACGGCGGGGTCGTTGGCTTTGACAAGAAGCTCTGGGACGCGAAGTTTGTGTCCGACGAACGCGGTCTGGCGGTGGAGCTGTTCCTGTTGAGCAAAGACGGGGACCAGGGCTACCCCGGCAACCTGGAAGTGACCACCCGCTATGTGCTGACCGACGAAAATGCGCTACTGACGGATTTCAACGCCGTGACTGACAAGGCCACGCCGGTGAACCTGACCCAGCACACGTATTTCAATCTGTCCGGCAAGGGTTCTATTCTGGACCATGTACTGCAAATCAATGCGGACCGTTATACGCCAGTGGACAGTGGGCTGATTCCGACGGGTGAACTGGCGCCGGTGGAAGGCACGCCCATGGATTTCACCGAACCCAAGCCCATCGGCGAGGATATTGATGCGGACTTTGAGCAACTGGAGCTGGTCGGCGGTGGTTACGATCACAACTATGTGTTGAACCGCTCTGACGAAGAAGGGCGCATTCTGGCCGCCCGTGCAGAGGACCCGAATACCGGTCGAGTGTTGGAGGTGCTGACGGAAGAGCCGGCCATTCAATTCTATTCCGGCAATTTCCTGGATGGGTCCCTGAGCGACGGCGAACGGACGTTCGAGCTGCACGGCGGCTTCTGCCTGGAGCCCCAGCATTACCCGGATTCACCCAATCAACCGGATTTCCCGAGCACGATTTTGGAGCCGGGCGAGGTGTACGAGACGAGCATGAGCTTCCGGTTTAGCGTTCAATAAACCAGAGCGCTTTTAAGCTCCACAAAAAACCGCCCAAGGTTCGGCCTTGGGCGGTTTTTTTGTGGGGGCTTGGTGGCGGGTGCTACGTTTCAAGACGATCAAGGTAAAAGAATGATTTTCACGTAGGGTAGGTCGGTCCGACGCATCGGAGCGAAGCGCCACCTACCAATAAAAGAACACGCACCCGCTCCATGCCATCGGCAGCCTTTGGCATCGGCAGATGCGCTGGCGCTTATTTGCCCTACGTTAACTTCTTTGCCACTCTCCCGGGTGGGCAGCAATGGTAGGTGGCGCTTCGCTTACGCTACCCTACGCGAATCCGAAGCTCTTGGTACGACGGCCTAACCCACTACCTCTAGCTCGGTCTATTTCGGCACAACCGCACTCCAATGCGAAGTAGCTAGCTCTAGTAGGCGATGGAAACACACAAAAAAACGGCCCACCAAAAGGCGGGCCGTTTCGCGATGTCTTGTTGGCATCCTTGCCAAACTATCGATTACCAGAACCGGACGTAGATGAACGCGGTAATCCCGAAGATGATCAGTGTGTGGATGATATCCCACTTGTCGATACCGGCGCGGATTTCCGCCCGTTGTTCTTTGCTGATCGAGCCGTAGGTCAACCCCGCCACCTGCTCGTCACTGGCCTGCTTGGTGAAGAAGCTCACGCCGATCACCAGCATTGAAACAAAGATAAACAGGATAGAGCAGAAGTACAGCCAGTTCAGGTCAACCATGCCCAGCCAGATACTGCCCTCCGGCAGGCTGTCCTCGAAGATGGTGAGCACCAAACGGGTCATGCCGATGACAAAGCCCGCCACCAGACCGGTGAAGCCCGCCGTGGGTGTAATGCGGCGGAAGAACACGCCCAGCAGGAATACCGCGGCAATGCCTGGGGCGATCAACGACTGCACCAGCTGCAAGTACTCGTACAACACATCGGCAATCAGCTGCATCACGGGAATCCAGAGAATACCCAGCGCCACAACCGCGACTGTGGCGTAGCGGCCCACTTTCACCAAGTGCTTTTCACTCGATTCGGGCTTGTACTTTTTATAGAAGTCGATAGTGAACAGGGTGGCCGAGGAGTTAAACAGGGAGGCCAGGGAGCTCATAAGCGCCGCGATCAGACCGCCGATCACAATGCCCTTAATACCCGAGGGCAACAGCTCGGTCACCAGCGTGGCGAATGCCTGGTCCGCGCTGGCCAGGCTGATTTGGCCTTGCTCGTGCAAGGCGTAGGCAATCATGCCCGGGAACAGGAAGATGAACACCGGCAGCAGTTTCAGGTAACCGGCGAAAATGGTACCGCGGCGGGCGGCCTGGATGCCTTTGGCGGTCAATACCCGCTGGACGATGTACTGGTCGGTACACCAGTACCAAAAGCCGATAATCACCGAACCGAACACCACGCCCAGCCAGGGGAAGTTGGGGTCGTCCATGGGGCGGATGAGGCTCATGCGCTCGGCGTTGATGCGCTCAAGCTCGCCCATGCCACCGACTTTATCCATGCCCACAAACAGAATCACCAGTGAGCCGATAATCAGGATGGGGGTTTGAATCACCGAGGTGACCAGAATGGCCTTCATGCCGCCGGCCACTGTGTACAGACCGGTAATCAGCACCAGACTCATGGCGGCGATCCAGAAGAAGTCGATGCCCCAGAGCGAATCGATACCCAGAACGGTTTTTAGGACCACGCCACCGGCGTAGACGGTTACCGAGACTTTTGTCAGAACGTAACTGACCAGGGAAATAAACGAGAGAAAGGTGCGGGAGCTACTGGAATAACGGCGCTCCAGGAACTCCGGCATGGTGTAAACCTTGGCGCTCCAGTAGAAGGGCGCGAAGACCCAGCCGAGGATAATAATAATCCAGGACTGTAGCTCCCAGTGAGCCATGGCCATCCCGGTTTCGGCGCCGGCGCCGGAGAGGCCTACCAGATGTTCTGAGCCAATGTTGGAGGCGAAAATCGAGGCCCCGATGACCAGCCAGCCTGCGTTGCGGCCTGCCAGGAAATAATCGGTCGTGTCTTTTTCCTTCTCCATGAAGGACCAGACGACCACCCCAAGGAGTACCAGGAAGAACAGGCCGAGCACGGCCCAGTCCAGACCACTGAATGGAATCATCGTTTCTACCACCCTGTTATGGCTATATATTAGCGTTATAGGTAAAAAAACGACCCCTTAGAAGGGGCCCTACTTATTAAAGTATTATCATAACATTCAAAAGGCCGCGGTGAGAATCACCTGACGGTAATTGGCTCGTTATCAGGTTATCAGGGGTCGACGCGGAATAGGGCGCTGATGTCCCGAGCGTAGCCCCACTTGAGCACTTCATCCACTTCGTTGTTTAACGCGGTGATGGGGCTCGCCACCTGGTCGTATTGACGGGCCTGCAGAATTTTGTCCAGCAGGCCGCTGATGCGCTTGAGTCGGGGCACCCCGCAGTAGCAGCAACTGCCATAGAGCCGGTGAACCAGCTCTTCCAGCCTTTGGTAGTCTTTTTGCTCGAAGGCCTCGTTAATCTCGTCCCGTTCCACGCCCAGGTTGCTCAGCAGCATCTCGAGCATATCTCTGGCCAGCGCGGGCTTATTGTTGGCCAGCTTCAGGCTTAGGGGAATATCCACGGGCCCCGGCTGTTCCGCGTCTTCCAATTCTATGGCGGGCATTCGAGGTTGTGTCGGGCTGGCTGAGCTGAAGTTTCCCTCCACCGCCTTGCGGCCGCTGAGGTGGACCCAGCGGTTGACGATATGGGCCAGCTGAGCTTCGCTGACCGGCTTGCTCACGCAGTCATCCATACCGGCAATGAGAAGCTCCGCCTTTTGCTCGGTCATGGTGTGCGCGGTTAGGGCGATGATTGGCGTGCGCCGGTCCGGGTGCTCGCTGCGCAGCCGTTTGGTAGTCTCGATGCCGTCCATGCCGGGCATCTGAATGTCCATGAAAATCAGGTCGAAGTCCTGCTCCCGGCATAGGGATAGGGCTTCCTGGCCGTTGTTGGCCTGAATGACGTCGGTGTTCAGCCCCCGAAGCAGCTCGCTGGCCAGCTGCAGGTTTGCGGGGTTGTCATCCACCACCAGAATACGGGCCGCCGGTGGCTCTTCCGCCGCACGGGAGGCCGCTTGGGCCTGGGCCGCCCGAGCAAGGGGAATGTCCATCTGGCTGGCCAGGGTTTCCAGCAAGGTATCGTAGGTGATGGGCTTGTTGACGAAAGTGGTACTGCAGTTGTCCACGCCCTGGCGAAACAGGCGCTGGTGGGCGGGGGTGCAGCAGGCCACCAGGGCGCAATCGAACTCACTGCGCACCTGTTGGGTAAGGTTCTCCAGCAGCGCGGGCTGGAGGGTTTGTTCGCTGGGGGATATGTCCAGCAACAGAAGACGGAACCGCTGATCCCTTTGCTGGGCCTTGCGCAGCTGCGGGAAAATGTCGTGAATCTTGCTGATGGTTTCCGTGTCCGCCTGCCATTGGTGTAGCAGTTCCTGTAGCTGGTGGCAGGAGGGCTGGTTCTCGCCGCAGATAAGAACGCGCTCGCCCAGCAGGAAACGCTCGGCGGGGCTTTCCGGTTGACTCTTGTCGATGCCCAGGCGAGCAGTAAACCAGAAGCGTGCCCCTTGTTCCGGCTGGCTTTCCACGCCGATCTCGCCGCCCATGCGCTCCACCAGGCCTTTGCAGATCACCAGCCCCAGGCCGGTGCCGCCGTACTCGCGGGAGCTGGAGGTATCCGCTTGGTTGAAGGCGCTGAACAGCCGCTCTTTCTGCTCGGCGCTCAGGCCGATGCCGTTGTCGCTGACGCTGATTTTTACGGTGATCTGGGTTTCCTGGCGGTTGATCAGTGCGGCGTGCACCACAATGTTGCCCTGCTGGCTGAACTTGATGGCGTTGCTGACCAGGTTGGTAAGCACCTGCTTGAAGCGCAACGGGTCCCCCAACAGATGCAGGGGCAGGTTGTTGTCAATCAGCGTAATCAGCTGCAAGTTCTTTTCGTGAGCGTCCGGGCCCAGAATGTGGGCGGCCTCTTCGACAACCCGACGCAGGGGCAGAGGCACATACTCAAGGGTCAACTTGCCGGATTCGATTTTCGAGAAGTCCAGAATATCGTTGATGACGGTCAGCAGGTTCTGGGAGGAGTCCCGAATGGTTTGCAGGTACTCTCGCTGCTGCTCGTCCAGCTTGGTTTTCAGGGCCAGGTTGGTGAAGCCCAGAATGCCGTTGAGCGGGGTGCGAATTTCATGGCTGGTGTTGGCCAAAAATTCGGACTTGATGCGGCTGGCTTCCAGGGCCTCTTTGCGGGCCATGTTCAGCTCGATGTTCTGAATTTCGATGGTTTCCAGCGTCTCGCGCAAGTCCTCGGTGGACTGGTCGATATAGACCTGCATATCCCGATGGGCCTGCTCCAGGGACTCGGCCGTGTCATTCACCGCGCAGGCCAGCTCGTTCAGTTCCTTGCTTTCCAGTTCGGGGAGCCGACGGTCCATCTGGCCGCGGGCCATGCCCTCAATGGTGGTTCGAATCTGCTCCAGGGGCGTGGTCAGGCGCCGGTAAAGTCGGGTGGCGAACCAGGTGCATAGGGCGAGACAGACCAGCGTCAGAATCAGTGTAATCAGAACGGTCTGATATCTCAGCACCAGAAAGGGCGCGGCCAGCAATTCCACCTCGATCCAGCCGGGCGAGCTTCCCCCTTCGGTCTCGGGCGGTATCGGGTGAGCGAAACGAATGGATTTGGACGTCTCGCGCTGTTGGGGCTCAGTAAGATCGACGGGCTCGGGGTTGGACAGCGGCAGCATGCGCGGCCCACTGTTCATCACGGTATTGCTTTCCCGTAAGTGCAACTCAACCGCGCGTATATAAGGCTCTTCGAGGGAGGCGCCGATAATGGAGCGCAGCAGGCGGGGCTCATCCCGCGTCAAGGTTTCATGGCTGAGCTGTGCGAGCTTCTCGCTCAGGGCCGCGCCGCGCTGGCTGACGAACTTGTTGAGCTGGTTCAGGTACAAGTAGGTCAAGGTGGCGGCGAGAACGAGGGTAACCCCCAGGGCGGGAAATAGTACCAGTCGCCAGATCTGGGCTTTCAGGTCGGTCAATCTCATGATGTGGTTTTTGTCGTATCCGTTCCATCTGCGGCCTGGCCGCGGGCTGGTTTCACCATAGCATATTCGGCGGTAGAATAGCGGCCTTTCCGGAGGCTGGAAAGGCACCTCAAAGTGTTTGACGGTGCGTGCCGCCTCCTCCCCAACGATCGTAACGGCAGTGTGACTATGGCCTCCTCACGTTTTC
The DNA here is from genome assembly GCF_039822625.1 of Marinimicrobium locisalis. Lineage (NCBI taxonomy): Bacteria > Pseudomonadati > Pseudomonadota > Gammaproteobacteria > Cellvibrionales > Cellvibrionaceae > Marinimicrobium > Marinimicrobium locisalis. The sequence goes on from NZ_JBDLLG010000021.1 coordinate 72,294, forward strand.
CCACCATTGAGTCTTATGTTGGCAACACCCCGCTGGTACGGCTTCAGCGGCTCCCCGGCGACACCACCAATGAAATTCTGGTGAAGCTCGAGGGCAATAACCCCGCCGGCTCGGTGAAAGACCGACCCGCGCTGTGGATGATTCAACAGGCCGAGGCGCAGGGCCTGATCCAGCCCGGCGACACGCTGATCGAAGCCACCAGCGGCAATACCGGCATTGCTTTGGCCATGGTCGCGGCGATCAAGGGCTATGAAATGATCCTGATCATGCCCGCCAGTAGTACCCAGGAGCGCAAAGACGCCATGGCCGCCTACGGCGCGGAGCTAATTCTGGTCACCGAGGAAGAGGGCATGGAAGGGGCCCGGGACTTGGCGCTGAAAATGCAGGCCGACGGCAAGGGCCGGGTACTGGACCAGTTCGGCAACCAGTCCAACCCCACGGCGCATTATGAAACTACCGGGCCGGAAATTTGGCGCCAGACCGAAGGGCGCATTACCCATTTCATCAGCTCCATGGGTACCACCGGCACGATTATGGGTTGCTCGCGCTTTTTCAAAGAACAGAATCCGGAGATCGAAATCGTTGGCCTGCAACCGGAGGAGGGCGCCAGCATTCCAGGCATTCGGCGCTGGCCCGAAGCCTATCTGCCCAAAATTTACGACGCCTCCCGGGTGGACCGAATCGTTAACATGCCGCAAAAGCGCGCCGAGGAAGCCATGCGCGCGCTGGCCCGGGAAGAGGGTATTTTTGCCGGGGTTTCTTCTGGCGGTTCGGTCTCGGCGGCATTGGCGTTGAGCCGGGAAGTGAGCGATGCGGTGATCGTGGCCATTGTCTGTGACCGCGGGGACCGCTACCTCTCTTCCGGCGTTTTTCGCGCGTGAGTCGTCGCTCCCCTCGGCACTCCCAGCGCCGCTCTCACTCAGGCCGCTCGAAACCGCGACCGGGGGGCGCCCGCTTTCAGGCGCGCGCATTGCCGGACCCCCAGACCGTGGAGCGGCTCAGCCACGACGGGCGGGGCATCGTCCGCTGGCAGGGTAAAACCCTATTCGTCGCCGGGGCCTTGCCCGGCGAGACGGTAACCGTTCGCCTGGTGGGCGAGCAAAGCCGCTTCGCCGAAGGGGAGGTTATCGACGTGGTGGATGCCTCTTCCGAGCGTCAGCCGCCCCCCTGCCGGCATTACGGCACCTGTGGTGGCTGCCAACTTCAGCACCTCAACCCGCGCTCCCAACTGGCGGCCAAGGAGCAGGCGCTGCTGGACCAGCTCCAGCGCGGGAGCAAATTGAGCCCGAAGCAGCTGGCCCCGGCGATTGAGTCCTCCGCCGAGGGCTACCGGCAACGGGCGCGCCTGGGCGTCTGGACCGAAAAAGACGGCACCGTCACCCTCGGCTTTCGCCGAAAGCGCGAGCGTGCGCTCACGCCCATTGACTCCTGCGAAGTACTGGTCCCGGCCCTCAATGCCCTGCTCACACCCCTGAAGGAGTGGCTCAAAGGCTTGGAGCGCGCAGGCGCGGTCAGCCATATTGAGCTGCTGCTGGCCGATGAAGGGCCCGCCATGGTGCTGCGGGAGCTCAAGCCCCTCACCCCGCTCGACCTGGAGCGGCTCGGCTCTGCCGAAGCAGGTTTAAAGGGGCTGGAAACCCTGGACGACCGAATCTGGCGGCAAACCGAGGCCCCGGGCCTTCTGGATGTGGCCGGCCAGCCCTGCGACCCGCGGCTCCACTATGGTTTGCCGGATTTCGACCTGGCGCTGGCGTTCCATCCTCAGGACTTTACCCAGGTGAACGCTGGGGTAAACCGGGCGATGGTTCGCCAGGCGTTGGACTGGCTCGCCCCGGCCCCTGGTGAGCAAATTCTGGACCTGTTTTGTGGCATGGGTAACTTTACGCTACCCTTGGCTCGGTCCGGCGCTCGGGTGCGGGGCCTGGAAGGCAGTGATCGCATGGTCGGCCGCGCCCGGGAAAACGCGCGGCGTCACGGGCTGAGCGCCGAGTTCGCCGTCGCCAACCTTGCCCGCCCGGATGCCCGCCTCTGGCCCGACGGCGGCCCCCTGGATGCGGTGCTGCTGGACCCGCCGCGCGAGGGCGCCCGAGCGTTAATGGCGCCCCTGGCCCAGCTGCGGCCCCGGCGGCTGGTCTACGTCTCCTGCAACCCGGCCACCTTGGCCAGGGATGCCGGCGAGCTGGCCGCGGCCGGATACGACTTGCAATCTCTCGGCGTGCTGGATATGTTCCCGCACACCGAGCATGTGGAATCCATGGCGCTGTTTGTGCGCCGTTAATACCAATTGGAATAGGGAGCCCCTAACGGCGGTTCCCCGAGGTTTAAAACGACCAATGGTAAAAGTCCGAGAAGATCATCCGGTAGCCGATGACGGCACCATTGATATCGACGCCTGGATCGAGCGCCTGCCCGGCGCTCCCGAGCGTTCCGAAGAAAGCCGGCAACAACTCAGGCACGCCTGTGAGCTCAGCGCCCGGGCCGATACCGCGCCCGCGAATGAGGATTACGGCTGGGGCGAGTACAGCAGTTGCCTCATTATCGGCCTGGATATGGCCGAACTGCTGGCCGACTTGCAGCTGGACCAGGACACCCTGGTGGCGGCGGTGCTCTACCGCGCCGTGCGCGAGAACAAACTCTCCCTCAGTGAAGTTCAGCAGCACTTTGGTGAAACCGTGGCCAAACTGGTCAAGGGCGTCCGGCGCATGGCCGCCATCAGTTACCAGAGGGGCGATGGCGAGGAGCGCGTCTTCGGCCGCGAATCCGAAGAGCAGGCCGAAAACATTCGCAAAATGTTGGTCGCCATGGTGGACGATGTTCGGGTGGCGCTGATCAAGTTGGCCGAACGGACTTGCGCCATCCGGGCCGTTAAGGTCGCCGGCCCCCAACGCCGGCGTCAGGTGGCTCGGGAAGTGGCGGATGTCTACGCGCCCCTGGCCCATCGCCTGGGAATTGGCCATATCAAATGGGAACTGGAAGACCTCGCCTTCCGCTACCTGGAGCCAACCGACTACAAGCGCATCGCCAAGCTGCTCGACGAGCGCCGCCTGGCCCGCCAGAAGTACATCGACTGCGTGCTCACGGTGTTGCGGAACGAGCTAAAAGAGGCGAACATCGAAGGCGATGTCAGTGGCCGAGCCAAACACATCTACAGCATCTGGCGAAAGATGCAGCGCAAGGGCATCAGCTTCTCCCAAGTATATGATATCCGCGCGGTTCGCATTCTGGTGCCGAGCGTGCGCGAGTGCTACACCGTGCTCGGTATTGTGCACAGCCTGTGGCGGAACATTCCCCACGAGTTTGACGACTACATTGCCTCGCCCAAAGAGAACGGCTACCGCTCCTTACACACGGCGGTGATCGGCCCGGAAAACAAAGTGCTGGAAATCCAGATTCGAACCTTCGCCATGCACGAGGAGGCGGAGCTGGGCGTCTGCGCCCACTGGCGCTACAAGGGGACGGACGCCGACGCCAGTGAAAACAGCTACGAGCAGAAAATCGCCTGGCTGCGGCAGGTGCTGGAGTGGCACGACGAGCTCGGCGGCGACGGCCACTCCCTGAAAGAGGGGCTGCGCGCGGTGGACCAGGACCGCATCTACGTGTTTACCCCCGAAGGCCACGTGGTGGACTTGCCCAAAACCGCCACGCCCCTGGACTTCGCCTACCGCATTCACACCGACGTGGGCCATCGCTGCCGTGGGGCCAAGGTCAACAACCGTATTGTCCCGCTGAACTACCACCTCAATACCGCAGACCAGGTAGAGATTCTCACCGGCAAGCGCGAAGCGCCCAGCCGTGACTGGCTCTCTCCCGCCCTGGGCTACATCAACACGCCCCGGGCCCGGGCCAAGGTGCAACACTGGTTCAAGGTTCAGGCGCGGGACCAGAACATCGCCGAAGGACAGGCGCTGCTCGACCGGGAATTCAAACGCTTGGCCCTGCTCGACCTCGACTTCGAAGAGCTGGCGCAAAAACTCAACATGCACAGCCTGGACGACCTTTACGCGGCCGTGGGTGCCAGCGATATCGGCGTGGGCCAGGTGTTGAGCGCCGCCCAGCGGCTCATCAAGGCGAACCGCCCGGAAGAGCCGGTCATTCCGTTTAAGGCCCGCTCCACCAAGTACAAAAAAGATTCGGACTTGTACATCGAAGGGGTGGGTAACCTGCTCACCCAAATTGCCAGTTGCTGTAACCCGGTGCCCGGCGATGCCATCACCGGCTACATCACCCTGGGCAAGGGGGTATCGATTCACCGGCAGGATTGCAGCAACATATTGCAACTGCAGGCGGACGAGCCGCAGCGCATCATCAAAGTCTCCTGGGGGGAAACGCCCCAGAGCGCCTATTCGGTGGACCTGATTATCGAAGCCTATGACCGCCAAGGCCTGCTGCGGGACATCACTACACTGCTGGACGGCGAGCGCATCAACATCAGCGCGATGCAGACGCTTTCGGACAAACGCAAAAACACCGTGGACATGCTGGTAACGGCGGAAATTCGCAGTATCGACGAGCTCAGTCGCATTCTCACGCGCCTGAACCAGTTGCCCAACATCGCCTCGGCCCGACGCAAGCACTGACTGCCATGACCTATACCATTGATGACCTGTTATACCTGATGGCCCGCCTGCGGGAGCCGGGCACCGGCTGCCCGTGGGATTTGAAACAGTCCTACAAAACCATTGCCCCCTCCACCTTGGAAGAGGCCTATGAGGTGGTGGACACCATCGAGCGGGAAGACTACGACCACCTGCGGGAAGAGCTGGGCGACTTGCTGTTCCAAGTGATTTTCTACAGCCAGTTGGGCAAAGAGGAAGCGCGCTTCGATTTTCCCACCATCGTGGACGGGCTGGTCAGCAAATTGGTGCGCCGCCATCCCCACGTCTTCCCGGACGGCACCCTGGAAAGCCGCATCGGCGATCGGGACGCGAGCCAGGACGAGGGTAACCAGGATGAAGTAAAGGCCCGCTGGGAGGCCATCAAACAGCAGGAACGGGCGGAAAAGGGTGTGAAAGGCGTACTGGATGACGTCCCCGTAACCCTCCCCGCACTCAGCCGCGCCGCCAAGCTGCAAAAGCGCGCCTCCGGTGTGGGCTTTGACTGGCCCGAGGTTTCCGGCCCCATCGCCAAGGTGCGGGAAGAACTGGCGGAGCTGGAAGCGGCAATAGAGCAGGGCGACCACTCCGCTCAGCAGGAAGAGCTGGGGGATTTGCTATTCGCCGCCGCCAATATCGCCCGCCACCTGAAAGTCGACCCGGAAGCCGCGCTACGTGGGGCCAATCGCAAATTCGAACGACGCTTCCGCTACGTGGAGCGCCAGGCCGGCGACCAGCTCGGTAGCGCCTCGCTTACGCAGCTGGATCGGCTCTGGGGTCAGGCCAAGCAACAGGAGTAAAAGACGCCATAGGGCTTTCTTTGAAGTTTGAGTCCTTGTTTATAAATAAATAATAGGTGATTTGACGCCACTTCTCTTGTAACCTTCTCCTAATGTCTACAATGAAAGGTATTGGCCCCCTAAGGAGGTGCAGGCGTGAAGAGGCACCAAGTCCCGCCGGGATTCGTGGACACGAGCACAAGCTCGACCAAAATCCACGTTTCCGACCTGCGAGTCGGTATGTTCGTATCAAAATTGGACCGGGACTGGCTGGAAACCCCCTTTCTGGTCCAGGGGTTTTTGATCGAACGCCCGGAAGACGTCGACACCGTGGCCCAATACGCCGAGCACGTCTGGATTGACGCCGTGCAGTCCCGGTGGGTACCCGCGGAGCCGCACGCCACGCTCAACCCAGCGCTGCGACCCAAAAAAACCTACATCAACAAAGTCTCCGCCCGCGAAGAGCACGGTCATGCCCTCAAAGCCTTTCGCCGCGCCCGCCAACTGACCAAAACCCTGGTGGACGACATCCGCCTGGGCGGCACCATCGATACCGAACAGGCCAAGGCCACCGTCAGAAGTTGTGTCGACAGCATCCTGCGCAACCCCGACGCCCTGTTGTGGATGACCAAAATTCGCAACGAAGATGAATACACTGCCGAGCACTGTTTAAACGTCTGCATTCTCGCCATCGCCTTTGGTCGCTACCTCGGCATGTCGGAAAATGAACTGGAAAAACTAGGCCTGTGCGGCCTGCTGCACGATGTAGGCAAAATGCGCGTACCCCTGCCCATACTAAACAAGCCCGGCGCCCTGACCCCCAAAGAATTCAACATGATCCGTGCCCATACCGTCCACGGCCGGAACCTGCTGCTCTCCACCCCCGGCATTTTCGATGCGGTGGTGGACGTGGCCTACACCCACCACGAGCGCATGGACGGCATGGGCTACCCGCGAAAACTGCCGCAAGAGAAAATATCCCGCTACTCCCGAATCATCGCCCTGGTGGACGCCTACGACGCAATGACTGCAGAGCGCTGCTACGCCCCGGCCGTTCCCACCACCCAGGCCCTGAAGAACATCTACCAATCCCGGGGCACGCACTTTGACGAAAAATTGGCCCTGGAATTCATCAAAAGCGTGGGTCTCTACCCGCCGGGCACCATCGTTCAGCTTCGCAATGAAATGGTAGGCATCGTCCTGGAAGTCAGCCAGCAATACCGCCACCTGCCCAAAGTCATTCTGGTCAAGAAAGGCGAAGAGCCCTTGGCGCAGGAAAAAGTCGTCAACTTGGCCGATGTGGAAAAAGGCCACCTGGAGAAGGAGTTCTTGATCAAACGCGCCCTGAAAGATGGCACCTATGGGATTCGCGTGGCGGAGTATCGGGAGAAGGGGGTGGTGTTTCGGGCAGCGGGGCTGTGAGCCATCTTGATTTGACAATTGGCGCGCAAGATGGCACGGTCGGTTAAAACACCAATAACGGGCAGACAAGTATGTCGACACACAAGGACGCGCAGGCAGAGCGCGTGACCCTATTAGAACTGGTCGCTTACTGGGAAGGCAGGGTCAATACGATTTTGCTCACCCATCACTTCGGAATTTCTCGTCAGTATGTCAGTGCCGACCTAAAACGCTATCGGGAGCTGGCGCCCGATAATCTCTGGTATTGTGCCTCAGCCAAGTCCTGTCTCGCGGGCATCGATTTTCAGCCAATTCTCACCAGCGCTGACGTTGCTCAGTATCTCAATTGGTTGGGTGCCGGCTTTCCCTTGCAAAACGCCAAACTTCAAGTCATCACTCGCGCTTGCCAAGTGCAATACCCACTCAATGAAATGCAGGTAAATACTGAAGTACTGGATGGCATTCCAGAGGCTCAGCGATTGGTACTTGTCAACCAAGCTGACATAAGGGGGGTTGTTTGAAGTATGAAACGGAGCGGGGCAGAAAGGATAAGACAAAAAGAGTTTACCTGTGTTTTTGCGCAGTATTTGTCTTGCTGATCGTAACGGTTAACGTTGTGCGCCCTGAAGCATAATTAGAGTTGAGGTCTTTTTTGGAAGACATATCGCCATCTGATCTAAAAACCATTTTACACTCCAAAAGGGCCAATATTTATTACCTTCAGTATTGCCGGGTGTTGGTCAACGGTGGTCGGGTGGAGTATGTCACCGATCAAAGAAAATAGTCTCTGTACTGGAATATTCCCATAGCCAACACCACCATCATTCTGTTGGGTACAGGCACATCAATCACTCAAGCCGCAATGCGAGAGTTGGCCAAAGCCGGGGTTTTGGTTGGCTTTTGTGGCGGTGGTGGTACAACACCGTTATTTACAGCCAACGAATTAGACGTTGATGTGGTTTGGTTTTCTCCCCAGAGTGAGTGCCGACACACCGAGTATTTAAAAGCCTGGGTCAAATTCTGGTTCGATGATGACTTGCACTTTACGGCTGCGAAAGCTTTGCAGTAGGCCCGGCTGGCCCGCTTAAAGCAGGAGTGGAAAAAAGGGTGTTGCGTGAGGCAAGTTTTACCGTCGATGGGGGCGGCCCCTTTAGGTCAGGATAGTTGTCGCCTCACCCGAAATGAGGACGACAATGAAACATTTCAGGATCATCCTGAACTTCAATAAGAACTTTACCGACTAGGGTGAGGTGTTCAGGGGTCAGGTAATTGCTACGGCGATACTGGACCGACTGTTGCACCACTCGACGACCCTGAATATCAAAGGGGAAAGTTACTGCACTGCCTGAAGAACAAGCGTAAAGCCGGACTGATCGCGGCCAGCTCTGCCAAAGCGGATACCGAAAACCCCAATTTAGAGGAGGAAACGGCTGCCATCAAGTGACGCTAAAATCATTAAAAGCTGGACAATCTAAACCGGTGAGATGCGACAAACTAGGTCGTGGGTGGCACAACAATCAACGCCCTCACTCCTGCGGAGCGTCATGCAGGGAGAGGCGCCACAATATTAACCGAGCCCACGCGTGTGCTTGAGGCGGCTAGGAAAAATACATCGGAGAGGTGGTCAGGCTCTGAAGCAACTGCAGTCCAAAGGTTTCGCCATGTTGAACCAGGCGAAGAGAAAAATGGGATGCCCGTACAGGCGACCTAAAACTTACGCACGGTGTGGCACCTCTCTTGAAAACCATCGGGAGTGGTGATAATCTACTCGCGATTTTTTGATTAGCTGATTAGCTGCTCGGATCTTAATCCTTTAAAAGTTTTTAGTATCTGGAAATTATTTTTTAATAATATTAAGGAAAAATTATGGATATATTGTTTGGTGAAGAAGCCAGGTTGAAATCTAAAACCTCATCAAAGGTAAAACCCTCCGGTTCATGGAGAGATCCTTTAAATCATTTTAAAAGTGCCTTGCGCGACCCGTGGTATAAAGGGATTCATGCTCTAACTTCAAGTGTTAGCTCGGTAACTGCGGAGTTTTATTTAAGTAAAAACATTTCCCCGGCCTTACTTCCTGTAACGACAGGTTCTATATCAAGCCCAATGGGGCTAGGTTCGGACTCCCTGCCCGTTAATATTGAGCTTGGTGGTATACAAACTTACCTGGCCGACTCAATGCAGTTTTTGCTGGAATACTCTTTAAGATTTGAAGACGCAGGTGCGTATTACATAATGCCTTCTTTTCGGGGAGAGGAGCAAGATGAGCGGCATTTAAATCAATTCTACCACTCAGAAGCTGAAATAGCGGGTGGTCTCGATGATGTCATTGCACTGGTTAACGAGTATGTCTCTTTCTTAGCTAAAGGCGTAACGGAGAAGTGTAGTGACTTTCTCGCAACAACTGTTGATGATGCATCGCACATAGAACAGCTTGTACGTTTAGGTAATGATATACCACGAATCCGTCACGACGACGCCGTTAAATTATTGAATAATGAGCCAGAATTTGTTTATAAGCATCCGGACAATTTTCTGGATATTACTAATGCCGGTGAGCGTTGCTTGTTGAAAGAATTTGGCAGCCCAGTTTGGCTGACGCACATGCCACAACTAGCCGTTCCGTTCTATCAAGCCAACGAGCCCGGAACAGAATTTTCTCTTACTGCAGATTTGTTAATGGGCATTGGCGAAACGGTCGGGGCTGGAGAGCGTAACGTTGGTAAAGCCGAAGTACTTAAAAACCTTGAGCAACGTCAGGTTAGTCGATCGGAGTACGAGTGGTATATTGAGATGCGTGATATCGCGCCAATGCGAACAGCAGGATTTGGTATGGGTATCGAGCGTTTTATTCTATGGATGTTAAAACATGACGATATCCGTGATACCCAGATTTTGCCTCGTAAGCATGGGATAAATATCTTGCCTTAATACATAAAGAGAAATTTAGTCATGACTACGAAGGCAGAAAATATTCACGGTGAGTTCCTTGAAAAAGAAAGTGGGGAGAAAATATTTCTTTTACACTCTCCATCAAAGCTAGTAAAGACATATGGGCACGTTATTATCGTGCCTCCTTACGGAAGAAATGCGCATAACTCTGTATTCCTAACGCAATACCTTGTGCAGAATGGTTTTGATGTAACTCGCTTTGATCCACGCTTTAGCGTGGGCCGGAGTACAGGGAACGTAGAAAAGTACAAACTTTCTGTCGTTCAACAGGACTTGATGACCGTCATAGAACATATAGAAGATTCCCTCAACGTACCTCTGTGTATTTTAACCATGAGTTTAAGCTCTCCGGTAGCATGGCGAGTTGCTAACAAGGTTCCAAAAATACAATCCGTAGTCACTACGGTTGGGGTGATTGACATCGTCGATACTGTTGAAAAGGCGGCCAAAGACGAGCTCTTTTTAAGTGAGCGTTGTGAAATGTACAGGCGGGGAGAGTTGTTTGACCCATCACATACGATGATGACAGAAGTCCTAGGCCTCGATATTTATGGACAAGAGTTTGTAGCAGATCTAGTGAATAATGATTTCTGCAACGCGAGTTCAGTTCTGGAAGACATTAAAAGTTTACAGATACCGACTCATATGATTTTCGCTGGTAACGATAAATGGGTCAGACCGGACTTAGTTGAGCAGGCAAAACAGCTTAGTTTAAAAGGGTCTCAAAATATCGTCATCCCGGATTTGCCACATGATTTCGGTGGCAACGCGGTCGCTGCCAAGAGAATCTGCGAAAAGATAGTAAAACTTATTTTGCAAGAGTTTTGTCAGGAATACGAGGTCACACCTTTCTTCCCTAGAGTCGTCGATATCGTCAGGAGCGCCTCAGTAGAGGCTAAATACATTTCAAAAATGATTTGTTGACTCGATTATCATGAGCTATATCGAGTATTATTGGATGCATAATTGTGAGTAAAGAAGCAATAAAAATACCTAAGATAGTCTGCGGAAAAGTTATCTACGATGGTGCCTGCGAGACTATTGAGTACGATAATGGAGTAAAAGTCGAGATTCCAGTTTTCACAGAAGAAGACTTCGAAACAATCACAAAAAATAGGCAGTCGTTACATGATATTCCGCTGAGCGAAGTAACGCTATATCTGGCAAGCGCTGCGCGAAGAATGCTCGATAAAAACTACGAAATACGCAAAAAATCAGTTGAATACGGTAGCCTGGTAACAGGTTTCAGTAAAGAAATGATTGGTCGCGATTTCTTTATAATGGGTGACCATTTGCAGTATCGAAGCAATATGTATGATTTATTGGATTCTGAGCTAGGAAGTCATCACATTGTTGATGAATGGGTGCGAAATCAGGTTGCAAAAGTTCGCGCCTTTCCTATCGGCAGGGTTATGCACATATTGGTTGGCAATATACCCCTAGCATCCTGTTATAGTATCGTGCGCTCAGTGCTAACGAAAAACCACACTGTGGTTAAGTTACCGAGACGCGATATTATTACTAGCTTGTTCTTCTGCCAAGCTTTGATCGCCGAAAACGGTGAAGACCACCCGCTTAGCCGAGCTATTAGTGCAGTATACATCCCAAAAGAAAGTGACCTTCTTCAGAATTTGATATCTTCTTCAGACCTTATCTGTGCTTGGGGTAGAAAGGAATCGCTGGATAAAATTAAAAGTATTGTACCGAGTGGTATACCGCTTCTCGAATTTGGCCCACGAAGAAGCTTCTCCATCGTCGATTTAGATCAATGTGACCCACAGGATGCTGCGCGACGTTTAGCTCATGAGTTTACACTCTACGATCAAGAAGCCTGTTTTAATCCTCAGCGTCTATTTGTAAAGGGAGACGTCGATAAGCTAATACCACACTTATACCGATATATGGACCAACAGCAGCAGAAGTTACCCAAAGGCGAGATCGACTACGATACGCACGCAGCTTTGTCCAGCATATGTATGGAAGCAAATTATCTCGGTTACGATGTGCATCAAAACAACGAAAAGGTATGGACAATTATCAGGTGTCCAGCCGATCATGTCATGGACCACCCACTGAGTCGTACGATGTATCTACACTCTGTAGAAACATGGAAAGAAGTACATAAACACATAGATAATGAAACTCAGACAGTTTCTGTATTCCCCATATCTCTACGTGACCAGGTTGCTGACGAATTTTGTTCGCGTGGCGCAGTAAGAATTTGTGAAACGGGTATGACATCTCACCCTCGCCAAGGTTGGACCCATGATGGTAAACACCCCTTAAAGGACTTTGTCTCGTTAGCCAACATGGATGAAGGTCTTGATTACATCCATAAATATGGTGATTACAAAACGGAAGACATGGAAAACTTTCTGTTTGACATGTTATCGGACTGTTAATAGGGTGCCTGCGATGTCTGAAAAATTATGTGTCGATACTCTGATGTCAGAGTTAAAAAATATATACGAAAATAAACCTGAGACATGGGATCTTACCGCTGCTCTAATTAAGGAAAGTCTACGATATCACGCACAGCACAACGAGCAATACGCTAGCTATCTGGACAATGCCCGCGAAACGGTAGAAGAGGGTGAGTTAGCCAATATTCCTCTAGTTCCAAGTACACTGTTTAAAAATCCTGCCGCCAAAGTGTTGTCTGGCCCCCAAAGCGAGATTCAACAGTACTCCCGAAGCAGTGGCACCCAAGGCGCTGTTAGCTTGGTTCCTAGAGATGAAACCAGCATACTGCGATTTATAGGCGGTATGTCGGCCTCTATGCCAGCTCTTCTCGGGGTTGATCGAATGGGCAACCATGTCGGTATAGTGCTAGGAAAAGACGCTGATAGTGCCGAAAACCTCTGGTTCTCTTATGCACTAGCTTGTATCACGATTGAAATTGAAACCGAATTTATGGAGACTAAAGACGGTTTTGATATCGACAAGACCTTAGACACAATCGGAAAGCTCAAAGCCAGCGGTCGTGATCTTATTATTGTTGGACCTCCATTTCGAGCCCTCGACCTAGCTGAAGCTTATGCTGAAAGAGTAGGCAAAGCGCTTGGTGGCAAGGACTTTATTATTACCGCCGGTGGCTGGAAGGGGGAAAAATCCAAAGCCATTGACAACAAAACCTTCCGTCGGGTTGTCTGCAAGAGCTTTGGTTTAAAGTCGGATAAGCAAATACGTGATTGCTACAACATGGTTGAGTGCAATACCGCATTTTTTGAGTGTGAACACCATGAAAAACATATTCCACCTTGGGTGTACGCCTATTCCGTTGATCCAGTTAATCAAAACAAAAAGACAGACGGTGAAGGTGTTATATGTTTATTGGACGCAAGCGCCAATAGCTACCCCTGCTTTATCAAAACAGATGACGTTGGCATCATAAACCATGAGCAGTGCAGTTGTGGCCGCCATGGGCCAACCATAAGGATTACTCGTCGAATTAACAAAGTAGAGTCACGAGGATGTGCACTAAAGATGGCTGTAGGTAAGAACACCGATAATGCTAATCGCTTCCATCAAAGTATTTATCGTACCCCCGCTTCACATCCTCTACTAAAAGGGGCTGGCAGCGATAATGAATAACAGGTATTCGAAAGTGATTTTCGGACTTACGGCCCCTGGCGAGTTAAGCTCGGGACGTCTGTCGCTAATTGCTCAATACAACCGTCATAGCGATGGTTCCATTTTTATTCCAATCAGCGAAGAGCATATTGATACTGCTAACTCAGTACTTGATATACTCCATGTACCCAATGTACAGCACTGTAATATTACGGATATAGAGCACTTTACTTTCGAGTCAAACACCACACAGAAAGACAGTAAAGACAGCTTTGTTCTATATTCATTTAATGAAACAGATATAGTAGCCGACATATATCATGCCCTGACAGGCTATCAACTAGAAAAAAACTGCCAATTTGATTTTCTAGCAGACATGTTCAGGGCCGGCACCGGACCGAAATATGCGATGCTGTTCGTCGATAGAACGATCAGTACCCAGCAGATAAATACGTTAAATAAATCATTAGTCGACAGCCATAACCAATGCTGCGTCGGCCTGATTGGTCCTGGTGATAAATCATTATGTTGGCTTATGGCAATAAAGTCTTTTCTGTATACCTACTGTGATCACAGGCAAACAGCCCCTGAGTCCACCTATATCAATGCTATATCTTCAGAGCATGAGGAATTAGAGACTTCATCTTACCAATGGTTGCAAGGTATCAAAGACGAAGAAAAAATAAAAAAAGCACTTAGTAATCCCAAAGACCTATTATTAATAATTGCGCATAGCAACGGTGTGGACATGGGCATTAGCAAAGGGGTTGCTCTATGTGCCAAAAAAGATTTTAACAAGGCGGTAGTACCACTCAAAGCAATGGAATGCTTTCATACCGATAGTTGTATACGCTGTCAAAATAAGGATAATAGAATTGCGCCCTCCTCGATAAAAGCTAATACCCTGTTTTTGTACACATGCTGGGGGGCCATGATAGGTGAAAGTGTCTTTGATTTGGATATATCACTGTTCAAAGCACTAATTTCGGCTCCTGGTGTAGGTAGCCTTTTAACAACATATACGATGTCAAATTTCGATCCTCGCCTAGCTTTAGATTTTGGCAAAAAATATGCTGCTGGTGAAGCTCTTGGCTCAATAACCACGGAGCTAAACAGAGTTATTAGCCAATTATTAGATAAAAGCGGAGATCGCGTTTACCCCTTTTTACTTATTGGAGATCCTTCATACTTAAAGTCTCAATATGACGAGCAAGCGCACAGCAAATTCAGTGATCAATTGAGCTGGAAAAACAAAAATTCAGAGCGCTCGACTGATCATAAACTAGCGACTTTATATGACGACATAAAAATAGACGATTTTCAATATACAGACGCATCGATTATGGGGTCGGTAATACTGCCTTCAGATGCGATCAAAGACTCGGTAACACGCTTAAATAACTCCAAAAGAGGTCTGCTAACTTATCTGATCGTCAATAATTATTTCGATACCAACGATTATGCTGAGAGAGGTCAAGCAAGCGATGCAAGGATCATCTGTAAGCATTTTATGAATATCCACAAAGCCTGGATAAAAATGTACTTGGAAATGGTGTCGGCATATGGTGGTTATATCAGGCTTCAGATTGACCGTTTCTACAAAGAGCTACCTGAACAAAAAACAGATAGCGCAGCCTGCCACTACTGCTCCGCTCACGTGATAATTCGTAATCTGGCATTTAAGGATCGCTCAAATGATACCAGTCGCATACTTGGAGAGTGCGTTAACTGCGGTACAGTTTTAGATGCGGCCCTACCCGTTACTCATGCAAAAATTTGCGGCAATAACAAGGTTATAGAAGGAAAAGGTAGTTTTTCTGTTTCCTTAGGTTTCAGCGAAGAGCAAAAAGGCCTAGCGACATTAGTTGGGATTTTGGAACCGTTTGACAAAAAAAATAAGGACGCTGAGATAGTATTTTCTACCACACAAAGTTTTAAGGGCTCTACCTTAGAAAAGAACTTCGAACTGGCGATGGAGAAAGCTAACGCCCCCGTCGGGCATCGTTATCTCAATGTATTAAGCCTTATCAATGGAAAACCTGTATTTCTACGGCGATCGATTTATTTTTGGTCAGCCTAAGGCAGAGAATATGACTATTGAAAGTATCAGCACATTTACTAAAGAAATAGAAAAAAAAACCGGTATTTCGATTATCAATATCGAGAATATACCTGGCTCCAAGAACTTGGTCGCAAAGCTCATCTGTGACGATGGAAGGAACCTATTGCTGAAAGTACTAGTGACGAAGCCGGAGCTATTTAACTCGGACGAAGTAGCCGTATATCAAGCATTGGGACAACAGCCTTGGTTAAAGGAAATAGTGTCTACAGGAACCTTAAGCAACAACTGCCGCTACATATTGACCTCCTATGAAGGCGAGAAAGAGAGCACAATTGATAATAGCGCAAGCTCTCTAATCAAAATTATGGATAGTTTATTCAGTTATCCCACAGACGGATTTGGGCCCCTCGGCTCCGACGAGGATAACTTTAGCGATTGGCACGAGTATCTATCCAGTTACCTCAACACCTTGCGTAGCAAGCTGAACAGAATAGAAAACTGCCCACAAGTTGGCAAACTCATTGAGGTTCACAACTATATTCAGATGCTTGTCGATAGTAATAAACAGGAGCTTATGCAAGTAAGCCCTTCGCTGGTGTTGTGTGATGCAAATATCCAAAACCTGATCGCCGGCAAAGATAATGCCTATCTAGTAGACCTTGAATCGATCGTGCGTGCAGATTGGCGACTAGCCATAGGTGAGCTTTACAACCACTACTATGGCACAGAAACATTTGTTAAAATTTTCACCAAAAGTAAATTCGACTTCACTCCGAGGGATCTCCGCTGGGTACGAGTTTATGCAATGATGGCGGCCCTTGATATCCTAACTTATCTGGCAAAGTTGGGTGAAAATATCAACGATATTAAACCTTGGGGAGCGCCCTATAGTTTCTTCGCACTGATAGAGTGGCATCGTTCGTATATTGAATCCGATCGGTATGTTGTCGATCCTGTTACTCTGCTAGCCAACCCGCTTCTGGATGATACTGGCTCTGGCGACAAAGTCCCTAATATCGAAAGTACTCGATTAACTGACATAAACGAGGCCTTGGTTCGTTTACATGAGGCTGCACCACTAGCCGGAATAACCAGGGTGCCTGACATTACCCATCTTGATGTCACATGTATTCCTGCTTACCAAACGGTGAGGCCGGATGCTGAAATTGATGACGAAACCTTCACAGTGTTTTCCGGCAAAGGTACGACTGTAGAAGCCTGTAAGGCCTCTGCAATTGCGGAAGCGATAGAAAGGTTTTGTGCTGAAAAAAGAAACTATAGTGAGGGCGTCGAAGTAGCCTCATATAATGAGCTCGCGGAAAAAAATAAGGTAGTAGACCCAAGAGACTGGGGCTTTAGAAAACGGGAGCAGTTCGACCCTGATGCTAAGCATGAATGGGTGAAAACTACCAATATTATTAATGGTCAAAGTTGGTTTGTACCAGCCGAGTCAGTATTTTACCCATACAAAAGCGATGTAGGTGAAAGCTGGTTCCGATACTACACTACTGGCTTGGCGGCGGGAAATCAATATTTAGAAGCCGTTTCACACGGTCTCGCTGAGGCTATCGAACGCGATAGCGCAGCGATGAATTTAATAACCAAAGATCGCGTTTTAATTGATAACAACTCTATTGACCATCCGGCGGCGAGAGAGCTGATCGACAAAATAGAAGGTAACAGCCTTGATCTTTACATCAGAGATATCAGTACTGATGATATTGCTATTCCCTGTTTTTCTGTTATTTGCGACGACCCGAACGCTATGGACAATTTATATATTAGTGGTGGATACGGTTGCCACCCCAATAAAGATGTGGCACTGCTAACTGCTATTAACGAATGCGCGCTGTCCAGAGTTACAACGATAAGTGGTGCAAGAGAAGATATCTTAAAATTTGAATATAAACGCGAGTATAGCTACACCGATTTCAAGCAACAAAATAGTTATTGGTTTGACAAATCAGTGGTCAAGTCCTATCAAAAAATAAGCGATTATAAGTATGCTAATATTATGGACGACCTAAGTCTAATGGCTAACCAGCTAAGCCATGTCGGAATAGATAAAATACTTGTTGCCAACATCATGGATTCGAAAATAGGCCTGCCCGTGGTAAAAGTCGTAGTGCCTGGTATCGAGCGATACTCATTCAGAATGGAGTGTGTTGGCCTACGTGCAAGAAGAGCCTATTTACAAAAGAATAAATCAGCACAGGTCAAAAAAACTGCTACCTAGTTAGCCACCACATTATTTTTAAACGTTAATCATTGCTTAGATTGGAGCTAAATATGAAAGGCCAAGAAAAACTCGAAGACCAAAAAAAGGAGTCAGATAACGAGGTAAGAGATATCACAGATATAACTGATGATGA
The DNA here is from genome assembly GCF_039822625.1 of Marinimicrobium locisalis. Lineage (NCBI taxonomy): Bacteria > Pseudomonadati > Pseudomonadota > Gammaproteobacteria > Cellvibrionales > Cellvibrionaceae > Marinimicrobium > Marinimicrobium locisalis. Next base: position 90,022 of record NZ_JBDLLG010000021.1, read on the forward strand.
ACTGATGGATATGGACCTGGAAATCGAACCTGGCCCTGAAACAGCCTTATTTTGGCAGTAAATCACTATTGGTATATGGAATATTAGTACAGCTATGAATGAAAAAAAGCTAACACAAGGCAGTCTCAGTAAGGATGATATAAGCCGCTATAGCCGACAGCTATTACTCCGGGAGATAGGTATAGATGGCCAGGTTCGTCTGCGGCAATCTTCGGTACTGGTAGTTGGTGCTGGTGGACTCGGATGCCCAGTCGTTCAATATTTGGCAGCCTCCGGCTTAGGTTGCATTGGCATTATTGATTCAGATAGAGTTGATATTAGCAATATTCATAGACAGACAATATTTACCGAATATGATTGTGATGAATATAAAGCAGAAAAAGCCATGGCTTATATAAAAGCTAGAAATTCAGGCTGCCAAGTCAATTGTTACACGGAATTTCTTACTGATCACAATGCACAGCAAATTATTGACAAGCATGAAATCGTCATCGATTGTACAGATAATTTTTCGGTACGATACCTGATAAATGACGTCTGTGTAAAACTAGGTAAGCCTTTAGTTTCTGGCGCTATACAAAAGTTTTCGGGTCAGATTGGCGTTTACAATATCGAGCGCGAAAATGGTGATCGAGGTCCATGCTTTCGCTGTGTATTCCCTGAGGTGCCTCCAGCAGGCTTGATTCAAAACTGCGAAGAAGCTGGTGTGATTGGCGCATTGCCAGGGATTATTGGAGCTATGCAATCGCTGGAAGCAATAAAGCTTATAATTGGCGCTGAATCAGGTATTCACGCAAAAATATTCGAGTTTAATGCGCTTACTTATAACACAAAAAAGTACTCGATTAGGAAATCTTCGTCCTGCCCGGTATGCAGCAAAGATGCTGATGAGATTGCCCTTGAATATGATTTTTACTCATGTGGCACAGATGATCCATCAAATGATATTCCCGATCTAGAACCGGATAAAATTAAAGCATTAATTGATCAGAATCGTATTAGCCTAATCGATGTCCGCCCACGGCATGAACATGAAATCGCAAATATAGGCGGGCGGATAATTGAAATGCAAGATGTCAATGCCAACAAAGAATACTTACTATCAGAAAGCAAAAAGTACGACCATCTTGTAATTTACTGTAAAACGGGAAAGCGGTCGCTTAATTTTGCAAAGCATATAAAGGAAAATCTAGGTATAGATAATGTAGTGCGACTCAAAGGTGGGGTTACACGTTGGGCTCAAGAGATTGATAATAGTATGCCGATTTACTAACGATAGTTTTAACCAAGAGTTATTTAGGGGTAATTTCATGGCCACAGTTCATATTCCAGACGCACTAACTAAATTCACAAATGGCTGTTCTTCAATAAATATTGAAGAAGCTAGCGCGGAAAAAGTATTTTCGAGTTTAGCCGGTAAATATCCAGATTTAGTAGGCCCTGTATTCAATACAGATATAAAACCACAACGTTTTGTCGCTGTTTTTTTGGATGGTGATAGCATTAGTGACATTGACACTAGCACTTATACAGTAAGTGACAGAACTAACATTGAGTTTGTCGCAGCTTTGGCAGGTGGTTAACCAAGTTGTTAAACTAAAGCAGGTTTTAATTTGAAAAACACATTGAACATCTTGCGATGTTGGGATCGTTGTAAATTAGAGTTAAGTAATAATTTTGCTCTTAATCGAATAGAGGAAATAAGTAATGAATGTAAAAGGTATGAGTTTAGAAAGAATACAATCCCTCGATTACTTTGAAATGATAGGTGTTGTCAAAGAAACTAATCGACCGCCTGGTGGTTCCAGCAGTATTCGTGGTGTAGCACTGAACTCCTTTCTTAACGAAAAAAGTAAAGTGTTAGAAGTTGGCACTAGTACTGGAGTAACAGCTATTGAATTAGCGAAGATGGTTAAGTGCAATATTCAAGCTATCGACATCAACGACGAGAGTTTGAAGGAGGCTAGAGCCCGTGCTGAAGCCGCTGCGGTTGGTCAATACATCGATTTTTCTGTAGGTGATGCATCACAAACCAAATTCGATGATGAAAGTTTCGATATGGTTTTCTGTGGTAACGTAACATCCTACTTCGATAGCAAAGAAAAAGTTATCGACGAGTTTAATCGAGTGCTTGTACCTAATGGTCACATTGCTGCGATTCCTATGTACTACATCGATAAGCCTTCTGAAGAATTGGTTAACAAGGTGTCTGAGGCCATCAACGTTGATATTACGCCACTGTATTTAAAAGATTGGGTAAAGTATTATGATATGCCTTGTTTTGAAAATGTTTGGATGGAAAATTACCGTTTCGACCGTGTATCCGATGAAAACGTTGCTCGTTACGTCGATAGCATATTTTCTCAGCCTCATCTAGCTGAGCTTGATGAAGAGCGAAAGGCTGCACTTTATGATAGATACAGATACTTTATGTTCCTATTTAGAGACAATCTTTCACTGATGGGCTACACGCCAATGTTACTGCGTAAAGCTTTGACAAAAGATGAACCGGAGCTATTTGTATCTAGTAAGGTTTAAGTTGCAATGTCAACATATATAGTAACTGCGGCATTTCCGTTTATCCCAGCAGAGCTATGTACTGCCCATATGGCCAGTACATATTTACCTGCTGATATTTACGCTCGTTATTTACGAATGACTGGTGAGAAAGTTAGTTATGTTTGTTCAACAGACGTTCACGGTGTTTGGGTAAAGCGAGAATTGTCAAAAAGAGGGATATCTCACGAGGATCTCATAGAGGAATGGGATTCAACGTATAAAAAACAATTCGAAGCGTTTAATATACAGTTCGACTATTATGATCGCACCGACAGCCCTAGGTTAAGAAAGCTCGTTAAGGATAGCCTGATAGCACTGAAAGCAGAGGGCAAGCTAAAACAAAATGTCGTTGAATGTTTTCGTTGTGATTCTTGTAAAGAGTATTTGCCCAAGCGATTTATGGTAACAACCGACAGAATTTCCAGCACTGGTAAAATGAAGGTCGGTGACAGCGAAGAACATAGATATGCCTGTGGTTATTGTGGCAGTGACAGTATTTCAAAAGAGGAAAACCAAAATTGGTTCGTTCGCCTATCCAGCGAGGACTATACATTAAAGACGTTCGCTCAATCTCAGAATCTAAACAGTGTCAAGAATTACCTACTGTCTACGATTAATCAGGGGGTTAATGATTGGGATATCACTCGCAAGAACTATGTCGGCATTGACATCCCATTCTCCGATGGCGACCAATACGTATATCTTTGGTACGAATCATTATTAGGTTATATTGATTTAGCCCAGACTGTAGCTCCGAATAAGGGTATTAAGTATCGTCATTTCTTTGGAAAAAATATTCTTTATTATCATGGAATTATCTGGCCTTATATACTCGAACATGCGTCAGATCTTGAGCCGAGTGACACACAACTTTTCCCGCGTGGTTTTTTAAACATAGAAAGAACTGATAAACGCTTGATTGATATAATACAAAGCACCGAAACATACGAGGCTGATTATTTAAGAGCTTTTTTTGCTAGTGAAACGCCAGATTCTTTTTCTGATTTCTCTTTCAGGTTTGACGCTTTCGAAAACTTTGTCAACAAAACAATCTGTAATAAATTTGGCTTCTTTTTCGCACACTGTGCAAAATTATTGGAGCAGCATAACATCCAAAGCACACCATCTGATTATCAGGAGTTCGAGCTGATTTCAGAATTTAAAGCTAGAATTAATAAATCTATGCATGGTATGTACATTCGCCAAGCATTTAAAGACGTACAGGAATACATCAAGAAATGTAGCGCTTACATATCTACAAACAAACTACATCAGTCCGAAAAGCTAGAAGATCAATATGTCATCATGGATATTTATTTAAATGGCCTCCATTTTTTAGCACCATTTATGCCTAAGATTATCAACGACTATAATATTTTTGTTGGTTTGGATGTTCACTCACAAAAGCCACTGTCTTCTATAGCCAACACCAAAATTGATTACAATGTAAAGAGGTGGGAAAAAATAAGCTGGTATGAATAGGAAGAGAATAGCAGTAATTGCGACGTCCAATAGTATGGGGGTGATGCCTCAGGACTTAATAGACATCGGCTTGGTAAAGCTTAACGTCCTAGGTTTTGATGTTGTCTTTGGGAAAAATGTCAACAATAATTATTTTGGCATAGCCGGACTGCGTGAAGATCGATTGGCAGATTTAAATTGGGCATTAAACGCCAACGACATCGATATTGTAATGCCAGTATTTGGAGGTTACAACTGCGCTGAACTGCTAGACGGAGTTGACTATTCTGCTATCAAAGAAAAAATGGTGGTTGGTTACAGTGACATTACTTCGTTAATTAATGATATCTATGCTCGTACCGGTCGGACAGCATATCACGGACCGGGATTTGCAAAATTTTGCGACCCCAACATTAGCGAAGAAACAGTTCAATCCTTTATGCAAGCCGTAAATGGCGATCACAACACGCTCATCAGTGCTCCTGAGAAGATGTCCAGCGATCTATGGTTTATTAAAAAGAACTACGGACCCCGTGAGTGGCGTAGCCATCCAACAATGAAGGCGCTGTGTAAAGGCCGAGCTCAAGGCAAGCTTGTTGGCGGCACAATGGAAACACTGCTGTCGCTTAACGCTACTCCTTATCAGGTCAATTACGACGATAAAGTACTATTACTTGAAACCAGCTATAAGACATCAGTATCCATCTTTAAGCAGTGGATGACGCAGTTTAGTCAGCAAGGTGTTTTTGATAGAGTCGCAGGTGTAGTTTTCGGGACATTCAGTCTTTGTTCTGAGCTAGCTGAAGAACAGATTCTTGAAAAGGTATTATCTGAGTATTTCTGCGCATACGATAAGCCCGTTGCGATGCATCTCCCTTCTTCACATGCGGACCCAATCTATACGTTGCCCATAGGTGGTGATGTAGAACTTTACTCAGGAGATCTAGCGTGGTTGAAGATTATTTAAACTCAGTATTGGTCTGTAATGACGACGGTTTTCACTCGCCCAGCCTGCGACCGTTATTACGCTATTTAGAAAGCATGTTTCGTCATGTGGTTGCCGTTGTACCCGACTCTGATCGCAGCGGTGTGGCTTGCTCTATGACAGTAGATCGACCGATTAGGGTTAAGCAGCCCGAGGATGGAATATACACGGTTAACGGTACACCCGTCGACTGTGTTAATTTTGCTGTATCAGAGTTATTTGAGGGAGAAGATTTAGATATGCTGATCTCCGGCATTAATGCTGGTCACAATATGGCCAATAGCCTGCTTTATTCAGGTACGGTAGGGGCTGCGTTACATGCACAGCAATTTGGTATCCGCGGAATATGTTTTTCTGCCAATGATGAGGACCCAAATTGGGTGGAAAATAGCCTGTCACAGATAATGCGGCACGATCTCGTCAAAGGCTTTGTCGATCCAGCTCAGTGTCAAGCCAAAATCTTAAATATCAATCTGCCAGCCTTCGAGACCTCGGCCGAGCAGCAAGTACGCATCACGCGCCCAGCCCAGCGTCAGGGGATTAAAATGACAGCCGCAGTTGACCCTTATGGCAATGCAGTGTATTGGGCTGGCAAGCCAGGGGATATAGTAGAATCTAATACTCTGAGTGATTACAATGTGTTACAGTCGGGAGATGTGTCAGTTACACCAATTGACGCTGACCTTTCAATTGAAATGAATTAGGACTGAACGCTAGATGAGTTACTATCTTATAACCAGCGCCTTACCTTACATCAACGGCATTAAGCACTTAGGTAACTTAGTTGGTTCAATGCTGCCCGCTGACCTCTATGCGCGCCACCTGAGGCAGCAGGGCGAGAGGGTGCTGTACATATGCGGTACGGACGAACACGGTACACCAGCAGAGCTTGCCGCGCGTGCAAAGGGTGTTGAGGTAAAAAGTTTTTGCGAAGACATGTATGCCAGACAGAAAGAGATCTACGAAAGATTTAACTTATCTTTCGATTATTTCGGACGCAGCTCCAATAACACCAACCACAAAATTACGCAAGAAGTTTTTCTCGCGCTTGAGAAAAATGGTTTTATCGAGGAAAAAGAGGTAGAGCAATATTATTCAGAACAAGATGGGCGCTATCTGCCCGATCGCTTTGTTACTGGAATTTGCCCTCATTGTGGAGATACTGGCGCTAGAGGTGATCAGTGCGAAGCTTGTGGCAGATTGCTCGACCCAAAAGATTTGATACAACCACGCTCTTCCATTAGTGGTGCACAAGATTTAGAGTTTCGCAAATCCAAACATCTCTTTTTGAAGCTATCGACATTGCAAGCTCGTCTTGAGCAGTGGGTGAAGACGAAAGAGACCTGGCCAACGACAACAAGAGGCATTGCTAAAAAATGGTTTAAGGAAGGCCTTGAAGATCGCTGTATTACACGCGATACTGCCTGGGGTGTACCGGTTCCGAAACAGGGCTACGAGGGCAAAAGGTTTTACGTCTGGTTTGATGCTCCAATGGCCTATATTGCCATGACAAAGGACTGGGCGGAGGCAACAGGCGAACAGGACCAGTGGCGTAATTGGTGGTGCGGCAACGAAGCCGTTACCTATGACCAGTTTATGGCAAAGGACAATGTCCCCTTCCATGCAATATTTTGGCCCGCTATGGTGTTAGGTTCCGAGCTAGGGTTCAAAATGCCAGATCACATTAACGGCGTAAATTGGCTTACGTACGAGGGTGGAAAGTTCTCTACTAGTAACAACCGTGGCATATTTACCGATCAGGCTCTGGAAGAATTTGATGCTGACTATTGGCGTTATTACCTCGCCTCGGTGATGCCGGAAACCTCCGACTCAGACTTTACGTTTGTTCACTTCGCGCAAACCATTAACGCAGACCTGGTGAACAACCTAGGTAACTTCGTCTCAAGAGCTTGCACGTTGATAGTGAAAAACTTCGATGGAAAACTGGAAAAAATTTCACCCGAGTTCGCCGATTCACATTGCAATGAATTTAACCGCGCAAATGAATTGTTAGACAATATTGACCAGTATCTGCGTAATAAAAAAATACTTAAGGCTGTAACTGAAATTAAAGCGCTATGGTCTTATGGAAATGAGTATATCACTGCCAACCAACCATGGAAGCTGGTTAAAACGGACAAACAAAAAGCTCACGACGTGCTAGCTTTTTGCTTCCATTTAATTAAGATTAGCTTTGTGGCTTCAAATTCGTTGATACCCTCTACCAGCCAGAACATAGTTAATCAAATAGGCTGTGATCTTGAATTAAAAAATACTTCTTTTGAACAGGCTAAGAGTTTTATAAATTTTGACAGGGCAGTAATAGTTAAAAAGCCCAAAAAGCTATTTTCGAAAATTTCCGAAGAGGAAGTTCAAGTATTGAATGATAAGTACGGATGTGGGTGATTATATTCACTTGTGCATAGCAGGCGGATTGCGTTCATCATATGGCGTTTATGTTTAAAGCCAGCGTTGCAATACCTCTGTCAGCTTCTTAAGTTTCGATGTACTGCTAACAGTTGCGCTTACTGACTGATTCAATACTAAGGATGTATAAACATTTCCGTATATGATTTAACCAATTAGCTACGACACATGCCCTTTAAGTAGTGAAGAGCAATTCTTGATTCGCAAAATGGCGGCTCAACGAGTGTTGTGTCGTGAGATAGCTATTGAAGTTAATTGCAGTCTGAATTTACTTGGGCGAATTATGAAAAATGGGTAATAATTTAATGCTAGGGTGACTTTACTGCCCTTGCACCCATCGCCCGTAGCGGACGCAATAGAACGCCAACGGAAATTGAAGAGCAAGAAGTAAAACGTTGGGTAGTACGTTAAAACCCAAGACAGCACTGCTTTAATTTTGGGTTATGGTAAAAATAAATCGTGGCTGATCTAACATTGGATCGCTTTACATAGTGTTGAGCATGTCTTCTGTGGGAAGCCTCTTTCATCGACTTGGTTTAACGTCTCAAAAGCTCTAGTGCCTCGCCTCTCGAAGAGATAATGAAAGAAGTATGTGGAAAGAAACGGAATACTCAAACGTCAAAAAGTGTCGAAGCGGCGGAGTGACGGGTTTTTTGGTTAGACGAAGCCGGTATCGCTCTGATGATAAACTAAAAAAATATGGCCATTAAATGGCGAGACGCTGATAATCAAAAAGTGGTCAACGACAGTCCATTAATACTGTATCAGCGCTATCGAGTACTGGTGTTTTTGGTGCCACATTGTTACAGGCCCATTTAATGTCAATAAATTCATCGAATGCATTAAAAGCATGCTAAAAAGCGGCTTCGTTTTTCGTATTTGATTGTTGAGAGTCACCCGGCGCATAAGTATAAAGATTAACGAGCTTTATAGAGGCTGAGCGTAATCGCATCGCGCTATACGTACTTTCGCCTTATGCGCCAGATTTAAATTCTGGTGAATTGGTTCGGAATCAAGTGAGGCATATGGACACATCGACGGAACCACTACAGAAAGGTGAATCAATAAAGGATCGAGCTCGAAAATGACTTGGAGGCTATCAATTCAAATAAGGCACCTACGCGATCATTTTTCTGAGAACCCAAGGTATCCTTTGCTGCGGCTTCGACAGCAATTTATGTAATGACAAGGTAACTAATAGGTGTGCCTAGGGCTGTTGTGCTTTTTTCTGCATCATATTTTTACGAAAAAGGTTGGCGCATTATTATTTGGCCCACCAAATATTCTTTATCAGTTTGTTAAACGCAAAATATAAGCATGCTAATTTTAATATTGAGAATACAAAGTTATGGTTGATATAATACTATTGCCGTTTGGGTCAGCAGGTGATGTTTACCCGTTTATAGGGCTCGGAAAAGAGCTAGTAAATAGAGGATACTCTGTTGTTGCTTTAACAAGTGGATATTATCGTGAACCCTTGATGCGTGCTGGTATTGAACTTGTCGATGTGTTCAGCGAAGAAAAATATAGAGCGCTCATTGGGCACCCTGATACTTGGGAGCCCGGCTTGAAGAGTTTACGTAAAGCGATTGGTGCAGCGGAGGAAGTTTTACCTCCTCAGTATGAATACTTGACATTACGAAAAGATGATGACGTATTAATAATTTCGGGAGCGTTTTGTTTTGCCGCGAGAATTGCACAGGAAAAGCATGAAATGAAAAATATTACCATGCAAACCTCTCCTGCCTATATAAACAGTGTACAGAAACCACCGTTAATTTCAGGCCTTTATATGCCAGATTGGATGCCAATGTGGGCAAGAAGGCTGCAGTATAGTATTGTCGGCAGATTTGCAGATAAGCTATTTCAGGGCATCAATGACTTTAGAGAAAAGTGTAATCTTGAACCAGTTAAGAAGGTAGGAACGCACTGGGCAAACTCTCCTTTGATGACTGTTGGTCTTTTCCCAAGTTGGTTCTGTCCTCCAGCGGATGATTGGGACAAATTTGTTCACCTAGCTGACTTCCCTACTTACGACGACCCTAAGATATCCTATAAGAGTGACGTTGTAGATGCTTTTATAAAAAAAACTCGCCCCCTTGGAAAACCTATCATCTTCTGTCCTGGCTCCGCAGTAATGAATGACCCAAGCTTTTTCAGGTCTGCAGTTGACGCTTGCATACAACTTAACAAGCCGGGAATTTTGGTGACAAACTTCGAAGATCAAATACCGAGCAATCTTCCTGTCAATGTTATCCACGTTAGATATATCCCTTTTTCCAAGGTGTTAGAACAGGTGGAAACAATGGTTCACCACGGAGGTATAGGTACTGTGGCCAGTTGCTTTTCGTCCGCCACATCGCAAGTCATTATCCCTTCAGCATATGATCAGTTCGATAATGGGCGTCGTGTTGAACAGCTTGGTGTTGGTCGAGTGCTCGGCAAAAAACAAGTGTCGGGAAATAGCTTAGCTTCCACAATTAAAGAGGTTTATGAAGATAGCTCCTTTCAAAAAAAGTGCCAGCAAATCCAAAAGAAAATGCTAGCTTATGATGAAGGCTTAAAAACAGTATGTGACTTAGTGCTTAGTAAAGTTTAGTGGGGAAACATCCTATTTTTTAGGGGTTAATAATGACAAAGCGATCAGTAGACGACACTCAACTAAAACCAAAACCGATTATTGATTACAACTTTATCGTGCCAGTTATTTTTACCCCTGTTATATGCCTTATCATATCAGTCGGCGGCTGGGCGACATATGTTGGTATTGCATTTATTTTCTACGATGCAATAGTTGACTATTTCATTGGTGGCGACTCAAGAAACTATGCCCCAGAAATTGAAAAAGAAGTTGCACAGAAGCAATACTATAGAATTCTCAACTATATGGCTTTTGTTGGCGTGGTCATTCTTGTCATATATTCTACCTATGCCTTTGTTGCCCCTGGTATAACGTTGTTTGAGCAAATAGGAATTCTCATATCATGCGGCGTAGGTACGGCAGCATTAGGCATTATTCGTGCTCACGAAATGATACATAGAAGATCGAAGATCGATAGGATTTTTGGAGGTATATTGTTGTCATTCTTGTGGTACGGAACGTTTAAAGTTGAGCATGTAAGAGGTCACCACGTAGATGTTGCAACAGATAAAGACCCTTCCTCGGCTAAGAAGGGTGAGAATATTTACTTTTTTATCATCAAGTCCATTTTTCTGAACTTTATCAAAGCTTTTCAAATAGAGAGCCAAAGATTAAAATTGCGTGGACGCTCCTACCTAAGCTGGCACAACGAAGCGCTGAACCTTACGGCATTATCTATTATATTTACTTTTTTAGCTGGCTATACTTTTGGCACCACCGGTGCAATATTTTTTGTTGCTCAAGGGTTTTTTGCAATTGCTCTTCTGGAGTTGATTAACTATGTACAGCACTATGGCTTGAGAAGGAAGAAGCTCGAGGATGGTAGATACGAAAAACCTGGCTACAACCATTCTTGGAACTCGAATGCGAAAACAAATAACTTTATTCTACTGAATCTTCTTCGTCACTCTGACCACCATGTTAATCAAGCTCGTCCGTATCAAATATTGCGCCACATACCAGAATCGCCACAGTTACCGACAGGCTATACCGGTATGATTCTGATCGCTTTAGTCCCTCCTCTTTGGTTTAAAATTGTCGATCCAATACTTGAGGAATATCAACAGCGTAGAGCCAAATAAGCTATGAATAAAACGATAGTGTATATCGGTCCAAGTATTGCTGAAGAACCATTCGAAAAATACTTTAAGGGTAATATTGAGTTTCGTGCTCCCGTCAAGCGAGGCGACCTGCTACAGCTAGACGATTCAATTGAGCGAGTTGCCATTGTTGATGGTGTATTTCATAGCTCTTTAGCTGTTAGCATTAGAGAAATTAAAGAGCTAATAAATAAAGGTATAGAGGTTGTTGGCAGTTCCAGTATGGGGGCATTGAGAGCAGCCGAACTATACAACCACGGCATGAAAGGTATCGGGAAAGTGTTCGAGCTATATAGGGATGGTATAATCGATTCGGACGCAGATGTTGCACTCATGTTCGACCCAAAAACCTTCAGAAATATCACCACCCCTAGGATTAGCTTCAAAAGCCTTCTCAATGACATGAGAGTTCAGGGCTTAATTGACAAAGATGAAATGGAGGAGTGTTTCACCATTATAGATACGGTCCACTATATGGAATTGACTCGATCAGGGATGTTAAAAAAACTAAAGAACTTCCCCAAGTATAGCACTTTAATTAACGACTTTATTCAAGCAGATGAAAGCCTTTTTGATGTCAAAAAGGCTGATGCAATAAAGCTTGCTGATTATCTTATCGCTTCTGATCAGGCTTGTTAACGGAATATTGTTCTGCCTATATCTAGTTTAAGGGAAGGGAGAAGTAATGAAGATTGGCAAGCGCTCAACGGTGATGATAACCGGATCGACAGGTTTTGCTGGAGCGTCAGTAATTGAAAAGTTTGTTAAAGAGGGGCATAAGGTAATCGCTGTGCTGCGCATACCGGACGTTCAGGATCTAAAGTTAAAAAATAGTATTCTTGAGCAGAACGTAAATCGACTTAGAGGTATTGGCAATCACTCAGAAAATATTCGAATTTTTACTGCCAACATTAATGATGGTAGTAAAATAAAGAGTATATTGCTGGAAAACAATGTCGACTGTATTATCCACTTGGCTGGCCAGTCAAGTGTTGTTGAGGCTGAGAAAAACAAAAAGGCTACGTATAGGGTCAATGCTAATCTCACTGAAAAACTTGCTAAAATTTCTGTTGATGTTGGCAATAAAATGAACAAGCATATCGAGTTTATATATATCAGTAGCATACGTGTTGTTCGTTGTCTTGAAACTCTAGATCTGAAGAGAATTGTTGACGTAAACGCAGTCTATGATGCGAGTAAAATTTTAGCAGAAAAAAAGCTGAGAAGCATTGCCAACTTAAACGCAACTATAATTTATTCTCCAGGACTTTTTGGTTCAGGAGAGGCACACACTCTAGTTGCTACGTGGGTAAAGAATGGCCTGAACAGAAAAAATATTATTATTCTTGGTGACCCTTCAACAAAGATACCCCTATGCTCGCTCGGGGCATTTGTCGAGCAACTTCATATTACCATGTTAGATAATATCGGGAAGTCGGGCATCAAAAAGGATCTTGTTGTCATTGAATATAACTATTCTCTTTATCAAATCGCTAATACAATTTGCGACTGCCTTGACAGAATAGCCGTCGACAATGTTGGTGGAGGAAACGTGAAATACAAGAAAGTTATAAATAGTCACAGGGAGCTAGTTAGCTATGAAAGATCTAGAGAGTTTTGAGTTTGCAATTGAAGAGGTTATAAGCTATTTTCATCGACAAAAGAGTTCAAGAATCAACAGCCGACGCCATTCAATTATTTGTTCCGATATCAAAGATCTAGAAAAAGTTAAACACTATTTGCAAGTTGATGACTCAAATATTTTGGCGGTTTTCTTGACCGAAGGGTTGGGTGGTATATATGAAAAACATGACAAACGCTTCCCAATTTACCGAAATTACCGATCATTTTTGAAAGCATCCGACACGGAGGAAATATATATTTCCGAGTCAGCCTATAATATAAATCTAATCATGATAGCAAAAGAGCTGAATAAAACTATTCGGCCCTTTAGTGATTACGCGGAAATGGCTTAGCACACTGCAGAATATGATAGCTAAATTGTTTTTTGTAGATCCGCTAAATTAATCAGAGTACATCTATGTTTGTAAAAAGTGTTACTATTGGAATGGTATGCCCTGGCCAAACTGGCCACATGACCCCCGCTCTATCATTGTCGATTGAGTTAAGACGTCGAGGTTACAAAGTTTGTTTCTTTCAGCACGTAGATGCGTCAGAAAGAGTGCGTGAGCTGGGGTTTGAATGTATAGACTATGGTCTGGATTTTTTCCCCGAAGGCAGATTAAACGAAATTGAACTAAAAGCGAGTGAGCTAGAGGGCATCCAAGCCCTTAGGTATGCAGGTCAGTTCTACAGCGATTGTATTAAGGCCGACCTGAAGGACTTACCCAAGCTGTTTAGCGAGTTAAAAATCGATTTTGTTATTGCTGATCAAGCAAATCCTGGCGCGGCAGCGGTTGCAGCGGTATTAGGTTTACCCTATATCACTCTTAGCGCTGGTCTGCCCTTTAATCAAGAGGCTGGATTGCCACCGTATTTCACACCCATGAAATACAGCAAATCGATTTTCTTTCGCGCAATGTATGCTATATCTAATTATTTCTTTAACAAGGGGGCTGGTGAGGCACTTGCAACGATAAATAATTACCTTGTGAATAATAGACAAAAACCTTTTGAAAAAGAGCTGGTTGGTGTTTCTAAGCTAGGACAGCTGTGCCAAATGAACAAAGGCTTCGATTTTCCAAGGTGCGCAGCATATACTGAAAAGCTTTACTACTGTGGTCTACTACATGATTCGGCTCTAACTAAGGATGTCTCATTTCCATTTCAAAGGCTTAACGAGTTGCCTCTCGTATATTGCGGTTTGGGCACTCGGCAAAATGGGATTGTTGAAAAATATGAGCGAATAATAGAGGCGGTATCCGGCTTAGATGTTCAACTCGTTATATCTCTTGGTGGGGCCAAGCATGAAAGTTTGATTGCAAAGCAATCGGAAAAGTTAATCGTTGTTGAATATGCTCCTCAGTTAGAATTGCTTAAAAGGGCATCTCTCTTTATATCACATTGTGGACTTGGAAGTACCATGCAAAGCTTAAGCCAAGGTACTCCTATTCTTGCTATGCCAGTTACTAACGATCAACCTGGCGTTGCTGCCAGAGTCCGCCATCATAAAGTAGGACGTCTAACCTACGCAAGAAGTCCTGACATTATCCGTAAAGAAGTACAAACCATTCTGGAGGACTCAGCATATAAGCGCGGGGCCATGACCCAAAAAGATGATATGGCGCGAAATTGCGGTGTCCAGTATGCTGTTGACCATATTGAAAGTATATTGTCTGAAGTGATTCGTTCTTGAGAATGATAGTTTAGGAAGAACTTTGAGTAGCAGGGAGCTCTATAGGTCAGGATAGTTGTCGCCTCACTTGAAATGGGGACGACAATGAAAAATACTCTTAAGAGGGCAAGGTCTGGCAAGCCCCCGAGTGTTAATGGCCATTTAAACTTTAACCGTTCATTCAGAGGCGTGTTTGACGGCCCTGTAGAGGTCTGATCGGAGCGGCTGATCGGCGAAGGTCTTCTTCCACACTCTGGGCGTGAGCTCTTCTGGCCGGGTGCTCGCTGATGCGAAGCAGCCGGTATCTGTCAACATAGTTGTCGCGTAAGTGATTCGTAACCGTTCATTCAGAGGCGTGGTTGACGGCCCTGTAGAGGTCTGATCGGAGCGGCTGATCGGCGAAGGTGTCTTTCCACGCCCGGGGCGTCAGCTCTTCCACCCGGCTGGCCGGGTGCTCACTGATGCGAAGCAGCACAGTAACCGTTCATTCAGAGGCGTGGTTGACGGCCCTGTAGAGGTCTGATCGGAGCGGCTGATCGGCGAAGGTGTCTTTCCACGCCCGGGGCGTCAGCTCTTCCACCCGGCTGGCCGGGTGCTCACTGATGCGAAGCAGCACATCGGTCAAGTAGGTGTAGGTATTGATCCCATGCAGCTTACAGGTGCTGATCAAGC
>NZ_JBDLLG010000022.1:0-105075 GCF_039822625.1 Marinimicrobium locisalis
GGAAGAGGCGCGAACTATACGGATCAATGACGGACCACGCAAGCCCTTTTTTAAACTTTTTTAGGCGGCGACCAGAGACGGTAAATGGAGCCTCTTAACGCACCTCAAACAGATGGTACTTCTTCTTACCAAGACGACAAATAAAGAAACGCCCATACAGCGCGGAACCAGAGGCAAAACACTCGGCCACCCGGAGGTTGTCCTCCGAACCGCGAGCAACGCCATTGATCACTACCGCCTCACGGCCGAGCGCATCTTTTACCTGCTTGCCGGAGGCAGCCATGCCCGCGTCCACCAGCAGCTGGGTCAACGGCTCTTTACCCAGGGCCTCACGCTCAAGCACCGAGAACGGCAGCCCGTCCAGCTTCAGCTGCTCCAGATCTCCCTCACCCAAACTGGACAGGTCATGGCTGAACAGCGCCTCGGTGATTCGCTCGGCGGCGATCAGCCCATCGACGCCATGGATGAGCTCCGTCATCTCCCGAGCCAAGACGCTTTGTGCCTGCGGACGTCCCTGCCGCTCGCGATCCTCACTCTCTATCCGCTCAATCTCTTCCAGAGAGAGGAAGGTAAAGTAGCGCAGAAACTTATAAACGTCGGCATCCGCCGTCCCCAGCCAAAACTGGTAGAAGGCATAAGGCGAGGTTTTCGCGGGGTCCAACCAAACGGTGCCACTCTCCGTCTTGCCAAACTTGGTGCCATCCGCCTTGGTGACCAAAGGCAGCGTCAGGCCATATACCTGGCCACCGTGCAGGCGGCGAGTCAAGTCGATGCCCCCGGTGATATTGCCCCACTGGTCACTACCACCTATCTGCAGCGTGCAGTCATAGCGGTTATACAGCTCAGCGAAGTCCAGGGACTGAAGCAACATATAAGTAAACTCGGTAAAGGAGATCCCCTCCCCCTCCCGCTCGATACGCTGGCGCACGGACTCCTTCGAGATCATATTGTTGACCGCGAAGTGCTTCCCCACATCCCGCAGGAAGTCGAGAATGCTCATCTGCCCAACCCAATCCAGGTTGTTCACCACTTCCGCCGAGGTCTCGCCACAATCAAAATCCACAAAACGGCTGACCTGGCCTTTCAGCTTATCAGCCCAACCAGAGACAATGTCGGGGGTGTTCAGTTTGCGCTCCTGCGCCTTGAAGCTCGGGTCGCCGACAAGGCCTGTGGCGCCCCCCACCAGGGCGATGGGCTTATGCCCCGCACGCTGAAAGCGCTTAAGCGCCAGAAGCGGCACCAAATGCCCGATATGAAGGCTGTCCGCCGTAGGGTCAAAACCACTATAGAGAGTGCGGCTCCCGCCGGCCAAATAGTCATTCAACGCATCCCCGCCCGATGTCTGGGAGACTAACCCGCGACTCTGCAGGTCTTGAAGCAAACCGGGTTCCACTGCTGCCATTGCTGCACTCTCTATTTGAATTGGATGGACACCCCCTCGGGGGCCGACAAAAAGGGCTGTCAAGATACCGAATCCGCCCGTAAAAACAAGGGCATGGGCGCCATTCGGCGCCAATTTGATCTATTGCTTATTTACGGGGTGCTATTAGGCTGGAATTCTGTTATAACTTAAGACCACAGCCACACTTAGATAACGGGTTTAAGTTTTCCATGAAACCCTTTGAAAACACGAACAAAAAGCGGCTTTCAGCCTTCCTGCGCCAATATCCACGCAGCCATGTTATGGCGGCGAGCTCTCTTTTTGTTGGGTTGGCGCTGGCATTAACCCTGTCATCGACCGGGGGAGAGGCGAAATCCGAGCGCCAAAGCCGGTCATTGACACTGGATTTAACCCAGTCTGAGGCGTCGTTTGAGACTGAGACGGCTCGCCTGCCGGCCGCGACCGAGCAAAGCGAAGCGCCCACCAACGAAGCCGCTGTTTCTGCACCACCGGAGCCAGCCTCCGAACTGACCCGCACCAGCTACACGGTTAAGTCCGGGGACAGTCTCTCCGTACTGTTCAAGCGCGCCGGCCTCACTGACCGCGACCTCTATGAACTGATTGACCAAGCCCCCGAGGCCCGGGCGTTGCGGCGCATTATGCCAGGCAACGAAATCACCTTCGGCCTCTCTCAAGACGGGCAGCTGGAGGAACTGGTCTACCAGCGCGACCGGCTGCGCAGCCTGCGATTCATCCGAGCCGAAGGCAGCTTCGACGCCGAAGAGCTTGAGCGTACGCCCGATGTTCAAATCGCCTATCGGCGAGCCACCATTGACAGCTCCCTCTTTCTCGCGGGCCAGGCGGCTGGCATGACAGACAACCTCACCATGAAGCTCGCCGGAATTTTTGGTTGGGATATCGACTTTATTTTAGATATTCGCCGTGGCGACACCTTCAGCGTGCTGTTTGAAGAGCACTTCCTCGACGGGGAGAAAATCGGCAATGGGCCGATCCTGGCGGCTCAGTTCACCAACCGAGGCACCACCTATGAAGCCGTGCGCTACATAGGGGCCAACGGCGACTCAAATTACTATACTCCTGAGGGCCGCAGCATGCGACGCGCCTTTTTGCGCACCCCGGTGGAGTTTACCCGGATCAGCTCTCCCTTTAACCCAAACCGGCGCCACCCGGTGCTCAACACCATACGAGCCCACAAGGGAACCGACTATGCGGCGCCACGAGGCACCCCGGTTAAAGCCTCTGGCGATGGACGGGTCAAATTTGCCGGTCGCAAAGGCGGGTACGGCAACACCATTATTGTGCAGCACGGCCAAACCTATCAAACCCTGTACGCTCACCTGAACGGCTTCCGCAAGGGCGTACGCTCTGGCACTCGCGTCAAACAAGGGCAAACCATTGGTTATGTCGGCTCTACCGGCTTGGCCACCGGCCCTCACCTGCACTATGAGTTTTACATGAACGGCGCGGTCCGCAACCCGGTTACCGTGGAGCTACCGCAAGCCGAATCAGTACCCTCCTCCGAAATGGCACGCTTCGAGTCACAAGTTCAGCCCATCCTGGCCGAGCTGGAAAAATATCAGCGCGACACTCAACTGGCGAGCCTGAGCAAAGACCTGCAGGCCAACTAAATGCCCAGCTCCGAGCTGTACATCGGGCTGATTTCCGGCACCAGCGCCGACGCCATTGACGCGGCGCTGGTGGACTTTGAGTCCGGCACCCCCCGCCTGCTTGCCCACCACAGCGAGCCTCTGGATGTGAGCACCAAAGCCGTCATCCATCAGCTCGCCCAGCCGGGTCCCGACGAGATTGATCAGCTTGGCGACCTGGACCACAAGCTCGGGGTGGCATTTGCTCAGGCAGCCAACCAGCTGATGGAAAAGGCCGGCCTTAGCGCCCGCGATATTGCCGCAATCGGCAGTCATGGCCAGACGCTTCGTCACCGTCCGCCCGGTAACGGGAAAACGGAACCGTTTACTTTGCAGGTAGCGGACCCCAACCTGATTGCCCACCATACCGGTATTACCACCGTGGCCGATTTTCGACGCCGCGACATGGCGGCCGGAGGCCACGGTGCACCCCTGGTTCCGGCCCTGCACCATGCGTTATTCCACAATGATGGTATTGATCGGGCAGTCATCAACATTGGCGGTGTTGCCAACGTTACCTGGCTGCCGGCCTCTGACGCGACCACTGGCTTTGATACCGGACCAGGCAACAATCTTATGGACGCGTGGGTACAAAGGACACAGGGGAAAGCGTTCGATGCCGATGGCCAGTGGGCCGCCAGTGGCACCCCTAACGACTCATTACTTGAGATTTTTCTAACTCACCCTTTCTTTCGTTTAACCCCGCCCAAAAGCACCGGTCCCGAAGAGTTTCACCTGGCGTGGCTGGATGAGTGCCTGCTGCAGCTGGATGAGACCCTCAGGCCGGAAGATGTGCAGGCGACGCTGCTATCACTGACCGCGCGCACCATTGTAGACAGCCTTGTCCCGCTCTTGGCCCAAAACGGAGAGTGTGAGGTGTACCTCTGTGGTGGCGGCGCCCATAACAGCCAGCTACGGGAAGCGCTGAGCGCCCTGCTTCCCGGTACGAGCGTGGGACAAACCGATTCGCTGGGTTTGCCTGCGGACTGGGTAGAGGCGGTGGCATTCGCGTGGATGGCAAAACAAACCCTTAGCGGGCTGTCCAGCAATTTGCCGGCGGTCACGGGGGCCTCGGCGCCCCAGATTCTGGGGGGTATTTACCCTGCCCAAAGGTAAGCACTCGGGCAGGCTAGAGCCTAGATAGAAAAGGAAGAGCCGCAACCACAGGTACTGGCTGCGTTGGGATTCTCGATCACAAACTTGGCGCCCTGAAGGTCTTCGCGATAATCCACCCGCGCCCCCAATAAATAAGGGTAGCTCATGGCATCGACCAGTACTTTCACGCCGTCCTGGTCAACCACCGCGTCGTCTTCGGCCGCCACCTCATCGAACGCAAAACCGTACTGAAACCCAGAACAGCCGCCGCCGGTGATGAACACCCGCAACTTCAAGTCAGGGTTACCCTCTTCTTCGACAAGATTGCGAACTTTGGCCACGGCGCTGGGGGTAACGTCCAGCACCGCGCCGGGCACAAATACTTCAGGCGCAGACATTGATGACTCCAATGATGACTTCAATAGGCATTATACGTCTTACCCGACCAAAATAGTCAAGTATTGGCCGTTGTCTTAATATCGTCTTTAGCCGGCCCAGATACGTCGTTCTTGGCGCCTTTTTTCTGAGCCTCGGCCCCACTGTAAACCAGACTACCGTTAACCTGCGACCCCTTGACCATCTCGATTAGCTGGTAATGGACATTGCCTTCCACCACCGCCTTTGCGGCCAACTCAACATGCTTGATTGAATGGACATTGCCGTTAACCTTCCCGTTGATGACCACCATCGGGACCCGAATTTCGCCCTCAACAGAGCCTTTTTCGGCCACCACCAGTTTGGCGTCATTCCCACTTTCAGCGATGATATTGCCTACCACTGCTCCCTCAATTTGCAGGTCGCCGGTAAAGTGCAGATCGCCCACCACTTTGGTGCCGCGGGAAATCAGCGTGTGATTGCTTGAAAATGCCATAGCGTTGCCTTTTATTAACCACGTAATCAGCGTTAGGTTACAATTCCTGCACCAACCAACCGAATTTCTTTTCCACCGTTTGCGAGTCGCGCCCGCTGGAACGGGCCACAATCTCGATTCGTTCAGGCTCAAAGTTCTCGGGAAGCGTCAAGCGCCCTTCAATGTTCTGAAAGTAGCGAAACCGCAGCCGAATGTTTTCACTGTCCTCCTGTTCGGAAATCTGGTGGAGCGACAGTGTTTCCGTCTGCTGATTTCGGCGCCCTACAATTTTGAACGTCAGGTTGCCATTGAGCACTTGGTGGTCAGTGGCGAGCTGCTGCACGACCAGCTTGTATTCAAATTGCCGCGGAATACCGGTCGCCAACACGTTCAAGGAGCCGATCGTCAGCCCCGTGTTGTTGTCTCCGGGCGACATCAGGCCCCGATAGAACGTGATATCTTCCTCCAGTGCGGCGATCTCCTCCTTTAGCTCAATGACCTGATTGCGCATTTCCTGGGAGGCCTGCTGATCCACCTCAGCCCCCAGCCGCAAGTTCGCCACTTGCTGTCGCAACTGTTCGGACTCTTCGGTCAGCGCCGCCACTTCCTGTCTCAGACGATTGCGCTCGGCTACCGCCCCCGACTGCTCGGAGGCTCCCTGATGATACCCCCAGTAATAGCTCGCACCGATGGCGGCGGCAGTCAATACCAAGAGCACCAGGGCGACTAGCACGCGCCTGACGGGCCGGTACGGCACTACCACCATCCGGTGCTGTTTGCTGCCTTTCACTTCTGCCATAGGATCTGCGCCCTCTTTGAAACCATCTCAACGGCCCGGAGTGAGGTCACGGCAACAGCGCCACAAGGTCCAAACCGGCCGTCTCCTCAAAGCCGAACATGATGTTCATGTTCTGCACCGCCTGACCCGATGCCCCCTTGGTCAGGTTATCAATCACGGAGAGCACAACGAGCGTATCACGATCCTGTGGGCGAAAAACGGAAATACGGCAAAGATTCGACCCCCTCACCGAGCGGGTTTGCGGGTGCGCCCCCGCGGGCAACACGTCGACAAAAGGCTCATTGGCAAAGCGCTGCTCGTAAAGCGCCTGCAAATCCGGCAGCGCCTCTGGCTCAAGGGCTCGCCCGTATAGTGTCGCGTGGATACCGCGAATCATGGGTAAGAGATGGGGCACAAAGGTCACCCGCGCCGGGTCAGCGGCTTTGGGCTGAACATCACGCAACCCCTGCTCGATTTCGGGCAAATGCCGATGGCCGCTCGCCGCATAGGCCTTAAAGCTGCCGCTCACTTCCGTAAGCAAGGTATCCACCTTGGCTTGGCGGCCGGCGCCCGTGGCCCCGCTGGCGGCGCTCACAATAAGGTTATCGGTGGCTACCAGGTTTTGCTCCAGCAGCGGCAGAAAGCCCAATTGCGCGGCCGTGGGGTAACACCCCGGACAGGCCACCAGGCGAGCGCTCCCTATGGCGTCGCGGTTCACTTCCGGCAGCCCGTAAACGGCCTCGTTGACCAGTTCCGGGCAGCCGTGGGCCTGGCCATACCACTGACCCCACAACTCAGTATCGCGCAACCGGAAGTCCGCAGAGAGGTCAATGACTCGAGTGCCAGTCTGCAGAAGCGAGGGCATCAAGTTCTGCGCCACGCCGTGCGGGGTGGCGAAGAACACCGCATCGCACTCCCCCAGACGCTTGACATCCGGCTCTGAAAAAACAAGGTCGGTATGACCGCGCAGGTTGGGGTACAAATCCGCGACGGGGATACCGGCTTCGGCCCGGGAGGTAATCACGGACACACTTACTTCCGGGTGTTTTACCAACAAGCGCAGCAGCTCGACCCCAGTATAGCCGGTGCCCCCCACAATACCCACGTTAATCACAAGCAAACCTCTCTCTGCTACAAAACCACAAATGATCACGGGCCGGAGCTTGGCCCCCGAGCCTCGAAACGGCCTATAATACGGACCTTCCACAGAAACCGAAAGTGCGAAGCTCAAAGTCCCTCGACCGCAAAGGAGCCCCATGCCGCCCGAGCCTACTCCCCTGGAACGTTTTCGCCAGCGCCGCCGGCTCACCGCCGAGCGTTGGCGCAACCGGCTCGCTCACGTGGACGCCTTGCCCCAACTGACTTTGTTGGGGTTGGCCAGCGGAATTTTAGCCGCGGGCGTGATCGTTCTGTTTCGCTGGCTGGTGGAAGGCACGCTCGGTAGCGCCCTGCCAGTGAGCGGCGAGCACTTTGAGGGTCTGCCCCCAGAGTGGCGTTTCGCCTTGCCCGTGGCCGGCGCCCTGCTTATTGCATTGCTTATGCACTGGTTCTCCCCCCGCCACCGGGAAACCGGCGTGGGTCATGTCCTGGATCGGCTGCACAACCACCAGGGCTACCTACCTCTGCGCAACGCCGCCGCTCAATTTTTTGGAGGCGCCATCGCGCTGATAACCGGCCATTCCGCCGGGCGGGAGGGGCCCGCCGTCCACCTGGGGGCGGCCAGCGCCAGTAAGCTGGGGCAGTGGCTGGAGCTGCCCAACAACAGCCTGCGGCCATTGGTGGCCTGTGGGGTCGCCGCCGCCATTGCCGCCTCCTTTAACACCCCCATGGCCGGCGTGATCTTTGCCATGGAGGTGGTCTTAATGGAGTACACCATTGCCGGCTTCATTCCGGTCATCCTGGCGGCCGTGGCGGGCACCACCCTGACCCAGTTGGCATTTGGGCCGGATATTGTTTTCGTGGACGGGCGTCAGCTCACCGGTCACCTGGGAGAACTCCCGGTGATGGCGCTAATGGGGCTGCTGATCGCCGCGGCGGCCGCCCTCTACATTCGACTTCACTGCTATTGCACCAAGCACACCAAACGCTGGTCGCTGTGGATACGTCTGCCGCTGGCCGGCTTGATCGGCGGCGTCGGGGGCTTGTTGGTGCCCCAGCTCATGGGGATGGGGTATGACACTATCGACAGCGCCCTGGCCGGGGAGTTAGCGGGGCCTCTGCTCGTTCAAATTTTAATGGCCAAGCTGGTGGTGACCGCGTTGATCTTGGGGCTAGGGGTTCCCGGGGGCGTCATCGGCGCCAGTTTAGTGATGGGAGCGTGCCTGGGGGGCGCGGCCGGGGTAATGGCTGCTTATTTACCGCTTGAGGTAAGCGAACCGGGGGTCTACGCCATTGTAGGAATGAGCGCGATGATGGCGGCGGTCATCAATGCGCCGCTGGCGGCCATTATCGCCATTCTCGAGCTAACCTATAATCCGGGCATTCTCTTTCCGGGCATGTTGGTCGTGGTAGTCGCCTGTCTGGCAACGCGCTGGCTTTTCCGCAGCGAAGGTTTGTTTTCCACCCTCTTAGAGCAAGATGGCAAGAGCAACCGCCCGCAGCTTATGCAACAGCTGCTCAGCCGTACGGGCGTTCGCAGTCTAATGCACCGCCGCTTCTGGCACGCCCAGCGGGAACTGAGCCTCACCCAGGCCCGCGGAGTTCTGAAGCTGCAACCAGAGTGGATTGTGCTACAAGAGAAACAGATACTGGTGGAGCCCGCCGCTTTGGTGCGTTATCTTGAACAACTCAGTGAGGCCGGCGAAGCCGAGCAAGAGGAGGGTGCCACGCTCGACTTGTTGGGAATTCCCGCACGTCGCCTGGAAATGGTCGCCATCGCGCCCAGCGCCAACCTCTACGAAGCCTGGCAGGCCTTGAATAAGGCCCAGGTGGACGCCCTGTACGTCCCCGCGCCGGGTGGCGGCATTGCCGGACTGCTCACCCGGGACCAGCTCGAAAGCTATTACCGACTATAAATCACTCACTCTCGCCAACAGGAGAGATCATGCTCTGGGTTAAGGCCTTTCATCTGGTCGCTGTGGTCTGCTGGTTTGCAGCCCTGTTTTATCTTCCTCGGCTCTTTGTCTACCATGCTATGAGTGAAGACAGCATCAGCCGGGAGCGTTTTAAGGTCATGGAGCGCAAGCTGTATCGGGGGATTGCCACGCCCAGTCTGATTGCGACGGTGGCGCTTGGCCTGTGGCTTTCCGGCGGAAACTGGGATTACTATCACGAAAGCGGCTGGTATTGGTTAAAAATGACATTGGTAGCCACCCTGGTGGTCTATCATTTTGTATGCGGTCGGTTTCTCGTCCAGTTCCGAGAGGACCGCTGCCAACGGAGTCACGTTTTTTTCCGCTGGTTTAATGAGTTTCCGGTGTTTCTGCTGATCGGCATTATTGTACTGGCGGTGGTCAAACCTTGGCACTGACCGATCCGCAAACACCTGCTCCAGGAGGTGTGGCATGACGTCCATTGATCAACAGGTCCCCGTGGTTTTAGCACTGTCCACCCAGGACCCTTCAGGGTGCACGGGTATACAGGCGGATATCGAGGCCTGCGCCAGTCTCGGTTGCCACTGCACCCCAGTTGTCACCGCCCTCTGCGCCCGCGATACCCGCAGTATTAAGGATCTGCATCCCGTTCCAACGACCTTCCTCATCGAACAGGTGCGTGCCGTCTTGGAAGATGTGCCGGTAAAGGCCATCAAACTCGGCTTTCTGGGGCAGATTAACCACATCGAAGCGGTACATACGATTCTCAGAGACTACCCCGACCTGCCCGTCGTGCTTGAACCCACCACTCAACTGGCGGATAGCCCTCCGGCCGAAGCGGAAAGTCTGAGGGATGCCCTCAAAAGCTTGCTACTGCCGCTGTGCACCCTCATCACGCCGGATCTGGTGGAGGCCCACGAACTGGCCCAACAGGGCGACACCCTGGACGCTTGCGCTCAGGAGATTCTGGAAGCCGGCAGTGAATACGCCTTAATATCGGGCGCGCGACGCACCCAGGCTCACTATGAGAACCGCCTGTACAACAGTCAGGGGCTGGTGAAGAAGTACCAGTGGGAACGGCTGAGTGTTTTGAGCCACGGGGGCGGGGCCACCCTCTCGGCCAGCATTAGCGCCTACTTGGCTCATGGCCTGCGCTTGATGGACGCGGTAGAGCAGGGGCAGAATTTCACTTGGCATACATTGCAAGTCAGCCGTCGCCTGGGAATGGGCCACAGTATTCCCAACCGGCTGTTCTGGGCGGACCGTAACCACTCCGGCAAACGCGGGCCCGGCGGCGGCTGCTGATTCGGCCGTTTTCCCGACAGGAGTTAAACGGTAAACTGCGCCTCCGTGAACTCGGAGGTCACCATGCCCGAACACCCACTCTATGCTATTGCCACCACTCAATCCCTGGGCAGCGAGCTGCTGACTTCGGTGGAAGCCGCCCTGCGCGGCGGCGTCGGGTGGGTGCAGTACCGAGACAAGTCCCAACACACCCAGCGCCGGCGGAGCGAGGCGACAGCCCTAGCGTCGCTTTGCCGCGATTATGGCGCAAAGCTCATTATTAACGATGACCTCGAGCTGGCCCTCGCCTGTGGCGCCCACGGGGTCCACCTGGGCCAGGGGGATGGCAGCCCCCGCGAAGCGCGCCAGTGCCTTGGGCCGAGCGCGATTGTCGGCGTGACCTGCCATGCCTCCATGGCCCTCGCTCGCCAGGCTCTGGCGGATGGCGCCACCTATCTTGCTTTTGGCCGATTTTTCCCCTCCCAGACCAAACCACACGCGCCTCCCGCTCCGCTGGCGTTGCTAAATGAAGCCCGGCGGGCGTTCGAGCACACCCCCTTGGTGGCCATTGGCGGCATCACTCTGGATAATGCCCGGCAAGCACTCAGCGCGGGCGCCGATCGGGTGGCGGTGGGCGAAAACGTATTTGGCGCCCACGATATCGAAAGCCAAGCCCGGGCGTACCGGCGCCTGAGACCGTGAGAGAAGCTGTACACTGCCATTCATTACCGCCCCTAATTAAATAGAGGACAGAATTTTATGAGTCGATCCGAAGAGCTGTTTACCCGCGCGCAGAAACACATCCCCGGCGGTGTTAACTCCCCGGTTCGGGCTTTCAAAGCCGTCGGCGGCACCCCTCGGTTTGTCGAACGTGCCGAGGGCGCTTACGTATGGGACGCCGACGGTCAACGCTATATTGACTATGTCCAGTCCTGGGGTCCAATGATACTAGGGCACGGCTGCGCTCCGGTAACCGAAGCGGTCATCGCCGCCGCGCGAAACGGGCTAAGCTTCGGTGCCCCAACCGAGCGGGAAACCGAGCTGGCCGATACCCTGTGCGAGCGGGTTCCCAACATGGACTTGGTGCGCTTGGTCAACTCCGGCACCGAAGCGACCATGAGCGCGATTCGCCTCGCCCGCGCCTTCACCGGGCGGGACAAGATTGTGAAATTCGAAGGCTGCTACCACGGCCACTCGGATTCGCTGCTGATCAAGGCGGGGTCCGGTGCCTTGACCTTTGGCGTCCCCAGCTCCCCGGGGGTACCCGCCGTCTTGGCCGAGCACACCCTGACTCTGACTTATAACGATGCCGACCAGGTTCGCCAGGTGTTTAAGGAAATGGGAGAAGAGATCGCCTGCGTTATCATCGAGCCGGTGGCGGGCAACATGAACTGTATCCCTCCGGTTACGGGTTTTCTCGAAACTCTGCGTGAAGTCTGCGATGACTCCGGGGCGGTATTGATTTTCGATGAGGTAATGACCGGTTTCCGTGTGGGCCCCAAAGGCGCGCAGGGTCTGTTCGATGTAAAAGCCGACCTGATCACCCTTGGGAAAGTCATCGGCGGCGGCCTGCCGGTCGGTGCCTTCGGGGGGCGCCGGGATATTATGGAGATGGTGGCGCCCACCGGCCCGGTGTACCAGGCGGGCACATTGTCGGGCAATCCACTGGCTACCGCCGCCGGCGTGACCACACTGCGAGAGCTGGCCCGGGAAGGGCTTTACGAGCAACTCACAGAGCGAACCCGGCAGCTAACCGAAGGGATGCAACGCATTGCGGATGAGGCGGGCATCCCCTTCACCACCAACTACCGGGGCAGTATGTTCGGCTTCTTCTTCACCGAAGAGGCAACCGTTAGCCGGTATGACCAGGTCATGGCCTGCAACACCGAGCGCTTCAACCGCTTCTTCCACGGTATGCTCGAGCACGGGGTTTACCTTGCACCGGCCTCCTTCGAAGCCGGGTTCATGTCAGCGGCTCACACCGAAAGTGATATTGAGCAGACGCTCTCAGCGGCTCGCGAGGTGTTCAAAACGCTCTAAGGCCCATCAGTAAAGGTTAACCACACCACAAATTTAAGCGCGGGGACTTGCCTCCACCGCGCCTAACGCTTAATCTTGGCGGAGGTTCCTCAATCCTTGGGCGCTGGGCCGGGCAGAACTTCCGCCTGCTAGCTGTTTCGGGACTCGCTATTAGGGAACGAACGTGCTGTTACGGACTCCATAGCTTTACCGCACGAAACTGTTTTTTTATGGAATACACTTCTGTTCACCAAATCGGGAGATAAAGATGAACAACCTTTTGAAAAGCTTTCTAATTCTTATCGCGGCAACGGGTATCCTTGTAGGCTGTAGCTCTACCTCTACCCAGGAAGAGCCCACCGAAGAGCCCACCATGACTGAGCCGGAGCCCGAACCCGCCCCGGAACCCGAGCCGGAGCCGGAGCTGGACACCACTTTCTACTTCGACTTTGACAAATCCACCCTCAAGCCCGACGCGCGTTCTACCTTGGTTGCTCACGCCGAGCGCCTGAAGGAAAGCGATGAAGACGTCCGTCTGGAAGGCCATGCCGACGAGCGCGGTACCCGCGAGTACAACATGGGCCTGGGCGAGCGTCGTGCCAAAGCCGTACGTGATTTTCTGGTACTGCAAGGCGTATCCGCCAGCCGCATCGAAACCATTAGCTACGGTGAAGAGCGTCCCGCAGTACAGGGCAGCACCGAGCGTGCCTACTCGCAGAACCGTCGCGTGGAAATGATTGTTCAGTAAACGAACGCTCAAAACCCGCATACAAAGACGGCGCCTTTGGGCGCCGTCTTTGTATTAGCCTTGCGCACTCTGTTATGAGTAAAGGAACAATGGTTCCCGCAGAAACGGATCACTTGTAGGAAGCGTCGTTTCCAATTAGCGTTAGCGCTTGTGTTCCTTACAAATACACTTCTCCCTTCCAACGCTCCGCCTGCTCACGCATGGCTTCCGCCTTGTCAGGCAAGTTCCGGCGCTCGTATATTTCCGCAGCCAGGGTATAAAAGCGCGGCTCCTGGTTTTCTTGCTTCATGGCCGCTTTAACGTAACGCTCGGCTTCTACCAGGTTGCCCTCAGCCAACTGCTCCTGAGCCAGGGAATACAGATAATAGGGGTTGCCATTGCGGTGCGCACGTGCCCGCTGATAAAAGTAAGCCGCTTTCTCCTCCTCGCCGGCTGACTGATACAGACCGCTTAGGTTGCTCATCAATGTCAGGTCTGTGGGGGCCTGTGCCAGCCCCTGCAAGTAGGCTGTTTCCGCCTTGTGTAAGTGCCCTTTGCCTCGGTACAAGGTGCCCAGGTTGTTCCAGACAAACCCCTGCTGCGGGTCCAAAGACAGCGCCTTGCGTAAATGCAAAAAACCGGCCCGAGATTGCCCTTCGGCGATCAACTCCATCCCCCTGTTGTTGTAAAACTGTGCGGCCACGCGTTGGTCCTCGATCACTGTCTGATCGTACATCGGGCTGTAGCGCTCCATCTCCAGGTCAATGACCAACTGATCCCCGAACGGCAACATCACTTTGGCGTTAACATGGCGAAACAATAGAAATGTCTCGTTATCGCGCAAGTCCCAACTCGGCGGAACTTTTACATCATTCACCTCCGCCTTAAGTCCCATATGACGAGCCATAGCCACATACATCAGGGTAAAGCTCAGGCAGTTGACCTGGCGCTCCTCAAACGCCTCTCGGGCAGTGGCGGTATGCAGGGCGCTGTAACGCATGCCCAGCCCTCCCGCCATCGGGGAGGAGAGCAACCGCTGGTGTAGCGCCTGGGCACGGGCGGCCGCGCTACGATGCTGCATCGCCACTTCATCGGCCACCAGCCGCATCTGTGGGGTCAACTCAAAGAGTGGGTAGTCTGGGGGGGTGTCATCGGAAACTGGGGCGTCAAATAGGGCCTCCCCGGACAGAATTTCATCCAGCTCTTGGGGAGTCGGTGTCTGAACCCACTCTGGAAGGGGCTCCAGTTGAGTGCAGGCACTTAAGCTAACCACGATGGCCAGCAGGATATAGCGAAGGCTCATGGGAACACCTCCCGCGCGGTGGCTCGCCGGTGCCAACGGCGCCGGCTATATTCCCATTATAGCATTTTTTGCGCCGCCTTCAGGCCAGTTGCCGGTGCTCAAATTGCCCCGCAAGCGACTTGCTCAGGCAGAAGCTGAGGGGGTAGCCGTAAAGCGAATGATACTCAACCTGGACTCCGCCTTCGCCCTGCTTCAAAGCTTGCTCCAGCTCGATAAAATAGTCCTCCATTGTGCCGACGACCTCCCCCACCGCTACCGGTGCTCCCGTGTCCAGGTGGTGAGCACCGGCCACTTGGCCACCCACAACGCGCACGCGAATATCCGCCGTGGGCAAGCCGCCTCCGCGCCGACTCAACGTAAACTGGTAGTTATCAAAACCGCTGAGCTGCCACAGCTGGCGGTAATAGGCCAGTTCCGACTCGGGGGTGTAGGACTTATCCCGCAGCCGCCGACGCAACTGCAGGAGCGCCTGAGGCTCTGGAGCATCGCCGTTGGAGGCGATGTTCATCGAAATCATGAAAAAGGTTTGCATGTTAAACGCGGCTCCTTTGCATAAAAGCGTACGGGGGCATATAAGCCAACCGGGCCACAAACGTGTGCCGGGGCACTAAAAGCTGTAACGACTCGAAAACACGAGCGTCCATCAAAACAGGAACGGCCCATTGGGGGACTGAGCATCGCCCCAGAATCGCGCCCAAATCTCGTTGCCATGCAGGTAGTAGACGGCATCGCCGTGCAGCCGACTGCGACCATTGCCACTGGCGCGTGGGTAATCAGCACCGGTCTGGTCAGCGCTTTCGGTAATCAACGCGCCAGCTTCGTTTAATTCCGCTTGCTCCGCGGAAAGCCCAGTCACAGAGAATAAGTGTAGACCGGAATCCTGCCATTCCCACTGCTGTTCATAACGGGAAACGGGAATCGTAAAACGCAACTCGTCATCATTGGCACGAATAAAGTTAAACGCCTGCAAGTCGGACAAAGCCTCACTACGGCCCCCGGTTTCCAGAGTAGCCACGCTTCGCGGGTTTTGATCGTCCCGCACATCAAAAAGTTCCACTTTTACGCCTGTAAACCTGCCGGTGTCCTCCGAGGCCGAACGCCCGATGGAAACGAGGTAATTTCCATCTATGGGGTGGAGGTAATCCGAGACACCGGGGATTTCCAGCTCCCCCAACACTTTCGGTGCCAGCGGGTCTCCCACATCAATCACGTACAATGGATCCACTTGTCTGAACGTGACGATATAGGCCCGGTCCCTCAAAAAGCGTACCGCGTAAATGTCTTCCCCTGGCTTACCGATCCGCGCAGTGTGGGTGTCATTAGGCAGGCGCGCCACCACGGCAAGTTCCCGCTCGGCTTGGTCGTTCTCATGGAGAATATGCAGAGAATGGACCAAGTCGCCAGACTCGTCCCTCCCGCTTGTGACCATGCGTAAAAAGCCCTCTTGCTCATCCATTCGAAAGGCCGGGTCGGTACGGCCCAATCCGCCTGGCACCAAACCGGTGCCACGATATTCAATCGCGCCATCGTTTGCCGCAAACTTGTGCACGGCGGTTTTGCGCTCGTCCCAATGTCCCCCTTCGGCCGCCAAGTAGACATTCTCCAGAGACATATACACGCCCGCGAGCCTCGCATTGACACAGACCGCCCCCAAACGCTCACGAGTCTGGGTATCAAACGCGCTGACAGTAACAATATCAGCGTAACCTTCATCGGGCTCGAGCGCTTGTGGCAGGTAGCATTCGCCTTCTGTCACCAGGGGGCGGCGCTCTGCGCCATCGACTTGGTAGCGCGGCAGGAGGCTCTCCAGACTCGCCCCTTGGATCAGCCTCTCATTTTGCGCTTGCGCCTCATCGTCATTTGGATAACGCGTCATCCCATCAATGGCGGGGCGCGTCCGGGAAACCAGATAAAGAACATCGCCCACTTTACGGCTGTTGAGCAAGGTGCCCTGAATATCCACCGCCCCGGTCAGGGTGGGGTTGGCGGGCGAGGTAACATTCACCCACTCCACCCGAGTCCGGCCCTGGTATAACGCAATCTCCGGCATGCTGGCCCACCCCCAGCCGCCGTAACTCATTCGGCTGTCACTCAGCGCCAGAACCGACTCGGCAGCACCCTCTTCATCTCGTTCAAGATACAGCTGCGAAAGCACTAGTGGGCTGTCCTGGTCGCGAACAAAATCGTATTGCGCCAGGGGCTGAGCGCTCGCCTCTTGGGGTTGGGTGCGGTAGATGCTGAGGGACTGAGTCATCGGCGGTTCGGGTACAGAGTCCTCCATCCCTCCATCCGAGTCCTCGGAAAAGGTCTGGGGAGAGTACCGCGGCGACTCAGCCACAAACAGGTGGCGCCCGTCATACTTGAGGCGATCGGCCTCATCCACGCCCTCAACATGGATATTCGTCTGTGAGTAACTAGAGCCACTATCGTCACCCGTCACTTCCGGCGTCGGCGAGCGACTATTGTCGGCGCTTTCCTCGGCAACCGGGTGATCCACGCTCCAACCCGCCTGCCCCAGGCTCAGCCGAAGGCCATTGCGCAAATACGCCACCACCTCCTCGGGTTGGTGTTCGTTGGTCAGGGGCTCCAGCGCCGGGTCATCCCAGCGCAGCTTGCTATAGTCGATATCATAGCGGCCCCGCGGGGGTTCGGAGTCCCCGCTTGAGCCTCCGCAGCCCGACAGCAAAGGGACCGACAACAAGGGGAAAGAAAGGCCGAGTAGGGAGAGCGTTAGGGAGCGGTTGCGCATCGCGAGTCCATCCTCAAAGGGTTAACGTCCAAACGCCGGGCTGGTGTCCAGACACGAAGGTTTATGTCATCATTCACCCACTCTACGGCGCCACCACCGTGATTTCTGTTGCGCATCTGCGAAA
This sequence comes from Marinimicrobium locisalis, assembly GCF_039822625.1. Lineage (NCBI taxonomy): Bacteria > Pseudomonadati > Pseudomonadota > Gammaproteobacteria > Cellvibrionales > Cellvibrionaceae > Marinimicrobium > Marinimicrobium locisalis. Next base: position 17,010 of record NZ_JBDLLG010000022.1, read on the forward strand.
GAGTGTAATTTTCTGTAAGCCATGGCCATTGCACGGGCGCAGCCTTACAGCTTTTTACAGACTCTCACAAAGCGGTGACGGCTTTGCGGCGCGATTCCCGGCACAATAGGGGAAATGAACCGCCGAGAACGAGCGCCTATGAGGGCCGCCAATGAAGATGGCTGGCGCGCCCCGGCGCCCGATCCTCGAATAACGATGACGCTTTGATCATGCCCCATACGCTATTGAGACAGTTTCTACTTTCCCCCAACGCGATTCTCGCGGCTTGTCTCGCGCTCGCGCTGTGGCATCAACCGCTTGGCGCCACCCCCCACAGTGGCTGCACCGAGGCCAATGATCGGTGCGTAGCGGCGGGAACCTGGGAGTTTCAGGTCGCCATCGGTGCTGGCGTGCGCACCAACCCCATTGCCTCGGCCGACGACATCCCCCTGGTGCTGATTCCGCAGCTCACCTACTACGGCAAGCGATTCTTTCTCGACAACCTGGACCTGGGCTACACCTTGGTGGATCGACCGAGCTGGATGTTAAATGCACTGGTGACCGCCGGCGGCGACGGCCTTTACTTTTTTGAGGACGACTGGGGGCGCTTTTTCCTGGACGGGGGCCTGGCTACACCCACCAACGGCTTCGTGAGCGACTCCCCCGAAATGCCGGCAAGAGATTACGTGGCAGACGACGGTGGCAGCTCCGACCCAGTGGGGGATGGAAGCGAGGACAGCCCGGCCCGGGAGGAACCTCAACAGGCCCCGCTACCGGAGCTTCGAGAGAGGGATATTGCCGCTCTGGCAGGCCTGGAAAGCTCGGGCCAAATGGGCCGGTTCGAGTGGCAACTACAAGCTCTATCCGATGCCAGTGGGGTGCACGACGGCCAAGCGCTTCGCTTCGCCCTCAGCACCGCCACCCAGGCACAGGAACACCATTTGGGCATGAGTGTGGGGTTTAACTGGAAAAGCGCCGAGGTGATGGAATACTATTACGGCGTCACCCAGGGGGAGGCCGGCACCGCTCGACCCGCTTATCAACCCGCCAGCGGTACATCACCGTTTGTGCGCTTGAGCTGGACGCGACCCACCGGCCAACACTGGCGCTGGCTTGGCAGCGTTCAGTACGAACACTTGAGCGAGGCCATGCGTCACAGCCCCCTGGTCGACCGCAATCAGGTGATGCAGATATTTTTCGGGGGCGTGTACCATTTTTAGACTCGGGCAACTGAGGTACCGAACAACCAAACACATCGCTCTTCAGCCCCTTCTGGCGCTGGTCGGTTCCCTTGTGGCCACCACCGGCGCGGCCGCCGAGCCCAAGCTGGACTTAACCCCCAGCGTATGTGCCCTCTCCGCCAACCAGGCGCGCTGTGAAGAGCGGGTAGATATCCAGTGGCAGACCGGAGAAACCCAGGCCCTGTGTCTGTTCGTAGACCGGGAAAACGAGCCCCTCGCCTGCTGGGAGAAGAACGATCAAGGCCAGTACCGCTATCGGGCCGACACCGATGAAAGCCTGCAATTTCAGCTTCGGCGCACCCTCGATGGCGAGCTTCTGGCCAGCGAATTGTTTGAGGTGATTCGCGAATACACCGAGTTCCGCTCGCGCCGCCGAAAACCCTGGAACTTTTTTTGACCCGGAAACCCCCAAACCCGAGCCCGGACGCCCTATGCAACAAATACTGCTCGCCGAAGACGATCACCGCTTAGCCAACCTTGTGCGCGACTACCTCAGTGACAACGGCTTTCAAGTGGCCATTGAAGACCGGGGGGACCGAGTCCCGGAGCGGGTCCGCCAACTGCAGCCGGATTTACTCATCCTGGATATCATGCTCCCGGGCAAGGACGGGCTAACGCTCTGCCGCGACCTGCGTCCGACCTTCAAAGGTCCGATCATGATGCTCACCGCCCGCAACGAGGACGCCGATCAGATTCTCGGGCTGGAATTCGGTGCCGATGACTATGTGATCAAGCCCGCCGAGCCGAGAATTCTCCTCGCCCGCATTCGGGCCCTGCTTCGCCGGGTAGAACCCGCCGCGCCCAGCACCCCTCAAACGCTGAGCTTTGGCTCCCTTGAAGTCCATAGCGGCTCGCGCCGGGTGCAGCTCGAGGGCGAGCCGGTCAAACTCTCCAGCCATGAGTTCGACTTGCTCTGGTTGCTGGCCCAGCGGGCCGGCGATGTGGTGGGCCGGGACTTTCTGTTCCGCGAGCTGTACGGCCGACCCTATGACGGCATGGACCGCACCATTGATGTGCGGGTCTCCCAGTTGCGCAAAAAGCTGGGCGATAATCCGGACAACCCCACCCGAATCAAAACCATCTGGGGCCGGGGCTATCTGTTTATAGCCGACGCCTGGGGCGAGGCTTGAAGCGGGCGTTCCTATCGCTCTACCTACTGATTGTGCTCGCCATTCTCGGGCTTGGCTGGGCATTGGATCAGCTTTGGAATACTTATCAGACCGAGCGTGAAGCCCAACCCCCGGGGGCCACACTCACCGAAGTGCTCCAGTTGGCCGGAGCCGAGCGGCCCCTGCCTGAAACCCGGGCCTTGGTTCACGATGTTGCCCGCCAGGGCTTGGCCGACGTCCGGCTGATTCCACTGGAGGATATCTCCGGTGAGCCCATCAAAAAACGTCTACTCGCCGACGAAGCGCTTTCCTTCGAGGACGCGAACGGCAACCTGTATCACTACCGCAAGCTTAAGAAGGCCCCTTACGTCCTAGTGTTGGGGGAGGTCACCCCAGAGGCCTCGCGTCGACTTGAATCGCTCCTCGCGCTGGTGTTTTACGGCGCGCTGGCCGCGGTGGTGTTCTTCTGGCTATGGCCCCTAACCAGGGATTTGAGCCGCCTGGAGCGGCATGCGCAGGCTCTGGGACACAACCCGGAGGCGCCACTGGTCACCCTAAGTGGCCACTCGGCGGCCAACCGACTGGGCCAGGCCTTCAACCAAATGGCCCTGCAAATCCGGGAGCTGCTGCGCTCACAACGGGAAATGACCCACGCCGTCTCCCACGAGCTGCGCACCCCTCTGGCGCGGATGAAGTTCGCCCTGGAAATGGCCGAGGCCAATGGCGACCCAAACAACCTGCAACGCAAACTGCAAAGCGTACGCGCCGACGTGGCGGAGATGGATCAGCTCGTGAACCAGCTGCTGCACTACGCCCGCTTCGAAACCCGGCCTGACCTGCTTCTAACCCCGGGGGACATGGCAGCCCTGGTCCACGACCTCTGGCTGCGGTTGGGCGGCCACCTGCCTCAACCGCCACAACTTTACCTGCACTCGGAGGAACTGACCCAGCCGGTGGTGTGCGACTGGTCCCTAATGGAGCGTGCCTTACACAACCTGATTCAGAACGCTCTGCGCTACGCCCACCGCCGGATCGACATTACCCTTGAGGCCCGGCAGGATGAGTTTTGGGTCACGGTGGAAGACGACGGCCCCGGCATTCCCGAGGAGGAGCAAGAACGCATTTTTGAGTCTTTCGTTCGCCTGCGCGAGGCGCCCGAACATCACAGCGCCGGCTTTGGTCTGGGGCTGGCCATTGTCCAGCGGGTAATGAACTGGCATCTGGGAGACGTGCAGGTAAACACCGCCCAGAGCGGCGGCGCCCGCTTTACGCTGCACTGGTCCGCTCAAGCGACCGACGTCGATTAGATCCTCAGTTCCCTGCGACCGAGCCCAGCGGCCCGCTATGATATAGTGCCGGGCCTATACTCCCCCATAGATGGCCGTCCCAAACAGTGGGTTCGGCACATCCGCCACCACGTGACCCATACCACCTGATGCGAGAGGCGCAGTAATGATGCAAGCGTTGATCAATGCCGAAGTGTTCACCGGCGAGCAGTGGCACGAGGGGTTGGCGGTCCTGGTGGAAGGGGACCGAATCCGCGCCTTAGTCGCACTTGAGCAAATCCCGGGAGAGGCGGAGCGCATTGACCTGACCGGCACCCGGCTGGTACCCGGGTTAGTAGACACCCAAGTCAATGGTGGGGGCGGCGTACTGTTTAATGACGCCCCCACCGTGGAAACCCTGGAACGAATAGGCCAGGCTCACGCCCGCTATGGCACCACCGGCTTCCTACCGACCCTGATTAGCGACGACCTAGCCGTAGTGGAGCGCGCGATTGACGCCGTTCGCCAAGCGATGACTCAAAAAACCCCCGGTGTATTGGGCATTCACCTGGAGGGTCCCTTTCTCAACCCCCAACGCAAGGGCGTCCACGATGACCAGAAGTTTCGGCGTCTGACGCCCAATGCAGTAGAGTTGCTTGCCTCACTGGAGACCGGCTTTACCCTGGTCACGCTGGCGCCCGAGCGAACCACGCCCGAAATGATCCGGCAGTTAACCGAGCGCGGCGTTATGGTAGCCGCGGGACATACGGCCGCCGACTACGACCAAACTCGCGCCGCCCTGGCGGCGGGAGTACGCAGTTTTACCCACCTGTTCAACGCCATGACGCCCATGACCAGCCGCGAACCCGGTGTGGTGGGCGCCGCGCTGGAAGATGAAAACAGTTGGTGCGGCCTGATTGTGGACGGGCATCACGTGCACGCCACCACCCTGAAGGTGGCCATTGCCGCCAAGGCGCGGGGCAAAATGATTCTGGTAACCGACGCCATGCCCACTGTGGGCGCCGAGGACAAACAGTTTACCTTGAAGGGGGAAGTCATTCGGGCGCAAAACGGCCGCTGCGCGACTGCCGAGGGCACCCTCGCCGGCTCAGACCTGGACATGCTGGCGGCGGTGCGCAACAGCGTGAGCCAGCTGAAGCTGCCGTTGGGTGAAGCGTTGCGGATGGCCAGTCTTTACCCTGCCCAGATGCTCGGGCTGGAGCATGAGCTGGGGCGGCTGGCGCCGGGCTACCGGGCCAGCCTGGTGGCGGTGGATGAGAAGCTGAACCTGCGCGCCAGCTGGATTGATGGCGCGCGCCAACTCTGAGTGCTCACGAGCCGTTCAACAGCGTCACCCGCAAGCATGTCGGTAGCTTTCAGCCACCCGCTACTCAGAAGCGTAGAGCCTGTTCCTGAGTACCGGGGCCGCCGCCCGCACCGACGTCCGGCCGGCCGCCGCACTGCGGCACAAAATCAGGACACCCACCCTTGGCATTGGCCGGTAGCTCCGACAACCGCAGGGAACTGGCCTCCAGTTGCTCCTGGCCGGTTAACTGACCTTCCACCTGGACCTGGTCGCCCCGGCGGAGCTCGCTCAGAAGCTCCGCCCCTTCCGCACCGTTCAACCAGACGGTTACACCCGTCACGCGAATGCTTTGATTCTCTGGATAAATCGCCGTTACCGGTCCTCTGATCTCAATCCTTTGGTCCGCGGGCTCCAAGCGCTTAATGCGGGTCACCACCAGTTCTTCGCCCCGGTAGAACGCAAACACCTCCACCGCATCCCCCGCTCGCAGTTGCGAAAGGTTGAATTCACTGTGGCGCCCCCGCCCGGCGGCGGCATCTTCAAACGCCGTCAGGTCGGTGACGTGGTAGGCGCGTCCCATTAGGGTCACAACGCCCGCCTGCTCCTCCACAGCGCCCACTTCCGTGCGTATGCGGTTTACGCCGTTACGCAACACCCGAAGCTGTTCGGCCATTAGCACCCCTTCAACCATCGTGCCTTTCACAGCCACTCTGACTCCACTGGACAGCGCTTCGGTGCCGTCGAGCTCCGCCTCGGAGGCGTTCACTCGGACACCGGCAACGTCAAAGTCACCAATAGTACCGAAGCGGCCAACAACCCCTTCCTGGGAAAGCGTTGTACCGTCTTCAAGTTCTGGACGGCTGAGGATCGACACGGCTTCGGCGGCTAAACCGTCTTCGTTTAAAACACCCCCGCTCACACGAACCTTGGTGCCCTCGGCCAATTCACCCCCAGTGATATCCGAACCCGAAAAGCTCACCCACAGATCGTTGATCAGGAAACGCTGTGTCTGCTCATCCAGCGCTTCCACGACACCGACCACTTCAGGCGTCACTGATTCTGCGGCACTGACGCGGGAGGCCACCAGGCGGTCCGAGTCATCAACGTGGCCGCTGACATCGATACCGACCCCTTCTGACAGAGCTTCAAAGGCCACACCGTCAAACTGAATATCATCGTAAACAATCACCGTCTGCCCCAGCACCTTTAGCGCTTTGCGGGCATCACTGGACTCGGTCACGCTCTCAATTGAGCCTTGCAACAAGCGGGTGTACCGTACTTCATCGGCCACGGCCTGGTCACCGTCCAGCTCGGCCAGTTCGACATCCACCACCATGCCAAGCTGGATATCTTCCACCCCGGCCGGCGCGCCATTCACTGAAACATCCGCGGTATCGATTTCAACATGGACGCCGTTCACATAAATACTACCGTAGGCCGTCACACTCCCGCTCACCACCGTGGCGGGGCTGCCCGTCCCCTCAATACCGGCCACCGAGTCGCTGTCACCCAGACAGCCCCCGAGAAGCATTGCCAGCAGCGGCGTGGCCAGGTGTCTAATTGGTCTCATGTCTCTTCTCCGCGCGTTGCTTCGCTAGGCTCTTCAAAATAATAGAGGCCAATTCCGGCCCTGACCGTACGGGGACTCTCCAGCTCCGGGCCTTCAATCCGGCTCTCCCGCTGCGTATGCTCCCGGTCGCTATCGGCCAGCCAGTCATTCACCTTTAGCAGAAACTCCTGCCCCTCCCGGGCACTGCGCTGGCGTATCTGTTCCAACAGCGCTTCAGGGATATGAGTATAGGACACGGTGCGCTGGATAAAGGGAGCCGGCCCTTCCTTGGCAATATTGTGGTCCATGGTGCGCATCAGGTCCGCCGCCGCCGTTCCGAATATACGGATATTCTCCTGCATATCCTCCACGGGAATGTACCCCCGGGCAAGCAACGCCACCGTCTCCCCGTCGCGGGTCACCGCCTTGATCCGTTCCAGCTCGTCCAACAGGGCACGCACCGGCACATCGTGACTGTACTCCTGCACTAGGCTTGAGAAGGAGGGGCTCGCGGTGTTGGCCTCAATCGGAAGCGTGGCGGGTTCGCCCTCGGCCGAATGAAAGCGCACGTCGTTCAGCCAGGCGGTGATGACCCGTGCCGCCGGGGTCGGTTTCTCCGCCGGGGCATCCGATAGAGGGTGGGGGCGGTCCTGCAGCTTGGCAATGTCTTTGCGGTTGATACCCGTCAGTACGGCCATTCGCGACAAACTCTGCTTACGCCCCGGGATCGCAAAGTCTTCCCGCGCCGTATCGACATAGACATGGCGGGCGATGTCGGCAAACAAGCGATAGGAAACGCCATGGCGCAGCAGCAACCGCACCATGGGACGCAACATCTTGTAGAGGGCTCTGGCGAGCGCCCGCTGGGTTCTGTCGCTCATGTTGGGATTATAGCGTCAAATTTTTCATAAAAATACCGAAATCGCTATTTACAATTATTTTTTTGGGACTATAGTGTCAAATATGGATGATTACGAGGGATCCGAAACGCCCTCTAAAGTGTGGTCTCTTCTAAAAGCCGCGTTTTTAGAAGAAAGCTGAATATCAGTACAAGCGTGCTGAATGGCCGGACTTAGACCCTAATGACATCCCAATGAGGTAAGTTATGAAAACGTTTAAAAAGCATCCACTCCAGCTCCTGATCGCCTCTTCCCTGACGGCCCTGGTCGCCTGTGGTGGAAGCAGCAGCGATTCCGGCGGCACCAACGACTCCAGCGACACTACCGGCAGTTTTAACTTGGCCGTGACCGATGCGGCGATCGACTCCGCCAACCACGTCTTTGTGGAATTCAGCGGTGTCTCCATTCAACCCGCTGATGGCGAGGTGATCGAATTTACCTTCGAGGAAGCCAAGCAGATCGACCTGCTCGCCCTGCAGGGCTCCGCCTCGCAAGATCTGGTAGCCGGCGAAGAAGTCCCCACTGGCGACTACGAGTGGATTCGCCTGCATGTAAACGCCGAAGCCGACGGTGTGAGCGACTCCTACATTGAAATGACCGACGGCAGCCAACTGGAGCTATGGGTTCCCAGCGGCAGCCAAACCGGACTGAAACTGGTCAGCGGCTTCACCGTCACCGCCAACACCGGCGCGGACTTCACCATCGACTTTGACTTGAGAAAGTCCGTGGTTCTGCCTCCCGCCCAGCAAATTGGCGGCGCCATTCTCAAACCCGCGCTGCGCCTGATCGACAATACCGCCTCCGGCACCATCAGCGGCTCGGTGGACGGCACCCTGATGAGCGAGCAGTGCGCCGACCCGGCCACTCAAACCGGCGCGGTGTATGTCTTCACCGGCGCGGATGCCACCGTCAGCGATGTGCGCGGCACCGAGTCCGACCCGATGACCACGGCACTGGTGAGCGAAGTGGAAGGCGGTTATGGCTACGAAGTGGGCTTTCTTGATGAAGGCGATTACACCCTGGCCTACACCTGCGGGGCCAGCGCCGATGACCCGGAAGCCGAAGACAGCCTGACCTTCGTCGGCACCGCCAACGCCACGGTAGAAGCCGACACAACGACAGAAGTGAATTTTGCCTCGGACGCCGAAGCCAGCGCCGACGCTCTATAGTTTTTTTGGCCTGACGCGCCGCTTTTGCCGCGAGCCCCTTGTGGACTCGCGGCTTTTTTATGCCTGTCAGATGGGTAGGTTGAAAGTATCAACCGGTTCAGACCAAGGCGTGCTGCTGGCGGGCAAACAACAGCGCGCCCTCCTCGGGCGGCCCTTTTGGTGGCGTCAGTTGCGCGGCAATGTCGGAGGCGAGCCAAGGCGTCAAACGTTCGGCCATGCCGCCGATCAGCGCCAGAGCAACGGGCCCATAAGCGAGCAGCTTCCTAGCCATTTCGCTGATGTAGCTCGCGCCGTCTTCCACAATTCGCAGCGCCACGGAGTCTCCAGACTCCGCGGCGGAGAATACCAAGGGCGCCAACTTGGCATACTCGCTGGAAGCCCGGCCGGCCATGCGTTCCACAATCGCCACCCCACGGGCTTGGAGCTGCTCGGCCAGAGACTCGGTAAGCGCCGTCGGCGGCCCCAGAGCATCCGAGGCCAGCAGCACCGCTTTGATGGCCTCCAGGCCCATCCAGGCCCCGCTGCCCTGGTCGCCACAGGGGAAGCCGTGGCCGCCGACCAGGAGGTCGGTACCGTCAGTTCGCACATAGCCACAGGACCCCGTGCCGGTCACAATCACCGCTCCGTCATCCCTTTGGTGGGCGCCGAGACAAGCGACTCGTAAATCCGTGGTCAGGTACAGGGAGGCGAACGGGTGAGGCCAATCGCGAATCGCTTTGTACAAGCTGGGGAGATTAACGCCCGCCAAGCCCGCCCCAACCACCAGGCGGGCCAGGGCGCTTGGCGGCAGGCCCGCATCCTCCAGCGCGCGGCAAGCGGCGCTTTCGATGGAGTGCAGTGTTTGCTCCAGCCCGTGCAGCGGGTTGGCCGGGCCGGCCAGCGCCGAACCCAACACACAACCTTCGGCCTCCGCCAGGGAGGCTCTACACTTGCTCCCGCCACCATCAATGCCTAAAAAGTAGTGCTCATTGGCTGGGGCACTCACCATAGACGACCTCATTGTTGAGTAAATACGAGCGGCAAGCCAGTTAACGCCGCCACGAGACACAAAAAAACCGGCCAAGTATCACCTGGCCGGTTTTCGCCGAAAAGCGCGAGTCACTATTCCGGTTCGGGCAGCGCCTCCAGTTCGGACTTCAGCGAGCGGAGCGCCTGCTTGACCTGCCGGTGGTGCTCCGGGCCAATCCGGATCATGAGCTTCTGCAGGTCTGACAGCGCTTCCAGTTCGGGATCGCGGTATTCGTAAAAGACTTTGGGGCGATGTAGCCGAATATCTTCCGGAGGCTCCGGCGCCGCCAGCAACTCATCAATGGTATTGATCACCAAGTCGTGGAACTTGCCGCTATTAGCCCCGTGCTCATCGTAGGCCTCTTCCAGTAACGGGCGATAGCGCTGGTACCAGGAAGCCAGCGCCTCCGGCTCACTTTGGGTAAGCAGGGCCACATAAGGGTCATAGCGCCGATAGTTCTCCTCCAGCAGCCGGTACTCCTGCTCGGCCTCGGTGCGAGCCTCTCCCACCTTGGCCACCGCCAGCGGGGGCGGCGGAGAGACCACCGGGCGGTACTCATGGACCACTTTGCCTTCCTGAGCCGCCGCAACGGCCCGGACCGCTTTGCGAACCAACTCTTCATTCACCAGCAGGTTGTCCACCTGTTCATTGTCGGTGGCTTCTTCCAACGACTCCAGCACCGGCTCGTCACTCTCATCCAGAGGCGGGAGCGGTTCCGGCTCTGGCTCTGGCTCTGGCTCTGGCTCGGGCGCCGGTTCGGGTTCAGGCGCTGGTTCCGGCTCGGGTTCGGGTTCAGGCTCAGTGGTTGGCTCAGGGGCTTGAACCGGTGCGGGTTCCGGCTCCGCCGGTTCCGCCTCCTCATTGCGACCGAATAAATACACGCTGAGGGCAATAATCACAATTACCACGACCACTACCAGCGCAATAGTGACCACCGGGCCCCGCTGGTTCGATTGTTCTTCCGTATTTTGCTGCTCGTCGTTCGCCATTTTCCAACCCTTTTCGTCAATGCTTGCAGTTCCATACTACCAGTCTTATGGACTGGCGGTGTCCGCTACCCGTTCCACTGTACTTTTTTATTTGTAGCACAGTATCCCTCCCACCTCTACAGCCTGGCACCGACAAAATCATCAGGGGCCAATTGCCGCGCCCAAATCATCGGACGACACTTCGGGCTGGTCACGCCCGCCCCATGTCTTTATAATGCCGGCCTCCCTACCCGGGCCCTTAGCTCAGTTGGTCAGAGCAGTCGACTCATAATCGATTGGTCGCTGGTTCAAGTCCAGCAGGGCCCACCATTTCACTGCCACCTCGGCCTTTATTTGTTCTTGACACCATAAGCTACCCGTTTAGGCCAAACTATGGTGGGCTAGCACCCCCCGAAATGTGGATTTAGCCGACTTTTTGAGCTTTTATCCCCCTATATACACGGCGTGGACGCCTGCCCTAACTATCGCGGCCCCTCGAGGCCACAATACCGCCGACTCCCTTGCCGCGACCCCATAGTAGGACCTGCTCGACAAATTAATTCGAGCTCCATTTCAGAGACGCCCCCAGTCCCGGACAATATGGGATAACGATTACTTCAGATGCTTCGCGTGAAAGCGCAAATGGTCTTCGATAAACGTCGCGATAAAATAATAGCTGTGGTCATACCCCGGCTGCATGCGCAGCGTAAGGGGTGCGCCCGACGCTTCCGCCGCCGCTTTTAAGGTCTCTGGCTTGAGCTGCTCGTGGAGGAAATTGTCCGCCTCGCCCTGATCCACCAGAATGGGCAACTTACTGCCCTCCTCTTTCAACCATTCGCTGGCGTCGTACTCGCGCCACAAGCCTTCATCATCCCCCAGGTATTCGGTAAAGGCCTTTCGACCCCAGGGGCAGTCCATGGGGTGGCAAATGGGGCTGAAGGCGGAAATCGAACGATAAATATCCTGGTGGCGCAAGCCCATGACCAGGGCCCCGTGTCCGCCCATGGAATGGCCCGCAATAGAACGCTCGCTGTTAATGGGCAGCTCGCGCTCAATCAACTGAGGCAACTCCCGGAACACGTAATCGTACATGTGGTAATGCTTTTCCCACGGCTCCTGCAGAGCATTGACATAAAAGCCGGCCCCCAGGCCCAGATCAAAAGCCCCGTCGGGGGCATCCGGTACCTGCTCGCCCCGGGGGCTGGTGTCCGGCGCGACAATCGCCAAGCCCAATTCATTGGCCACGCGTTGCGCACCGGCTTTCTGCATGAAGTTTTCATCGGTACAGGTCAGCCCGGAAAGCCAGTAAAGCGCCGGCACCTTACCCTCTTCGGCCGCTTGAGGTAAAAACACCGCAAAACGCATGGTGCAGTTGAGCACCTCGGATTCATGGGTATACTGGCGATGCCACCCACCGAACGACTTGTTGTTGCTTTGGATTTCCAGTGTCATAACGCCTCCTCCTTAAAAGTGAATCACACTGCGAATGCTCTCGCCTTTGTGCATCAGATCAAAAGCATCGTTGATCTTCTCCAGCGGCATGGTGTGGGTAATAAAGTCATCAAGCTTGAACTCGCCGCGCATGTATTGATCGACAATGCCGGGCAGCTCCGTGCGGCCTTTCACTCCGCCAAAGGCGCTGCCCCGCCACACCCGGCCGGTTACCAGCTGGAACGGACGGGTGCTGATTTCCTGACCGGCGCCCGCCACGCCAATAATCACGGACTCGCCCCAACCCTTGTGACAGCACTCCAGCGCCGAGCGCATAACATTGACGTTGCCGATGCACTCAAACGAGTAGTCCACCCCACCGTCGGTCAGCTCGACTATCACCTCCTGGATGGGCTTGTCATAGTTTTTGGGGTTAACGCACTCAGTGGCGCCCAGTTTTTTGGCCAGGTCGAACTTGCGCTCGTTGATATCAATGGCAATAATTCGACCGGCCTCGGCCATGGTCGCACCGATAATGGCAGACAACCCGATGCCCCCCAGCCCGAAGATGGCGATGGTCGCCCCCGGCTCCACTTTGGCGGTATTCAGCACCGCGCCCATGCCGGTGGTGACGCCGCAGCCGAGCAGGCACACCTCTTCGAGCGGCGCTTCTTTATTCACTTTTGCCAGAGAAATTTCCGGCAGCACGGTGTACTCCGAGAATGTCGAGCAGCCCATGTAATGGTGAATGGGCTCGCCGTCTTTATAGAAACGGGAAGTGCCATCGGGCATTACTCCCTTCCCCTGGGTCGCGCGGATTTTCCCACAGAGGTTGGTTTTGCCGGAGCGGCAGAATTTACACTCACCACACTCGGGGGTGTAAAGCGGAATAACGTGGTCGCCCACTGCCAGACCGGTCACGCCTTCGCCGACCTGCTCGACGATGCCACCCCCTTCATGCCCCAAAATAGCCGGCCAGTTGCCTTCCGGGTCCTCCCCGGAAAGGGTGAAGGCATCGGTATGGCAGACACCGGAGGCCACCACCCGCACCAGCACCTCCCCGGCTTTGGGAGGCATAACCTCCACGGTTTCGACAGACAAGGGTTGCCCCGGCCCCCAGGCCACGGCCGCACGTGATTGGATCATGAACATCTCCTTCATTTAACAATGCGTCAAGTGTAGCGGTTAAAACCCGAGAAAGCCGACTCATCGGAGCGGGACGTAGGTACCCTGAGGGCTAGGGTCCATCTCCCGGCCGCTTCCAATTTTCGGGTTCACGAAGTCAGGGGATACGGCGTTTCCCCCCGGACAGTTGATTTTGGGGAGCCGTCCCCCCATAACAATGGCAAAGCCACTCATGACACCCTGAGCCAGTAAATGATTCTGATGCCAAATGAAATCGTCCACCTTTGGCTGGTGGACCAGCGCACCGTTGACCTTGAGCAGCAGCGCGGCGCCTATCGGGCATGGCTCAGCGATGAGGAGCACCAGCGGGTGGACGCATTCTCGCGCCGGGCGCTGCAAGACAGCCAACTGATCACCCGAGCCGCGCTGCGCGCCAGTTTGTCACAGTACTCCGACAGCGTTCCGCCCAAGGCGTGGCAATTCGAGCGCAGCGCCCGGGGTAAGCCCCGGCTGTCGGATCAGTCCCCAATGAACGAACTGAGTTTTAACCTCAGCCACAGCGGCGACTGGCTGGCCATCGGCGTCACGGTGGACAACGACATTGGTGTCGATCTTCAACACCGACAGCATCAGGCCTCCCTGTGCGAGCTCGCCCAGCGCTTTTTCAGCGCCGAAGAGGCAGAGACCCTCGCCTCTTTGCCGGAGGCGCGCCAAGCCGAGCATTTCTTCCGTCTCTGGACGCTGAAGGAAGCCTACCTGAAGGCTCGCGGCCTGGGTATTGCCAACGGGCTGGACAAGGCCCGCTTTCATATCGACAACAATGGGCTGATTAGCGCCGAATTCGACTCCGCCCTGGAGGATGACCCCAGCCGGTGGCAATTTCACCATTACGAGCTGGACGACGATTACTGCCTGTCGCTGGCGCTGCGCCAGCCTCGGGCTCAGGATGCCTCTACGCAGTTCTATAAGCTCATTCCCGGCAAGGACATCGAACCCTTGGAGTGCCAAGGGCACTTCATTCAGCTTCGGTAAGCTCGGCCCGGGGCCCTCCCCCTGGCGGCTGTGCCCACTGCCAGCCCTCTACCCCCTTCCCCTCGCCGGCCCTCCGCCGGTGCCGGTACTCCGCAGAGGGTAAAGCTCCGTAAAGGCTCGCGTTTGGCATTTATCGTATGATATTTTATTGCCACAAACGAGGCTAAGCTTGCCTTTCAATAAAGACGTTAATAAACAGGATCGCCTATGAAACTGCTGAGTTCCCTCATTCTCTCCGTCAGCCTGGCCGTGCCGGCGATGGCCGCCTCCACCCACAAAATGACCGTGGAAACCGACGAAAGCGTGGGCACCATCAGCCCGCACATCTACGGCCATTTCGCCGAGCACCTGGGCCGTGGCATTTACGACGGCCTGTGGAAAAAAGACGGCAACGGTGACTACATCATCCGTGACGAGGTGGTCGACGCCCTCAACGAGCTGGGCATCCCTAACCTGCGCTGGCCCGGTGGCTGCTTTGCCGATTACTATTTCTGGCAGGACGGTGTCGGCCCCAAGGATGAACGCCCCTCCGTGGTGAACAACCTCTGGGGCGGAGTGACCGAAGACAACTCCGTAGGCACCCACGAGTTTATGAACCTGGTGGACGAGCTGCGCACCGAACCCATTGTGGTGGGCAATGTGGGCAGTGGCACCGTTGAAGATATGGCCAACTGGTGGCAGTACGTGAACCACCCAGGCGAAAGCCCCATGTCCAAAATGCGCGCCGAAAACGGCCGGGAAGAGCCCTGGAACATCAAATACTGGGGCGTGGGCAACGAAAGCTGGGGCTGTGGCGGTAACATGCGCCCGGAGTATTACGCCGACTTGTACCGCCGGTTTGCGACCTTCCTGCACCCCTATGAAAACGTTAAACCCTTCCGCATCGCCGCCGGCGCCGCCGGGGACGACTACAACTGGACCGACGTGGTGATGGAGCGGGCCGGGGACATGATCGACGGGCTGGACCTGCACCACTATACCATCCAGGGCGACTGGGAGACCCACAAGGGCCAGGCGGTCGATTTCGACGAGAGCGATTGGTACGAACTGATGGACCGCGCCATCAAAATGGACGAAATTATTGCCGGCCACAAGAAAATGATGGACAAGCACGACCCCGAAAAGCGGGTCTGGCTGATTGTGGGCGAGTGGGGCACCTGGCACGAACAAGAGGAAGGCAGCATTCCCGGCTTCCTGTATCAGCAGAACACCCTGCGCGATGCGCTAACCGCCTCGGTGACGTTGGACATTTTCCACCAGCACCTGGATCGGGTAAAGATGGCCAATATCGCTCAGACCGTGAACGTGCTGCAGGCCATGATCCTCACCGACGGCGAGAAAATGTTGCTGACCCCGACCTATCATGTGTTTGACATGTACAAGGTTCACCGCGATGCAACCGCACTGAAGTTCAAGCTCAAGCGCGGCAAGTATCGCTATGACGGCGACGCCCTGCCCGCTCTCAGTGCTACTGCCTCCAAGGACAAAGAGGGCCGCACCCATATCAGCCTGACCAATATCGATCCGAACGAGGCGCGCACCGTGGAGATTGAGCTGGAAGAGTTGGATGCGACGAGCGTGCGTGCCGCCCGGATTCTGACCGCCGAGGCCATGAACGCCCACAACACCTTTGACAAGCCGAACAACTTGGAGCCCACCGAGTTTAACGGCGCCCGTGTTGAAGGGGGCAAGTTGATTGTGGACATGCCCGCGAAGTCATTGGTGACGTTGACTTTGTAAGCGTTTTTGTTGAGGGAGTGGCGGATGCGCTTCGCTTGTCCGCCCTACCGAACCCGCGGTAGGGCGGATCGGGCCGAGGCCTCAGCGGTCAGAGCCCGGCTCCGCCCTTTCCTTTAGCGATTCAACAAAAACGTGTTGATGGACAATCGTCCTTTCGCCGGGTCGGCGTCAAACGAAAACCCTTCGGCAATATTCCCCGAATGCAAACTGGTGCAGCGGTACAGCAGCAACCGGTTGAACTTCGCCTCGTAAGAGGCTATCCGCTCGAACTGGTCCGTATCACCGTTGATATAGCTCGGCGGGGGGATCTTCCCTGACTTGGCATCGGCTTCCAGTGACGCCAGAAAAGCCTCTCGACGCGATCCGTCCACCGTCTCAAAGCCCGTCTGCCGGTGGCGGTAAAAACCGGTTCCTCCCTGCTCCCCATCGCACAGAAAGTGAATCATCGCCAGTTCGGTCGGACTGTTGGAATCAAAATGAGGAACTCTCTGCACCGGATGAAGCGCCTCGGGCGGCGTGGTCACCAGGGAGTAAGAGGACTCCACGCTGGCGAGTTCCTCGGGGCCGAGCCCGAACACCTCGCGGATCAGCCCCGGCAGGTTCTCGTATAACACTTGGTAGTAGGCCCGCGGTGCGGGGGTACGCAGGCCGGGATAAAACCCCGTATTATCGTGAAAGCCGCCCTGGGCAATGGCGTGCGAGCGCAGGGCATCGGCCCCGTCGAGGAAGGTATCAATACACACCACGGGCTGACGCTCCCGACCAATCGTATCCACCTGAACGCGACACTCCGGGTGCCGGCGTAAAACCGGCTCTTGAACAACGGCCATTGGACGCCAACCTGTTTGTGATCGAAAATGGGAGGTAAAGTGTACTCAGGTTATCAACCGAACCACAACAAGGCCTCGTTATGAAAAAAGTTCTCGGCATCGTTGCCGTGCTCAGTGGGTTTATTGCTCTCTTTCTGGTGATTGTCGCCGGCCCCAGTTACCGCAACGGCTGGTTGGAGCTGGGGCAGGCGTTTACCCTGCTTCGCTGGGGCGCCATTGTCGGCATTGCCAGCGTGCCGCTGATTATTGGCTACGCGCTGTGGCGCAAGCCTCACGGTCGCTTTACCTCCGCCCTGGCCATTTCCGCGGTGGTGGGTCTGTTCAGTTTTTACCTGCCCTTCAGCCAGTGGCAGACCGCAAAGTCGGTACCGCCGATCCACGACATTAGCACCGACCTGGAGAACCCACCGGCGTTCGTCGCCGTGCTGCCCCTTCGCAAAGACGCCCCCAACCCGCCGGAATACGCCGGGGAGGAGACCGCCCAGCAACAACGCGAGGCCTATCCGAAAATTCGACCCCTGGTGGTGAAGCAACCCCGCGAGGCGGTGTTCGAAGCCGCCCTTTCCGTAGTGGAAGGTCAGGGGTGGAGGCTCGCCGGCGCGGAAGTGCCCAGCCGAATCGAGGCGACCGACACCACGTTTTGGTTTGGGTTTAAGGATGACATTGTCATCCGCATTCAGCCTCACGAGGACGGCAGCCGAGTGGATGTGCGCAGTAAATCCCGCCTGGGTAAAAGCGATGTGGGGGCCAATGCCCAGCGCATTCGACTTTTCATGGAAAAGCTTCAGGAAGCCCTATAATTATTCTTACTTCCACCGGACAGAGTGAACGGACATGCTTGCGACCATTATCAGCCACCCCAGTTGCCACCAGCATCAAATGCCGGAGGGCCACCCCGAATGTCCGCAACGCGTGGATGCCATCGACAACCGCTTGCTCACCAGCGGTATAAACGGGCTGGTCATGCACCGACAGGCGCCGGCGGTCACCCGCGAGCAACTGCTGCGAGTCCACGACGCGGAGTATCTGGATAGCCTGGAGCAGGCCGCCCCCTCGGAAGGCATTGTCGCCTTTGACACCGATGTCTATCTTTCCCCGGGCACGCTCGAAGCGGCCAGACACGCCGCCGGCGCCGCGGCCCATGGGGTCGACCTGGTCATGGCGGGGGAGACCGATGCGGTTTTCTGCAATGTCCGCCCACCCGGTCATCACGCCGAGCCGGACCGGGCCATGGGGTTTTGCCTGTACAACAACGTGGCGGTCGCCGCCGCCCATGCGCTGGAGCATCACGGCCTGGAGCGGGTCGCCATCGCCGACTTTGATGTGCACCACGGTAACGGCACCCAGGTCATGTTCTTTAACGAGCCCCGAGTGCTATTCTGTTCCAGCTTTCAGCACCCCTTCTACCCAGGCACGCCGGTTGATGTGAAGGCCGAGCACATCGTCAACGTCCCCCTCCCGGCCACCTGTGGCAGCGACGAGTTTCGGGCCGCGATTTCCGAACGCTGGTTGCCGGCACTGGAAAAGTTCAAACCCCAGCTGCTGCTGATCTCCGCCGGTTTTGACGCCCACGAAGAGGACGATATGTCCTCCATCGGGCTGTCCGACCGGGATTATCAATGGGTGAGTGAGCAGCTACGAACCCTCGTGGACAACAGCCGCGACCACGCCGACCCGGCCCACCACTGCCGGGGCATTGTGTCGACGCTGGAGGGTGGCTACCACCTGTCGGCCTTGGGACGCAGCGCGGTGGTGCACATCAAGGCGCTGGCAAAGCTCTAACCCTATGCAGGGGCGCCGCTACAGTTCGAGCCGCATGTCGATGACCTCCTCTTCCGCGTTATAGCGCACCCGAAAGCCGAGGCTTCGGGCCAGGTTGGCCATGCCCCGGTTTTGGGGCATGGTGCAGCCGGCCAGATAGCGGGTCCCGCTGTGCCGACAGTAATCAATCATCTTGTTCATCAGCAGCCAGCCCAGGCCCTTGCCTTTGAGGTCACTGCGAATAGCGATGCCGAACTCGGCCTCCTGATTGTCCGGGTCCATCTGAGCCTGAACCACCCCCAGGGTGACCTCATCGCCCCGCTCATCCCGTTCGGTGGCGATAAAGGCCATCTCCCGGTCATAATCAATTTGCGTGACCCGAGCCATCTGTTCGTGGGAGAACTCGGACACTTCGCCAAAGTAGCGGTTGTAGCGGTCTTCCTTGCTCAGAGCCCGGTCAAAGGCCTGCTGACGCGCTTCGTCTTCCGGACGAATGGGACGCAACAGCACCGAGCGACCGCCTTTAAGCTCGACCCGTTGCTCCAACTCCTTGGGGTAGGGACGAATAGCCAGGGGCAGCGCCTGGGCGGCGGGCGCCAAGCGCACCGATACCTCAAGCGCGGTATAGACGCCGCTGCGCATGGCCACCGGGTTGAGGTCCAGTTCCGCCAGCTCGGGGTTGTCCACCACCAGCTGGCTTACCTGGCTCAACAACAAACACAGTGAGTGGCGCTCAATGGACTGGTGGCGTTCGCGAATTTTTCCCTCCGCCAGCGCCTGAATCACCAGGTAGCGGGCCAGGGCCATGTTCAGCGGCGGCAAAGCCACTACGGCGTTGCGCTGCCACTCCCAGACCGAGCCGGCCTCGCCCAGTGCAATGACCGGGCCGAACACCGGATCGGGGCGAACCTGAATGCGCAGGGAGAGCGCATCCCCGTAACGGTCACTTTCCTTCTCCGCCAGGGTATGGATGCCGTAGGCTTGCACCAGTTCAGCCCCCTCGGCCTCACCCAGCGCGCATTCCTCGGCCTCAAGCGCCTGGCGTATCAGTTCCCGCGCCCGTTCCGGGTGGTGAGGAATCAGCTCGCTGACCGAGTCCGGGGTTTCGGACAGGAGCTTCTGGTTTCGGCGGTACTGCACCCGGTGCATAAACGCCGCCACCGCCCCTTCGGGGGTGCGGAAGGAGGCAATGCCCGCTTCCGCAAACCGTTGGCGGGCGTTATAAGCGGCCTCCTCCCCCATCCAATTCACCAGCAGATTGGGTTTGCGCCCGCGCTTGTTCTGCCAGACGTCGATCACCGCCTCGGCGTAAACCTCTCCCGGATGCAACGCCGAGGGCGCATGCATCACCAGAATATTGTCCGGCTTACCGCTGTCGAGCAGCACCTGCAGGGTCTCCCGGTACAGCTCCGGCGTGGCGTCGCCCAACAGGTTCACCGGGTTGGCCGCTCGCCCGCCGCTGGGAATAAGAGGCCGCAACTGGCCCTGAACCTCCTCTCTGAGGGGGGCCAAGTGCCCGCCCCGCTGCACCAACGCATCCGCCGCCATGGCCGCCGGGCCATTGCCGTTGCCCAGAACCAGTAACTGCTCTCCCCGCAGTTCACGCCCATAGGCCAGGGTCTCCACCGCCGCGAACAGGTCCCGCAGGTCGTGAACCCGCAGCATACCGGCGCGCCGAAAGGCCGCCTCGTACACCAGATCCGCGCCCCGGCGCTCGGGGGGCTGGCGGCTGGTGGCAGAGCTCACCTCCGCCGAGTTACCGGCCTTAATCACCAAAATCGGTTTGCCGGAGGAAGCCGCCCGAGCGGCGGACATAAACGCACGCCCATCGCGGATACTGTCGATATAAAGCAAAATGGCGCGGGTTTTGGGGTCTCGGCCGAGGTAGTCGATGAGCTCATCAAAATCCACATCGGCGCCGTCACCCAGCGCAATAAAATGGGAAAAGCCGATTTGTCGCCGGCGCGCCCAATCGAGAATGGTCACGCAGACTCCGGAAGATTGGGACACAAAGGCCACCTTGCCGGGCAGCGCGTGGGTATGGGCGTAACTGGCGTTCAGGCCAATACCCGGCACAAATAGCCCCAGGGAGTTCGGCCCTAATAGCCGAACGCCCCACTGCCGGGCAATGGCCAGCATCTGCTCCTGCAGGTTGGTGCCCTGGGCCGTTTGCAGCTGGTCCAACCCGGCGGCGATCACAATAACGCTGCGCGTGCCCTTCTTGCCCAACTGCTGAATCAACGCCGGCACCCGGGCCGCGCGAGTGCAGATGACCGCCAGGTCCGGCACCTCGGGCAGCGCCGCGATGGAGCGGTAGGCCAGGACCCCATTGACCGCCTGGTACTTTGGCGTCACAGGCATAATGGGCCCGGCAAAATTGCCCTGCAATAAATTGCGCATCACCGCATTGCCGGGGCGGTTGGGCAGGTTCGAGGCCCCGATCACCGCTATCGAGCGCGGGTTCAACAATTGGTCGATCTGCTTGAGACTCATGCAGGCTCCGCCGCCGTAAAACCTTGATGATAGCAACTCTCCACAACGGCGCGTAGAGTCCAGGCAGGTTACCACCTTGGAGCGAGTGGCCTCCGCAGACCACCGCCTTGCCAGCACTCGAAAAACGGTGTGATACTGCCCCTTACACTGGAACCAACCAGGTGCGCCATGACTGAAACCGAACAAGCCCTCGCCAACCTGATCGATCGCTGTGAGCCCCAGACCATTGCCGCCTTTGGCGAAACGGGCCAAGGCCTCGCCGAGCGCTGGAAAGCCCAGCACAGCGACTGCCAGATCACCTGCCTCGCACCTGAGGACACCACCGAGGGACTCAACCTTCCCCAAACCCAGGACCTGGCTCTGGTCACCGAAGCGCTAGAGCAGCTCGACCGCCCCCAGGGCCAGACCCTGATCGGGCAATTGCGCAACTACGGTACCCGGCAGATCGCCGTGCTGGTGGACAACCAAAGCGGCTGGACCCTAAGCGACTTCATCGGCCTGGGCTTCAAACGCCAGGCTCGTCTGGAAGATGGCGACAGGAAGCTTACGCTCTATACCTACAACATCGACAGCTACAACCACAAACGTACGTGGAACAACCCCAAGTATTGGGCCAACCCGGAAATGTGGGATAAGGCGCGGTGGTAACCGATCAAGCGCCCTTCCCCTTGGTCTATACTGGTGCAACGTCCCCCAAGGGCGATAACCATAACTCTCCGCCCCTCGGCGCGAGCCGACGACCGCTATGGAGTTGTAACGCTTGTTTTTGACCGACACCGCCCCCACCGACAGGCCCCTTCCCGAGCCGCTCCGGCTGTTTAGGCTTTTTTCCGTTCTGGTGGCGGTATTGCTTGGTCTTGCCGGGCCCGCGATGGCCGCCACCCCCAGTTTCAAACACATACTGCCGGATGAGGTCTCGGCCCTGGGCTATATCAACAGCATCGCTCAAGACGACCAGGGGTTTATGTGGTTTGCCGGCGCCAACGGCCTGGGCCGCTACGACGGCTACGAGCTGAAGCTCTACCACCACGACCCGAATCGACCCGAGGGCCTCAGCCACAACTACGTTAATCAGATTTTACCCGCCGAGGGCGGCGACCTCTGGCTCGCCACCCGCGACGGCGTGGACTACTTCAACGCCGACACCGGCCGCTTCTCCCATCATCGCCACCCGGACGAGGGCGCCTTCGGGTCCAGCGTTAACGACGTGCGCGGTCTGGTCAGAACGGAGGAACGACTCTGGATCGCCAGCCGTGGCGGCCTGCTGAGCTATCATCTAACCGCCAACGACTACCGCCACCTCCCTCTGCCCGATGCCCAAGCGGACCTGGAAGAAGACTCCAGCATCTGGGCGGTGGCCCGGGACCAGAACGGGCAGCTTTGGCTGGGCACCCAAAAACAAGGCGTCTACCGCTTCAACCCCCGCACCGAGACCATGACCCACTTCGCCCACCGCGAGGAGGACCCGCGCAGCATCAGCGACAATGACGTGCGCGAGGTCTACGTCGACGATAGCAACCAAGTCTGGTTCGGCACCTATGGCGGCGGCTTGGCGCGCTATGATCGCGACAACGGCGACTTTGTCCGCTACCCCAACGACAATCACGAAAAAAGCACCACCATCTGGGACATCATTCGCGACTCGGACGGCCAGTACTGGGTCGGAGACGGCTCGGCCATCAACCGTTTCGACCCCCAGACCGGCCAATTCGAGGGTTACTCCTATGTGGAAGGCCGACCTCAGACTCCGGGCAATCATGTGATCAACGTGGTCTACGAAGACCGGCAGGGCGACATTTGGGTGGGCTACTTCCCCGCTGGCGTAGACAGGATCGACAAGACCGCCTCGACCTTCAACAACTACGCCCACGACCCCCTGGACGATAACAGCATCACCGATGGAGGCGTGGTCTCGGCCCACGAAGACCCTCAAGGCGACCTATGGATCGGCACCGGTTTCGGCCTCAACCATTGGGACCGCCAGAGCGGCGCGTTCACCCGCATCACCCGAGACGAAAACCGGGAGAACACCCTGAGCGGCAATACCATACTCGCCATCGAGCAACAGGGGCGATATCTGTGGCTGGGCATCTGGTCCGGCGGGCTTAACCGCATGGACCTGGAAACGGGGGAGATACGTCACTACCGCGCCGAAAAAGACAACCCAAAGTCTCTGCCCGGCGACGAACCCTGGGGACTGACGCTCGATCACCAGGGCCGGCTTTGGGTGGCCACCGACGCCGGCCTGGCCCGCTACAACCGCCAGAGCGACGACTTCACCGTCTTTCAGCCCAGCCGCGAGCAGCTGGCCGGAGACAGCCACCTCTACGCCCGCGTGGTGTACGAAGACAGCCGCCACAACCTGTGGGTGGGCGGCGTGGGCGGCCTCTACCGACTGGACGAGGAGAGCGGCCAATTCACTCACTACCACCAAAGCGACGCGGACCCCGACAGCCTGTCCAACAATTTCGTCCGCTCACTGCACGAAGACAGCCGAGGCAACCTGTGGGTAGGCACCGAGGGCGGAGGGCTCAATCGGTTCGACTACCAGAGCGAGACCTTTCGCGCCTACACCACCGAGGAAGGGCTGGCCGATGACACCGTCACCAGCATCGTCGAGGATGAACAGGGCGAGCTCTGGGCCGCCACCCACCAGGGGCTTTCACGCCTGGACCTGGAGCAAGAGGAGTTCCAAAACTTCAGCCGCCAACAGGGGCTGATCGGCAACCTGTTTAACCGCGATGCCAGCCTGCTGACCCGGGACGGCGAGCTCTTCTTTGGCGGCAGCAAGGGCTTTACCCTGTTTCGCCCGCAGCAGTTGAAACCCAACCCCCACGCGCCGCCGGTATTCATCACTGACATTCAGGTGCTCAACCAGTCCCTGCCGGCCGTGCGGGAAGGCGAAGGCCCCGGCCAAAGCATCGCTTTCGCCGACCGAATAACATTACAGCCGGACCAAAGTGTGGTGACCTTCGAGTACAGTGCGCTTAACTATCGCTCGCCGGAGAACAACCGCTACGCCTATCGGCTACTGGGTTTCGAGAATGACTGGCACCGGGTGGGCAACAAACGCACCGCCACCTATACCAACCTCGACCCCGGCGAATACCGCTTTCAGGTCAAGGCCGCCAACAACGACGGCCTGTGGAACGATAAGCCCCGCACCCTGCGGGTGGGGGTAGAACCGGCCCTTTGGCAAACCGGTTGGGCCTACGCCCTCTACGCTCTCGCCCTCACCGGACTGATGGGCTGGCTCGTGCATACCCAGCGCCAGAAACTGGCGCAGGAACGCAAGGTGGTCCAGCGTCTGCAGCAAGTGGACGAACTCAAGGACGATTTTCTCGCCAACACCTCCCACGAGCTGCGTACCCCGCTAAACGGCATCATCGGCCTGTCCGAATCGCTGCTCGACGGCGCCACCGGCGAGCTACCCGATGCCACCCGCTCGAACCTTGCCATGATCGTAGCCAGTGGCCGACGGCTGGCCGGCTTGGTGGACGACATTCTCGACTTCGCCAAGCTACGCGACCAAGGCATTGAGCTCCATCCCCGGCCGGTGGACCTGCATGTGGTGGTGGAAGTGGTGCTGACCCTGACCCGTCCGCTGGTGGGGGCCAAACCGATCACCCTGATCAACCGAGTGCCGCCGGAGCTGGAACACGTCTGCGCCGACGAAGACCGGCTTCTACAGATTTTGCACAACCTAGTAGGCAATGCGGTCAAGTTCACCGAACGCGGGCAAATCGAAGTGACCGCCCAGGCGCTGCCCGCTACCGACGAAATTCGCTTTTCGGTCTCCGACACCGGCCCCGGCATTGCTCCCCGCGAGCTCCAGCATTTGTTTGAAGCGTTCCGGCAGGCCAGCGGGACCAATGCCCGACTTTACGGCGGTACCGGCCTGGGCCTGTCCATTACCCATCAACTGGTCACCTTGCACGGCGGCCAACTGACCGTGGATTCCGAACCCGGCAACGGCTCGACCTTCACCGTCACCTTGCCCAGCGCCCGGAACTTGCCCCACGCCGAGCCGGCCGAGACGGCCACACCACCAACCACAGAGCCGCTACCGGCGGCGGAGGTGGCGGAAGCGCAAGTGGCCTTGCCCGATACCCAACACAATAGCGGTGCTCACATCTTGGTGGTGGACGACGAGCCGGTGAACCGACAGGTCCTGGCCAATTACCTGACGCTGGGCAACTACCGGGTCAGCGAGGCCGACAGCGGCGAGAGCGCCCTGAACTTTATCGAACAGCACCCGAATGTCGACCTGGTGTTGCTCGATATCATGATGCCATGCCTCTCCGGCTACGAAACCTGCCGCACCCTCCGCAAGCGGTACTCCACCCTGGAGCTGCCGGTGATTTTTCTCACCGCCAAGCGCCAAATCAGCGACCTAGTCCAGGCGTTCGAAGCCGGCGGTAACGACTTTGTCAGCAAACCTTTTTCCCGCGACGAACTGCTCGCGCGGGTCAACACCCATTTGCAGTTTCTCGACATTCACCGCAACCTCGACAAAAAAGTCGCCGAGCGCACCCGCGAGCTCAAGCGTATCAACCAGGGACTGGAACAAGCCCAGGAGGAAACCCGCAGCGCCTACGAACAGCTCGAGCTGGCCAGCATCACCGACCCGCTCACCGGCCTGTACAACCGGCGTTTTCTCAATCAGCAGCTCCCCAACGATGCCGGTCTTTCTCTGCGTGGCTACAGTCAGTGGCGAGACAATCAGGCGCCCCACCCCACCGACAGCGACTGCCTCTTTCTGCTGGTGGACATTGATCACTTCAAACCCGTCAACGACACCTACGGCCACACCGCCGGCGACCAAGTGCTTGAGAGCATGAGCCAAGTCCTGCGCGAGGCAATGCGCGAGACCGACTACCTAGTGCGCTGGGGCGGGGAGGAGTTTCTGCTGGTCGCCCGCTTTAGCAACCGCGCCGATGCCCCCAACTTGGCCGAACGGGTTCGCACGGCCGTGGAAAACACCCGCTTTGACATCGGGCGAGGAAAAACTTTGCACAAAACCTGCTCAATCGGCTACGCCGCTTTTCCTTTCTACCAGAAACAGCCGGAGCTGCTCTCCTGGGAACAGGTAATCGACACCGCCGACCGGGCCCTCTACGCCGCCAAACGCGTCGGACGCAATTGCTGGGTGGGGTTGGAAGAAGGCACCGAGCCACCCGATGGAGACCCCAACCCAGGCACCAGCGAAACACTCGAGAAGCAGATTGAACGCGGCCAGTTGGTGGTACGTTGTTCCGCCGGACGTGTTGCCTTTGGGGACAAAAACAACCTGCCAGACAATGACCACTAAACCAGCAACCACCCCAAACCGTAAAAGAGCGCCCGCTAACCCTGCCCGGCGCCCTTCCCACTGCCATGAATCGCTAGGGTAAGTGTTGCGGCGCGGCGCCCTCGATGTCAGCGTCATAACGCAATCCGATTGATTCCGGGCTGGATTCCGTACTCTGGAAGGCGTCGTACTGATACAGGCTTTGCGGGGTGTTGGCGACCACAAGGCTCACTTCTTCGTCGTTCCCAACCATAGCGCTACCCGCGCCACCAACCAGGTCCACATAGCGCACATTGCCCGAGCGGGTGTTGCGGATGCTGAGGGTTGCGGTGAAATCACTGTCGCTCAAGCCGTTGCCCAGGTTCGTTATCTGAACATTCACCTGACCGTCTCCGGTCACATGGAGCGGCGTGATGTTAGCGCCAGCATAGGCGGGCTCGCGATCCGGTCGTACTCGATAGACGCCATCGCCAAGAGCGTCCAGGTTGGTGTACGCACGTGACCGGAACGCCGGGTTGTTGCGCTCGTTCAAATAGCGCGCCTGGGCTTTGGAGTGGCCGATATCCAGGTAGGCCATGCGAGCCCAGTAACGCCCGATGACTTGCTGTACGGAAACGGGCGAGACCAATCTTTGCAGCACGTGCAACGGCGTTTCGTTGTTGCGCCGGTGGTTTGAGAACAGGTCCGGCACTGCCATTCGACCGATACCCGGGTAGTGATCGGGGTTGTTCGTCAAATAGGTTAACAGCGGCCAAGCCTGATAATAGTTACTCGTGCTGACAATGGTCAAATGCGAGGAGGCAATGTTGGTGTCCAGGTTAATAATGGTGTCCCTGTTTCGCGGCAACCCTTTACTCGCCCGAACGTCTTCGCATAAGGCGTCCGTGTTGTAAGTATCGGCTACCCAGTTGGCGACGGCCTCCCACCAGGCGCCGGTGGCTCCCTGATCGACCCAGTTGTAATCTGTGTAGGTCAGGCTATGGCCAAACTCGTGCACCGCGGTTTCTGGCCGGCTCAAGGCATTGTCCCTAAACTCGATGAAACTCAACCCCATGCCCGCGTTGGCGCCCATGGCGCCGCCGGCGTTCAGCGTGGTTGTGGAATACAAGTTCATTTTGTAATAAGGCCCATCATCTGTGTGTACCGACAGGCCTGTGGAGCGAAAGCCCCATTCATTCACAAAACACTCGTACGCCGCTTCCAGGTGATCGAGGCCGTGGGCTATCTGGTTGGCCGGTACGTTGGCCAAGTTGCCCTGGCCCCCATTTAAGCCGCCACCCCCATAATAGGCACGAAAGCGGTCAGAGTCCATGTATTGAGCATTGGACGTATTGACGTTCAGATGAGTGTATTCATCGGTAACCCCTTGGTAGGGAACAGGGCCACCTTCCCCTGAGCCGGAGCTGCCAGAACTGCTTGAATCGGAACGGCTGGAGTTGTTTGAGCTGCTGGAAGCGCTTGAAGGCACCGTCCCCCAGACCCTCCATTCCAGTATGCCAGTGGACTGGGTGCGATTGGTCATTTGCACCCGAACTCGGTCAGTAACAATGTCGCCCAGGTCGAGCGCATTGAAGGTATCGGCAGTGAGCGGAAGGTCACCGGCTTGAATCCAATTGGACCCATCCCAGTACTCCAGGTAAGCGTCCGTGGGCGTTAATACGCCACCGCCGTCATCAAACCAATAAATTTCCGATGTACTGAGCCGGACCGCTTGGGGCCATTGATACTCAACCCACTGATAACTATCAGGGTTGTTCCAGTTACCGTAGGCACCGCTGGATTTATCGTTCGAATGGGCGGGGGTACTGCCATCATTGACCGCATCCAGCGTTTCCCAGGGAGATACGTAAGAAGTCGTGGCCTGCGCCGTCATGGCTAAATTATCGCCCGAGGGCGCAGCAGTGGAGCTGGATGAACTGCCGAGGCTGGCCTCGCTGGAGCGGCTACTACTTGAGGAGGCTGCGCCGCCAGTGCAAATCTCGCCATCCAGCGAGGGCGTTTCGGGGTCGCCACCGTTGGTATTGCCCTGCACGCCAAAGGCCACGGTCTGGCCTGGGCCAATGGCGTTGTTCCAGCCCGCTGGCGTGGCCGTGTAAACGCCCCCGCCGCTACTGACTTGGGCATTCCATGCGCTAGCGAGGGTGTTGGCATCGTACTGCCAACTAAGTTGCCAGCCCTCGATAACCGTGCTTCCGGTGTTGGTAAGGGTCACTTCGGCCGTGAAGCCCGAGCCCCACTCATGGCTAATGCGGTAATCGCACTGCGCCATCGAGTTGGCGGCCTCTTGGCTGGCGACGGGATAACTGCTCGTCAGCGCGCTAAACCCCAGTGCTAACGCAATACCTGAATACCCATTTTTTAAACGAACCATCACTCTCACCTCCGACCTGATTATGAATTTTATTGGTAGTGCTTAGGCGATACGCAGCCGCGTACCGTCAACCAGCCAGACTGAACCAAGCAGAAGGGACAATAACAAAGGCGGAAATGCGAGATGTGGGGCCAAGCGCCAACGATTTATATATGAGACGCGAATCACTTACAAAAACACCAAAACGTGAACTCGCCCGCACTCCACAGTGTCCTCAAACCCTTTATCCGTGCTTCTTGGGGAACTCATTCCCGATGACGGCGCCCTATGAATAGAACAGCAAGCAATTCGACCTGACGGCCCACCGCCAGGTGGCTATAGCAGGAGTGGCGCACTCAGCGCAACGTTCGTTTACATTTGGCACTGGAGAGCTTGATATGGCACACGATGAGACTCAATCGCACGGTAAAACCGCTGAGCTCCACCGCATGGAGACCGAGGAGCACATCTGTCCGTTCGGCCTCAAGACCAAGAACCTCCTAAAGCGAAAAGGCTTCGAGGTGGACGACCACCGCCTGACAACACGCGAGGAGGCCGATGCCTTCAAACAAAAGCACCAAGTGGATACCACGCCGCAAACCTTTATCGATGGCGAGCGCATTGGCGGCTATGAGGAAGTACGAAGGTATTTGGGGTTGGAGGTGCCGAGCGAAAAAGAAGTCAGTTACCAACCCATCGTCGCGATTTTCTCGACCGCCTTCCTGATGGCGTTAGCCCTGGCCTGGGCGGCACTGGACACACTATGGTCGATACGCACCCTGGAGTGGTTTATCGCCATTTCCATGTGTTTGCTGGGCCTGCAGAAGCTCAAAGACCTGGAAAGCTTCAGCACCATGTTTCTCAATTACGACTTGCTGGCTCAGAAACAGGTGCGCTACGGCTACGTTTATCCCTTTGCAGAAACCTTCGCCGGTATCCTAATGATAGCGGGGGCGCTGATCTGGCTGGCCGCCCCAGCGGCACTTTTTATCGGTACCGTGGGAGCAGTCTCCGTATTTAAGGCCGTTTATATCGACAAACGCGAGCTTAAGTGTGCTTGCGCAGGCGGCGACTCGAACGTGCCGCTGGGCTTTGTGTCCTTGACGGAAAATTTGATTATGATCCTAATGGGGCTTTGGATGCCCATAAAGATGTACCTAATGTGAGTGGTTCGCTCCACCATATAATCCCCGCCCCAAAGGGGGCTCCTGGATTACCACTCTGTTATCCAGGAGCCACTCTTGCCTGTACACGGCTCATCGCTGTGCCCATCGTCTCCCGGTGGCGCGAGCCTTACCTTTCACCCTCCAAGAACTGGTACAGTTGGCGTTAGCCGAATTGCCCTACATGACGAGGGGCTTTGGCGGTAGGTTTCTAGGCATCAAGGGCCCATCAGCGGGACTGGCAACGACTCAGCCTCTGATTACAGCGCGGCCGCCTAGGGTGAGCAACCTTCAATGAGCAGGCTATGAACCGATTAACGACTTTCCTGAAGCAACACCTCGGTGATGTAGGGGTGGTTTTCTACACCTCACTACTCATTATTACCGCCTTTGTCGTCACCTCCGCCCTTCAACCGGACACTGTTGAAGCAATCGCCCAGAAAATCCTCGATGCAACCGCCAAAAATGTGGGTTGGATGTACTTGATGGCCACCACCGGCTTTGTGCTATTTATCTTTTTTTTGGCGTTCTCCCGGTTCGGAAACCTTCGCCTGGGCCAGGAGAACGAGTTGCCGGAATTCTCCTTCACCAGCTGGCTGGCCATGATTTTCTCGGGCGGCATGGGCGTTGGACTGGTGTTCTGGGGCGTGGCGGAACCCATCATGCACTTGAACGACCCGCCCCTGGGCCTTGCCGAACCGCGCAGCGTAGAAGCGGCGCAGCTGGGCATGCGCTACTCGTTTTTTCACTGGGGTTTTCACCAGTGGGCCAATTTTACCCTTGTGGGCCTGGCTATCGCTTATGTCCGTTTTCGCCACAACAGCTATGGGTTGATCAGCGAAACCTTTCGCCCCCTATTGGGAGAGCGAGTAGACCGCGGTTGGGGGAAAGCCATTGATATTCTGGCGGTAGTATCCACCTTGTTCGGGGTCGCCACGACTCTGGGGCTGGGCGCGCTGCAGGTCAATAGCGGCCTCTCCAGGTTGGGTGTAATGGACTACTCAACGATCTCGCAGTTTATGATCCTGGGAGGGCTTGCAACGCTGTTTACCATTTCGGCCATGACGCCACTCGATAAGGGCATACGCCATCTCAGCAACGCCAACCTTATAATCGCAAGCGGCCTCCTGCTCTTCGTCCTGGTCACGGGGCCAACGGCCTTTATTTTTGGCGAGTTCACCCAGACGCTGGGCGAGTACCTCGGAAACCTTATCGAAATGAGCCTGGTAACCGCCCCCCACTCCGACGAAAAATGGGTGGAGCAGTGGACCATGTTCTACTGGGCATGGGGCTTAAGCTGGGCACCCTTCGTGGGCAGTTTTATTGCCCGAATATCAAGGGGAAGAACCATTCGGGAGTTCGTCATGGGGGTAATGGTGGTCCCCGTGGCCTTGAGCATGCTGTGGTTCTCGACCTTTGGGGGCTCCGCCATCCACTTCGAGCTGTTTGAAGGCGTCGGTATCGCCGACGCCGTGGCCCAGGAAGTCCCCTCCGGGCTGTACGTGCTCCTCGACCAGCTGCCCTGGGGCGTGGTTGCCGCTGTTCTGGCGGTCATATTGGTCTCCATGTTTGTGGTCACCTCCGCGGATTCAGCCACCTTCGTACTGGGCATGTTCACCTCTAAAGGCGTACTCACTCCCACACGCTTTGTTCGCGTCCTCTGGGGCTGCTTGCAGCTGTTAATGGCGTCCGTGCTCTTGCTCAGTGGCGGCCTGTACGGCCTTCGTACCCTCTCCATTATCGCCGCCTTTCCTTTTATGTTGCTGATGGTCCTAATGGCTTTCTCTCTTCACAAAGACCTTGCGACGGACATTCGGCGACGCGACGAGAAAAACGCAATGATCCACGCCCGCATGGAGCAGTGGCTGTTGCGGGAGTCCGAACGTGAAGCGGAGCGTCAAAAGGAGGAAGAAACTCACCCCACCGTGCCGGAGGAGTGCCCCGACCCGACCTGTGCCGAGGATTCGGTACAGCCCGATTCAGAAAACACAAAACTTCAAACGTAACCATTGAGCGCCTCAACCCCGTGACAGGCTCATGGGTCTCTGTACAGTGACTTTTGCTACACTCTCGCAACCGGAATGAGCCTATTTCTCACTGGAAAGGGCTTGAGAGGCTCGTACCCATCGGCAAGGCATGGCGGGCCGCGTGTATCTTTCAGTTTTACATGATGGTACTCGGCACCTTGCTTGGCATAGGCTGGCTCTCGTTTTCGATTTACGCCAACTTGATGCTTTAGTTGACCCCAGGAGCTCCAACCCCTGTCCCTCGGCCCCGGAACCGTGTTCCCGAGCATGGGTGGACACGCCAGGATTGATAAACTACATTATGGCTGCTATGTGGCCACCCAGGCCTGCATAAAAATCGATCAACGGAACCTTTGCTATAGCGAGAATTATAAAGAGCCCCAAGGTCGCCATGAGGATTTTCAGGCTCTATTTTGATAGCTGTACGCCTCGGTCTCCCGTGCCAATCTCTTATCACACTCTCCAATCAAGGATATAAAATGGAATACTTTACGGATGCACTCAAGCAGTACGCCACTTTCACAGGTCGAGCAACCAGGCAGCAATACTGGATGTATGTTCTGTTTTACCTCATTTTCTATGTGGTCGCCGTCGTCATTGATGCGGTTCTTGGCACTATGTTTGTAACGACAATCTATGCATTGGCGCTTCTGGTTCCCAGTATCGCCATCGCCGCGCGACGCCTACACGATACCGGTCGGACCGGTTGGTGGCAGCTGATTTCACTCATCCCGCTTATCGGAGCGATTGTTCTGCTTGTATTCCTCGTTCAGGACAGCGATGCGGCCAATGACTACGGCCCCAACCCTAAGGCGCCAGCTTAGCTTTAATCGCTAAAACCCCCGGTTCGGCGGATGCGCTTGCCGCTCCGAAACGTCGGACCGATCCGCCCTCTACGGGGGTTCATATGGCGTCTACCAATTTGCCGAGAGCAAATTGGCACAGCGAAGCTGGCCGTAGGCCGAGCCCCAGGGAAAGGGCGCACCCTGGACTTGAAAATTCTCTTCAACCTATTGATTAATAAGGATATTTATTGGCTCAAATAACACCGGCACCGTCCCCCGAGATAAGCTAGACCCCTTATTTGTGACCCGCTTCACATCGAGGGAGTAATGGGCTCTGTACAATCCCGCCAAGTCACCAAGACATGGAAAAGGAGAACCCCGATGAACGCGCCCGCCGCTTCCAGCCAGTTTGACCTTGTCGCCTATGAGATTCAGCCTGGCGACAACCTCCACCGGATTATTTCGCGCTACTACGGATCAATGAGCCAGAACAAGGTTCAGGGTATTATTCAGCAGATCCTACAGGCCAACGATCATATTCGAAACCCGAACCTGATCCGCCCCGGGCAAATCATCAAACTCAGCGTTCCGCGCCAGCACTGCGCCGCACCCAAGGGTTTCCCCCACAACGTCAATCTAGTTGACGACCTGGTCCACGCCCCCTGGTTTGATCAGCTGAATGCCGATTGGCAGAAGGCCGCCCCCGAGGAGCGAGCCTTCATGCACAGAGCCTCGCCTTTTTTGATCGGCGCTGGATCGACAGCCCTCTCCACGATTAAAACAACCTTCAAGAGCAACACGCCTCTGGTGGGAGAGGTAGCCACTCACTATGAAGCCTACCAAAGCGGTGAACTGACCAAAAACCAGTACGACTACCGCCGCCGCAAGGCGCTGGAGAAGCTGTCGAGAAACCTGGGACCGACGCAGGGCATCCTCTACGGCGACCGCACGCCCGGAGAAGTGATTCGAATTTCTCGCCGAAACGGGGTATCACCCACTGCCAGAATTGACCGGGAGATCAGCCGGATGAGCAGCCTGTCAAAGGTGGCCAGCCGGGGTGGCGTCGTCCTCTCAGTGGCGGGACTGGGCCTCGCCTGCCATGAAATCGCGCATACTGAATCTAGGGATCGGCAGAATGAAATACTGGTGGAGAGTGTGGGGGGCGTATTTGGCGGTTTGCTGTATGCTGTTGGTGCTGGTATAGCCGTCGCAGCCATGGCAACCCCCGTGGGGTGGGTGGGTGCACTGATTGTCGGCGCTGGCGGTGCCGCGTCCGGTTACGGCGGCAGCATATTATCGAGACGGTTCTATGATCGGCATGGTCGACAAATCGATTTCGTTGAGGAGGCCAATATAGACGCAATCTGCCGCACGGGCCGATCAACCAGTTCGTCCGCCACACAACAGATCACGCAAGGGTTAGGCACTTTTCAGCGCTGATGATCACCTCGGAACATGCGGAGCTAACAGATAAATGTCAGAAGTAACCCCAATAATGTTAACGGCAATCATTCTGACAGCCGCTGGCTTCGCAATTAATATTCCGGCCTTGTTAATGTGGTACGTTCTTCACAAACTACTCTCTCCGCGCCTGGACCCAATATTGCTTAGGGAGCCTTACTTTAATCGTGCGGAACAAATTAATTACCGGTTCTTCCCGCTGTACCTGGTCAAGGCCATCAACTATATCTACTTGGTAGCATGGCCCACCATGGCCAAGAAGCGCCGCTTCAAAGGCCTTGAAACGCCCTTGCCTATTAGCAGGGGCTTGCGAGCCACTTGTATCTTTCAGGTTTCCCTGATGATATTTGGAGTGCTGGTGGGAATTATTTGGGTTCTATTCCTGGCGTTTGCGTAACCAATCAGAACCTCTACGTTTTAATAACGCCACTGTGAATGGCCTATGGAAGACACCCAGCCACTTGTACTCGTCGGGTTTATCCTCACGCTAATCATATTCGCGATCGGTGCAATCTATTACCCTGTACTGTATATCCTTCACCGGCTGCTATCCTCACGACTGGACCCAATTCTGTTTAAGGCTCCCTACTTTAATCGTGCGGAACAGATCAACTACCGGTTCTTCCCCCTGTATCTGGTCAAGGCCATCAACTATATTTATTTGGTTGCCTGGCCTACCATGGCAAAAAAACGACGCTTCAAAGGCCTTGAAACGCCCCTGCCCATCGGCAAGGGTTTGCGGGCCACCTGTATCATTCAGTTTTCCCTAATGATCATCGGAACTTTGGCTGGAATTGCATGGTTCTCGTTGCCGCTTATCACTTTCCTTTAGTTGCAGGCTCTGTTGGCTCAGAGCCTCTGGCGAGGTGCTTGGCGCGATTGTGGGCGGCCTTTCCACCTGGCAACAAGCTTGATAAAGGCCCTCCGCTAGGAAGCGTTCTTTAGTATGGTGCCCACTAATTGGTCTGGAACAAATTAGGACGGCAACGCCGGTCCGAAGGACCGAGGCGCAGGGAAGCGCCGAGTCAACGCCGGACCTCGGTCCGGACTGGCACACATAAAAAAAGGCCCTCCGCAAGGAGAGCCTTCTTTAATATGGTGCCCAAGGCCGGACTTGAACCGGCACGGCTTGCGCCACTACCCCCTCAAGATAGCGTGTCTACCAATTCCACCACTTGGGCATTAAACGGGGTCAATCTAACTGTTTCTTTCTTTGCGTAGTCCGTGCCACATTTCCGACACGCTACGCGTGGTCGCTCCCGGCATCCTGCCTCCCGCGACACTAGCACATCCATGTGCGTCGTCTACCCATTCCGCCACTTGAGCATTAAACGGGTTAATCTAACTACTTGTCGAACTCACTTAGTTTGAAGACTCCGGTGCTTCGGGGACTTCTTCCGCCGGGGCGGTTGAACTACCTTCTACTTCCGGGACTTCGGATTCTTCCGCGGCCGGGGCCCGCTGCTCTACCGCCGAGGGGATGTCCGCGTCGCCTGCAACGCCGGCTTTGTTTTTGGCGATGATGGCCAAACCAAAACTGGTGGCGAAGAATACGACGGCGAAGATCGCAGTCATGCGGGTAAAGAAGCTGCCGCCGCCCTGGCTGCCGAATACGGTTTGCGAGGCGCCGGAACCGAAGGAGGCGCCAGCGACCGCGCCCTTGCCCTGCTGAAGCAGGATGAGGGCAATAATGGCCAGGGCTGTCAGTACATGTACCGCGAGAACGAGGTTTTCCATGGTATTTCTCTTCTCTCTAAGCAATAACGCTCCGTGAGCGTTTCAAAGCCACCGCGTTAACCGGCAGCTTTGCAAATGGCGACAAAGTCGTCGGCGTTCAGTGAAGCGCCGCCGAGTAAGGCTCCGTCAATATCCGGCAGGGCGAACAGTTGTTCGGCGTTGCCCGGCTTGACGCTGCCTCCGTACAAAATTTGTGTCTGTGGCCCTAACTTGCCCAGCTCGGCGCGAATGAAGCGATGCACTTCTTCCGCTTGCTCGGGGCTGGCCACTTTTCCGGTGCCTACCGCCCATACGGGCTCGTAGGCAACCACGGCGTTCTCAAAGGCCTGAAGCCCGACACGCTCGATGACGACCCCCAACTGGCGGCCGATGGTTTCGAGCGCTTGGCCGGCGTCCCGCTCTTGTTCGGACTCTCCCACACAAAGGATGGGTATCAGTCCGGCCTGAAGGGCAGCGTGAAACTTATCCGCCACGCGGGCTTCTGTTTCGCCTTCCAAACGGCGCCGCTCGTTGTGACCGACGATCACGTAGCGGCATCCCAAGTCATCCAACATCGCCCCGGAAATCTCTCCGGTAAAGGCGCCGGCGTCGTGTTCGTTGACGCTCTGGGCCCCCAGCTCAATCACGCTGTTTTTCAGTGCGTGAGCCGCTTGGCTGAGGTAAACAAACGGGGGGCACAGGGCCGCGTCCACGCCGTCTACGCCCTGCCACTGGGCGGTGATGCCATCCAGCAACTCGGCGTTCGTTGCCAGGTTACCGTTCATTTTCCAGTTGCCGACGACCAAACGCCGGCGTGTTTTACTCTCGTTCAAGGGGTCCCCCTTAAAGCGGGCGCCAATGTTAGCGAAGTTGGGGAGAACATACAATCCCAAATCGCTCCCGGCCCCGCATTTCTCTCAGCTGGTCGGTTGGTGGACTTTGGTTTAGCCCTCTCACGGGCGTTTTATGCCCGTGTTTTCCATCAGTGTAGCTCAGCGGGCCGTGGCAGGCTCCCGCTGGCAACCGATCTAATTGAGGGCTTTTTCCACGGCGGCGGCCAGCTCCTGACACAGCTCCTTAACCCTGACCTTGTCTTCCCCTTCTACCATTACCCGAACCACGGGCTCGGTGCCGGAAGGACGCAGGAGCACTCGACCGCTGCCGGCCAGCTGTGCCTCGACATCGGCAATGGCCGCCTGGATGGCGGCGTCCTCGTCCAAGTTGATCTGGCGGGAGCGGCGTACGTTGATCATGGTTTGCGGCATTTTATACATGCCTTTTTTGATGTTGTGCAGCGAGTCGCCCATGGTAGTGAGCGCTAACAATACCTGTAGGGCAGAGATAATGCCGTCCCCAGTGGTGGTGACATTGCTGCACACAATATGGCCGGAGGATTCACCCCCGAGCGTCCACCCCTTCTCGCGCATCATTTCGATGACGTAGCGGTCCCCAACCTTGGCGCGCCCGAACGGAACACCAATTTTCTTGAGAGCCAGCTCCATGCCGAAGTTGCTCATCAGAGTGCCGGCCACCCCGTCGCAGCCGCCGCTGTAGCGTTGCTGGTAATCGGCGATGATGTAGAGCAGCTCGTCGCCGTCGACGATCTCGCCCCGGTGGTCCACGAACATGACCCGGTCGCCATCGCCGTCGAAGGCAATACCCAGGTGCGCCCCCAACTCCATCACCTTCTCTTTGACCATTTCGGTCTTGGTGGAGCCGCAGCCACGGTTAATGTTAGTGCCGTTGGGGTCCGCCGCCACGGGAATGACCTTGGCGCCGAGCTCGCTAAAGACGCTGGGGGCGATGTGGTAGGTGGCGCCGTTGGCACAGTCCACCACTATCTGCAGCCCCTGGAGACTGAAACCCCAGGGCATGGTGCCCTTGCAGAATTCGATATACCGGCCGGAGGCGTCTTCAATCCGGCGGGCTTTGCCCAGGCGATCAGCGGTGGTCATGGGCTGCTGGAGCTGCTCTTCGATGGCGAGCTCCACATCGTCCGGGAGTTTGGTGCCGTTACCGCTGAAAAATTTGATGCCGTTGTCGCCGTAGGCGTTGTGGGAGGCGCTGATCACAATGCCGGCCTGGGCCTGAAAAGTCCGGGTCAGGTAGGCGATGCCGGGAGTGGGCATGGGCCCCAGAAGCCCGACATCGACGCCGGCGTTAATAAGCCCGGCCTGGAGGGCCGACTCGAACATGTAGCCGGAGATACGGGTGTCTTTGCCGATCAGGATCATATTGGGGCCAGAGAAACGGTCCACCAACACTCGGCCGGCGGCCCAGCCCAGCTTCAACATAAAGTCCGGGGTAATGGGCGCTTCGCCCACCTCGCCGCGGATACCATC
Organism: Marinimicrobium locisalis; assembly: GCF_039822625.1. NCBI lineage: Bacteria > Pseudomonadati > Pseudomonadota > Gammaproteobacteria > Cellvibrionales > Cellvibrionaceae > Marinimicrobium > Marinimicrobium locisalis. The sequence continues at coordinate 55,050 of NZ_JBDLLG010000022.1, forward strand.
GGTTCCGAAATATTGTCGCGCCATAAGGTTCCTTGCTCCCCTTAAAGTGTTATTCGTTAATCTTACGCCTCGGCCAGGGCGGCCTGTACGGCCAGAACATCGCGAGTTGCCGCGACATCGTGTACCCGAATGACGGCGGCGCCGCGCTGAATCGAGGCCAGTGCCAGCGCCAGACTACCGGGCAGTCGCTCATTGACCTCTCGGCCCAACAACTTACCCAACATGGACTTGCGGGATAGCCCCACCAAGACGGGGAAACCCAGGGCCCGGAACTCGTCCAGCCGGCGCAAAAGGGCCAGGTTGTGCTCCAACGTTTTTCCGAAGCCAAAGCCCGGATCCAGCAGAATACGCTCGGCGGTAATGCCCGCAGTTTGGCAGGCTTCAACCCGGGTGGTCAGGAAGGACTTCACATCTTCCACGGGGTCATCATAGCGGGGGTGGGCCTGCATGGTTTCGGGCGTGCCTTGCATGTGCATCAGACAGACCGGTAAACCGGTAGCCGCGGCCGCCTCCAGGGCGCCTTCTTTCTGCAGCGCCCGCACATCGTTAATCAAACCGGCGCCGGCCTTGGCCGTCTCCCGAATGACCGTCGGGTTGCTGGTATCCACGGACACCAGGGCGCCCAGCTCGTTCACCAGCGCCTGGACCACGGGTACGACTCTGTCGAGCTCTTCCGCCTCGCTCACCGGCGTGGAGCCCGGGCGGGTGGATTCGCCGCCGACGTCGATTATCTCAGCGCCTTCAGCCAGCATCTGCCGAGCCCGCTCTAGGGCCAAATCCAATGCCAGGCGTCCGTCGCGGTAGTAGCTACCCCCGTCGGAGAACGAGTCGGGCGTGGTATTTAGAATGCCCATGATCCGGGGCTGGGACAGGTCCAGTGTGTGACGGCCAAAACGCATGGGCTGAGGTGTCGGCAACAAAGCTACGGTTCCAAACTATCGGCTGGTTTGAGGGGGCGGGAACACAAATCCCCGGCAAGCGTCCTCAATGGTTCATCAAGGGCGCTTGGCCGGGGATTATAACAGACCGCTTAGTGGTCTTCGGCGGGGCCACCGATGGGGCCGGACTTTTTGTCATCAGCACCCTTGTCGGAGGATTTGCCGTCGGCGGACTCACCGCCACCACCTTGACCGCGGAGGTGACCATTGAAGTCGTCGTCATGCCAGTCTCTCGGAGGACGGACTTTGCGACGGTTCATCAGGTCGTCCACCTGCTCGGAGTCGATGGTTTCGTACTCCATCAGGGCGTCCTTCATGGCCTGCAGAATGTCGCGGTTATCGTGCAGAATCTGCTCGGCCCGCTTGTAGCATTCATCAATAATACGGCGCGTTTCCTGGTCAATCATCTTCGAGGTTTCCCCCGAGTAGTTGACCGAGCCGGTGCCCGGCATTACGCCTTCGTCTTCCCCATAATGCAGCGGCCCCAGCTTTTCGGAGAGCCCCCATTTGGTGACCATGTTGCGCGCCAGCTCGGTGGCCCGCTCGATGTCGTTGGACGCACCGGTGGTAATGCCTTCCGACCCGAGGGTCATGTCCTCGGCGATCCGGCCGCCGAACAGGGTACAAATGCTGGATTCGATCGCCCGCCGGCTCATGCTGTACTTGTCGCCTTCGGGCAGGAACTGGGTCACACCCAATGCCCGGCCACGAGGAATAATGGTGACCTTATGGATCGGGTCATGCTCTGGCACGATTTTGCCCACAATGGCGTGGCCCGCCTCGTGATAGGCCGTATTTTCTTTTTCCTGCTCGCTCATCACCATGGAGCGGCGTTCCGCGCCCATCATGATTTTGTCCCGGGCCTTTTCAAACTCTTCCATGGTCACCAGGCGCTTATTGCCGCGAGCGGCAAACAGAGCGGCTTCGTTAACCAGGTTGGCCAAGTCCGCGCCGGAGAAGCCGGGAGTACCCCGGGCGATGGTGAGGGCCTCGACGCTCTCGTCGATGGGCACCTTGCGCATGTGGACTTTCAGCACCTGCTCCCGGCCCCGGATGTCGGGCAAGCCAACCACCACCTGACGGTCAAAGCGGCCGGGTCGCAGCAAGGCCTTATCCAGCACATCCGGGCGGTTGGTGGCGGCGATCACAATGACGCCTTCATTGCCTTCAAAGCCGTCCATTTCCACCAACAGCTGGTTGAGCGTTTGCTCACGTTCGTCATGGCCACCGCCATGGCCGCCGCCGCGATGGCGGCCCACGGCGTCAATTTCATCAATAAAGATGATGCAAGGCGCCTGCTTTTTCGCCTGATCGAACATATCGCGCACGCGCGAGGCGCCCACGCCGACAAACATTTCCACGAAATCGGAGCCGGAGATGGAGAAAAATGGCACTTTCGCCTCCCCCGCGATCGCCTTGGCGAGCAGGGTTTTACCGGTACCCGGAGGGCCGGCCATAAGCACGCCGCGCGGAATCTGGCCGCCCAGGCGCTGGAATTTGGAGGGGTCTTTCAGGTACTCCACCAGTTCCTGCACCTCTTCCTTGGCTTCGTCCACGCCGGCCACGTCGGAAAAGGTGGTTTTAACTTGGTCTTCCCCCAAAAGCTTGGCCTTGCTTTTGCCAAAGCTCATAGGGCCACTTTTACCCCCCATGCCGCCTTGCATTTGGCGCATAAAGAACAGAAAGACCGCGATGATGATGAGGATCGGGAAACTGGCCACCAGCAATTGATGCCAAAGGCTCGGGCGCTCCGGCTCTTTGTTGTAGACGGTGACGTTGTTGTTCAGCAGGTCGTTCATTAGCTGCTGATCGCCGATCTGCGGCAGGGTGGTCCGGAACTCGCTCCCGTCAGAGTAGGTACCGCGGGCGGTGAGCCCCTGAAGCGTGACCTCGCGCACACGGTCGTTCTGCACCGCCTGAACAAAGTCCGAATAGCTGAGGGGCTCGCTGGTGGTCGACTGGTTGAACCCCTGGAAGACCGTGAACAGCACGGCGGCGATGATCAACCAGAGGATGAGATTTTTGGTCATGTCGTTCAAGGAGGTACCCTCGTTTTTCACTGCAATTCGGTGACAGTATAGTGCCCAAAGGCACCTTCATACCAATAAAGACGCCCTATCAGGGCATAAATCAGCCTTTATAACCCCGGGCCACCAGGTAAACCTCCCGGGAGCGGGCGCGGGAGGCGTCGGGCTTGCGCACTGCCACCTTGGCAAAAGCGTTGCGCGTGTCTCGCAACAAGGGGTCAAACCCCTCGCCATGAAACACTTTGGCAACAAAATGCCCGCCAGGTTTCAATACCTGGTGGGCCATATCCAGGGCCAGTTCCACCAGATACATGGCGGCAGGCTGGTCCACAGCGTTCATACCACTCATGTTGGGGGCCATGTCGGAGATTACAAGGTCGGCCCGGGCCTCGCCCAACGTTGCAAGAAGCTGCTCCAACACGGCCTCTTCGGTAAAGTCGCCCTGGATAAAATCGACCCCGGCGATGGCATCCATGGGGAGGATGTCCGAGGCCAGCACCCGGCCGCGCTCTCCGACCTTTTCCGCCGCCACCTGGGACCAGCCTCCGGGCGCCGCGCCCAGATCCACCACGGTCATGCCCGGTTTAAGGAGTTTGTCCTTTTTGTCCAGCTCCACCAGTTTGTAGCTGGCCCGGGAGCGGTAGCCGTCCTTTTGGGACTGCTTTACGTAGGGGTCGTTGAAGTGTTCGTCCAACCAGCGGTTGCTGCTTTTCGATCTGGCCATGATGGTTCCGGCGGAGATGGGTTACAATGACGGGCTTTTTCCACCCGAACGATTTGAAGGTATTGTCATGCCGCTGAGCGCCGACCGCAAGAAACAGTTCCGAGCCCTGGGACACAACCTAAAGCCTATTGTCACCCTGGGCGACAACGGCTTGAGTGACGGGGTGCGCGCCGAGCTCAACCGCGCGCTGGATGACCACGAGCTGATCAAGGTCAAGATCGCGGTGGGCGAGCGCGAGGACCGCAAAATCCTGCTCGATGAGCTGGCGGCCCTGCCCGGGGTGGAGCTGGTTCAGCAGGTGGGCAAGATTGCGCTGCTGTATCGGGCGAATCCGAAGCCCAACCCGAAGTTGTCGAATTTGTTGCGGTAGAGCGGAGCGGGTTCATTGGGGCAAGGATGGTAGGTGGCGGGCGCTCCGCGCCCTTACCTACCCTACGTCCACGCGCCGTGCCCGTTCGCGTGTTAAATGTGCTCTACTTTGTCGATTTCGTATTCGACTTCGCCGCCTGGGGTTTTCACCATGGCGATGTCTCCTTCTTCCTTGCCGATCAGGGCACGGGCTATGGGTGAGTTGACGGAAATCTTGTTGTTCTTCACGTCGGACTCGTCATCGCCCACGATCTTGTAGCGCACTTCCTGGTCGGTTTCCGTGTTGACGATGGTCACGGTAGTGCCAAAGATCACTTTGCCCGAAGGCTCAATGGCCTTCACGTCGATGATCTGGGCGTTGCTTAGCTTACCTTCAATCTCCTGGATGCGGCCCTCGCAGAAGCTCTGCTGTTCGCGCGCCGCATGGTATTCGGCGTTTTCCTTCAGGTCCCCGTGCTCGCGCGCCTCGGCGATGGCCTGGGTAATGCGCGGGCGCTGAACCTTTTTTAAATCATCCAACTCGTGGCGCAGGGCTTCCGCGCCTTCCACTGTCATCGGTACCTTGTTCATGCACCAATCCTCCCGTGCAGCTCCTGCAAGCGCCGCACTTCTGTAAATTGACCAAAACGCAGTGCCATGCACACCGCCTCACCGGCGGCCAGGGTCGTAGTATAGTAGACCCGGTGATTTTCAGCACTGCGACGAATAGAGGCGGAGTCGCGTGTCGCTTGCCGCCCTTCGGTGGTATTGACGATCAGGTTGATCTGGTCGTTCTTGATCATATCCACGATGTGGGGGCGCCCTTCGACGACCTTGTTCACCACATCAACGGTCAGGCCGGCCTCCTTGAGGACCGCGGCCGTGCCACGGGTGGCCACCAGTTTGAAACCAAGGCTGTGCAGCTCTTTGCCAACCACCACCACGCCGGGCTTGTCCACGTCCCGCACACTGATAAAGGCGGTGCCGCTGGTGGGCAGCTTGCTGCCCGCGCCAAGCTGGGACTTGGCGAACGCCTCGCCAAAGGTATCTCCCACCCCCATCACCTCGCCGGTGGACTTCATTTCCGGCCCGAGGATGGGATCTACAGCGGGGAACTTGTTGAAGGGGAAAACCGCTTCTTTCACGCTGTAGTAATCCGGCACAATTTCCTTGGTGAACCCCTGATCTTTCAAGCTAATGCCCGCTTGGCAGCGCGCTGCCACCTTCGCCAGGGACACGCCAATGCACTTGGAGACGAACGGCACGGTGCGAGAAGCGCGCGGGTTCACCTCGATCACGTAGATAACCCCGTCCTGGTAGGCCAGTTGAGTGTTCATCAGCCCGACCACGCCCAACTCTAGCGCCATGGCCTTGATCTGCTCGCGCATTTCGTCCTGCACCTCGTGGGGCAGCGAGTACGGCGGCAGGGAGCAGGCGGAGTCACCGGAGTGAACCCCACACTGTTCGATGTGCTGCATGATGCCGCCGATCACCACATCCTGGCCGTCGCAGACCGCATCCACGTCTACCTCGATGGCCGAGCTGAGGAAGTGATCGAGCAACACCGGTGCGTCTTCGGACACCTCGACCGCCGTGGTCATGTAACCGCGTAGCTCTTCTTCTTTATACACGATTTCCATGGCCCGGCCGCCCAGCACGTAGGAGGGACGCACCACCAGCGGATACCCCACTTCCTTGGCCGCAATCAGCGCTTCTTCAAAGGAGCGGACAATAGCGTTGGGCGGCTGCTTCAGGTTGAGCTTTTGAATCATGCCCTGGAAGCGCTCGCGGTCTTCCGCCCGGTCGATGGCATCCGGGGTGGTGCCGATAATGGGCACGCCCTCGGCTTCCAGTGCCCGGGCGAGTTTCAGCGGCGTCTGCCCACCAAACTGCACAATCACGCCCTTGGGTTTTTCCGTGTGGACAATCTCCAGCACATCTTCCAGCGTTACCGGCTCGAAAAACAGCCGGTCGGAGGTGTCGTAATCGGTGGAGACGGTCTCCGGGTTACAGTTGACCATGATGGTCTCGTAACCTTCATCGCGCATGGCGAAGGCCGCGTGCACGCAGCAGTAGTCAAATTCAATGCCCTGCCCGATGCGGTTGGGACCGCCGCCAATCACCAGAATCTTTTGCTTATCGCTCGGGTGGGCTTCGCACTCCTCCTCGTAGGTGGAGTACATGTACGCGGTGGAAGTGGCGAATTCCGCCGCGCAGGTGTCCACCCGTTTGTAGGCCGGGCGAATGTTCAGTTCGTGCCGGCGGCTGCGCACGGCCTGTTCGCTGGTATGCAACAGCAGCGACAATCGCTTGTCGGAAAAACCCTTGCGCTTCAAGCGGAACAGCAGGTCGGCGTCCAGGTTCTGCACGGCCTTGCCTTCCAGGGCTTGCTCGGAGTCGATCAGGTCTTTGACCTGCACCAGGAACCAGGGGTCGATTTTGGACAGCTCGAATGCTTCTTCTACACTCATGCCCGTGCGGAACGCATCCCCCAGGTACCACAGACGCTCCGCGCCCGGGGTACTCAGCTCGCGCCGCAGGCGAGAGAGCGTATCGCTATCCTGCAGATCCACCTTGGACTCAAAGCCCGATGAGCCCACTTCCAGCCCGCGCATGGCTTTTTGCAGAGACTCCTGGAAGGTTCGGCCGATGGCCATCACCTCGCCCACAGACTTCATCTGGGTGGTCAGGCGGGCATCCGCATCCCCAAACTTTTCGAAGGTGAAACGCGGAATCTTGGTTACCACGTAATCGATGGAGGGCTCGAACGAGGCCGGCGTGGCACCGCCGGTAATTTCGTTTTGCAGCTCATCGAGGGTGTAGCCCACGGCCAGCTTGGCGGCGACTTTAGCGATCGGGAAGCCGGTGGCTTTGGAGGCCAGGGCGGAGGAGCGGGACACCCGCGGGTTCATCTCGATCACCACCATGCGCCCGTCATCGGGGTTTACCGCGAACTGTACGTTGGAGCCGCCGGTTTCCACCCCGATTTCACGCAGCACCGCCAACGAGGCGTTGCGCATGATTTGGTATTCCTTGTCGGTCAGGGTTTGAGCCGGGGCCACGGTGATGGAGTCACCGGTATGTACGCCCATGGGGTCGAAGTTTTCGATGGCGCAAATGATGATGCAGTTATCGTTCTTGTCCCGAACGACCTCCATCTCGTATTCCTTCCAGCCCAGCAGGGACTCGTCAATCAACAGCTCGTTGACGGGCGAGAGCTCGATACCGCGCTGGCAGATTTCTTCAAACTCTTCCCAGTTGTAAGCGATCCCGCCGCCGGAGCCGCCCATGGTAAAGGAGGGGCGAATAATGCAGGGAAAGCCAAACTGCTTGGGCATTTCCATCGCCTCTTCCATGGAGTGGACGATTTTGGCGTTGGCGCACTCCAAGCCGATGCGCTTCATGGCCTGGTCGAACAGGTCGCGGTCCTCAGCCATGTTAATGGCCGCTTCATTGGCGCCGATCAGCTCCACGCCGTACTTCTCCAGCACGCCGTGCTTGGCCAGGTCCAGGGCACAGTTCAGCGCGGTCTGACCACCCATGGTGGGCAGCACCACATCCGGGTTTTCCTTCTCAATGATCTTCTCCACCGTCTGCCACTCGATGGGCTCAATGTAGGTGGCATCGGCCATGGCCGGGTCGGTCATGATAGTAGCCGGATTGGAGTTCACCAGAATTACCCGGTAGCCCTCCTCGCGCAGGGCCTTACAGGCCTGGGCACCGGAGTAGTCAAACTCACAGGCCTGGCCGATCACGATGGGGCCCGCGCCCAGGATCAGAATGCTGTTAATGTCGGTACGTTTTGGCATCTCAGTCTCGCTCTGCGAATCGGTTCAAAGGGTTCTCGGTGCCTCTATCGGTGCCTGAGCGCTGGGCTCAGCGCGCCCCGTTCACCGTTTCGCGTCTTTCATTAAATCAATAAAGTGGTCAAACAACCCGTCGGCATCGTGAGGGCCTGGGCTGGCTTCCGGGTGGCCCTGGAAGCTAAAGGCGGGCTTGTCCGTGCGGTGGATGCCCTGCAGCGAGCCGTCAAAGAGCGAGCGGTGCGTCGCTTTCAGGTTATCCGGCAGAGTGGCTTCATCGGCGGCGAAACCGTGGTTCTGAGCGGTGATCATCACCCGCCCGGTTTCCAGGTCCTGCACCGGGTGGTTGGCGCCGTGGTGGCCGAACTTCATTTTCAGGGTTTTGGCGCCGGAGGCCAGAGCCAGTAGCTGGTGGCCCAGGCAGATACCGAAGACGGGAAGGTCGGTATCCACGATTTCCTTAATCGCCTCAATGGCGTAGGTGCAGGGCTCCGGGTCGCCGGGGCCATTGGCCAGGAACACGCCGTCCGGCTTCATCGCCAACACCTCGCGGGCCGGCGTCTGGGCCGGGACCACCGTAATGTCGCAGCCGCGGTCGACGAGCATGCGCAGGATATTGCGCTTTACGCCATAGTCGAACGCCACCACTTTGTAGGGGCGCTCGCCAGTTGGGGTGACGTGGCCTTTACCCAGTTGCCAGGTGCCCTCGTTCCACTTATAGGACGCCTTAACACTGACCTCCTTCGCCAGGTCCATGCCCTTGAGGCCGGCAAAAGCCTTGGCTTCCGCCAGGGCTTTGTCCTCGTCGATCTCGCCGGCCATCAAGCAGCCGTTCTGGGCGCCCTTGTCCCGCAGGATACGGGTCAGCCGGCGGGTGTCGATATCGGCAATACCGATGATGTTCTGCGACTTCAGCCACTCCGGCAGGCTCTGCTCACTGCGGAAGTTGCTCGCCAGCAGCGGCAGGTCCCGGATGACCAGACCGGCGGCCCAGCTCTTCTCACACTCCGAGTCCTCGGAGGTGGTGCCGGTATTGCCGATGTGAGGGTAAGTCAGAGTGACGATCTGCCGCGCGTAGGAGGGATCGGTCACGATTTCCTGGTAGCCGGTCATGGAGGTATTGAACACCACCTCGCCCACTGATAGGCCTTCGGCACCAATGGCGGTACCGCGGAAAATACTGCCGTCTTCTAGTACAAGTACAGCGGGTGTGGGAGCCCCAGTAGTCAAGTCAACCTCCTCAAGCATGGTAACAACGGCCGTGTCACCGGGCATTTCACGCCTTTCCACAGGCTCAACGAGGCAGCCGCACAACCCGGAGGGTGCGAAATCAGCGGTATGCTAGACGGACTGCGCGCGAGTGAAAGCCCGGCCGCGGGTGCAAAAAAGCGAGATGACATCGAACACCCCTTGGTAAGGGTTTCTAAGCCCATCTCGCTTTGAGACAATCCTGCTGACCGGCGTTTAGGCCAAGTGTAATTTCGCCGCAATTTTACGCGAGGTGGCGGGTGCTGTCCAATGGAAATGCCGGTTTCCTGATCGCCGACCTCAAACGGTCGCCATTCTGCGCAGCCCAGGCCTGCGCTCCGGGGTACTCAGCTGCTACACTGCCCCTTCAACCCTGATTTTCACAGCGAGAATTGGCCTGCGGGCCTCTGACAATGGCAGCGATTCAATCACAAGCCGGACGTGTCGAGCACCATGACGGTGGCATTCGGGTTACCGGAAACTGGACTCTGGGGCACTACCGCGTCCTCAAGGCCCGCGTTGCCAAATGCGGCCCCATTCCCGCCGAGACCCCGATCGAGCTCGGTACCATCGATGTGGTCGACACCGCCGGCGCCGCTCTGCTGGTAGAGCTGATCGGCGCCGAGCGACTGACACGCGTGGCCGACTGGGCCGACGAGCTGTCGCCCGCTCGGCAGGCTCTGCTGGAAACCATTGCCGAGACCCTCTGCCAGCCCCTCCCCTCCAAACACCCGCGGCCCTCGTCGTTGGCCGCATCGCTGGCCGATCTCGGACGGCGTACGGAAGCCCTTTGGCGCCAACAGAAAATGTTGCTCGGGTTTATCGGCGTGGTGATGGTGACGCTGGTAAAGAACCTGCCCAAACCACACCGCTGGCGCATTACTCCGCTGTGCGCCCACCTCCAGCAAACCGGCCTGGAGGCGGTACCTATTGTGGCGCTGCTGACGTTCCTGGTGGGGGCGGTGGTTGCGTTTCTGGGGGCCACCGTACTGGAAGAGTTCGGGGCTACCATCTACACCGTGAACTTGGTGGCCTATTCTTTTCTGCGCGAGTTTGGAGTGCTGCTCGCCGCCATTTTGCTCGCCGGGCGCACCGCCAGCGCCTTTGCCGCCGAGCTCGGCTCCATGAAAGCCAACGAAGAAATAGACGCCATACAGGCCCTGGGGCTCAACCCGGTGGAGCTGCTGGTCTTACCGCGAGTGGTCGCCATGATGATCGCCCTCCCCATACTGGCGTTTGTCGGCATGCTCAGCGGCATTTTCGGGGGTATGCTGGTCTGCTACTTCACTCTGGACATATCGATGTTGCAGTTCGTGACCATTCTGCAGAACGACATTCCCGAGCACCACTTCCTGGTGGGCATCAGCAAAGCGCCCTTTTTCGCCTTTGTGATCGCCGTGATTGGCTGCGTGGAGGGCTTCAAAGTCACCGGCAGTGCCGAGTCCGTGGGTGAGCACACCACCTCAAGCGTGGTTCAGTCCATCTTTATGGTCATTTTGCTCAACGCCGTCGCGGCGCTGTTTTTCATGGAGATGGGCTGGTGAGTCGCTCCCACGTAAATAGTGATGGCCCCCTGATCACCATTCGGGGGCTGACCAACCGCTTTGGTTCGGTCAGCGTCCATGAGCAGCTGGATCTGGATATTCTTCAGGGTGAAATTCTCGGCGTTGTGGGCGGCTCGGGCACCGGCAAGTCGGTGCTGCTGCGCAGCATCATCGGCTTGCACAAACCCCAGGCCGGGCGCATCGAAGTGGTCGAACGCAACCTGCAACAGCCCGGCGCGCCAACCGAGACCACCCTGGCCTGCCCATTTGGTGTTCTGTTTCAGCAGGGCGCGCTGTTCAGCTCGCTGAACCTGCAGGAGAACGTCGCTCTGCCCCTGATTGAACAGGCGCGCCTGAAGCGCCGGGACGCGGAGTATCTGGCCCGGGTGAAACTGGCGCTGGCCGGGCTCCCCAAGGAGGCCGCCCGCAAATACCCCAGGGAGCTGTCGGGAGGCATGATCAAGCGCGCCGCCCTGGCCCGCGCTCTGGCGCTTGACCCGGAAATCCTGTTTCTCGATGAGCCCACCGCCGGGCTGGACCCGATTGGCGCCGCCGCCTTTGACGAGTTGATTGTCACCCTGCGCAACGCCCTGGGGCTGACCGTGTTCCTCATTACCCACGATTTGGATACTCTGTATACTGCCTGTGACCGCGTGGCGGTGTTGGCGCAGCAGCGCGTACTGGTGGCCGATCGTCTGCCGGTGGTGGCCAACCACGACGACCCCTGGATTCACGACTACTTTCATGGCCCTCGCGGCCGCGCTGCCCAGACTGCGGCCCAGCCCCATCAGGAGAGCTGATATGGAACCCAGAGCCCATCACGTATTGATCGGTTTGTTTACGGTGCTCGCCATCGGCGCCGCCCTGCTGTTTGCGCTCTGGCTGGGACAGGCCACCTCCGACCGGGACTATCGTTACTACGATATCGGGTTCGACCGCGCGGTCACGGGGCTGGCGGTAGGCAACGCCGTGCTCTATAGCGGCATTGAAGTGGGGGATGTCGTGGGGCTGGACTTCGACCCCGAGAACCCCCGCCGGGTGCTCGCCCTCATCCGGGTGTACCGGGACATCCCCATCACCGAGGACACCACTGCCAGCCTGGCGCTGGCCAACATTACCGGACAGATGAGCATTCAGTTGCGCGGCGGCGACCCGGGCAGCCCGCGACTCCAAAGCAACCGGGAAAACCCTGCCCTGATTCAGGCCGAGCCCTCGCCATTGAGCGACCTGCTGGCCAATGGCGAGACCATCATCACCAACATCAACCGGCTGTTGGAAAACGCCAACCGGCTGCTCTCGGACGAGAATACGGCGAACCTGACCCGAGTGATTCACAACCTGAAAGCCACCACCGACACTCTGGCAGAGCAACGGGGCGAGATCACCGACGGGCTGGCGCAATTCAACCGGCTAATGACCGAAGCCAGCCAACTGACCGTGCGTATGAACACTCTGGTGGACCACCAGGGACGCGAGACCCTGGAGCGCGCCAACCGCACCCTCGCCACCCTGGAGCAACTGGTGAACGACAATCGGGGCTCACTGGAGCAGGGGCTGCGCGGCATCAATGACCTGGGCCCAGCCCTGCGCGAGCTGCGCAGCACTCTGGATTCACTGCAACAATTGTCGCGCCACCTGGAGGAGGACCCCTCGGACCTGCTGTTCGGGCGCGATGCCATTGAGGAGTTCAACCCGTGATACGCCTACGCTTGCCGCCCCGTTTCAGCCTTGCCGGACTCCTGGGCGCCACTTTGTGGGTGGCCGCCTGCAGCCCCTTTCCGAGCCAGGAGCAGACCGCCGTCTATGAATTGAGCCCCGCCACCTCGGTCGCCTCCGTCGAAACGCTGCCGCTGACTTTGCGCCTGGACACCCCCAGCGCCAACGGCCCCCTCAACAGCACCCGAATTCTGGTCAAGCCCGAGGCCTCCAAAATCAATGTCTTCCCGGACGGGCGCTGGAGTGACAACGCCCCGGCCCTGGTGCGCGAGCGCCTGATTGAAACACTGCGCCAGAGCGGGGCCTTTGAAGCGGTGCTCAGCGAACGCAGCAGCGCCCGAACGGACCTGGTTCTGACCAGTGACCTGCGCGCTTTTCACGGCGAATACCGGAACGGTTCGACCGAGGTCGTCATCGCCCTGGAGGCCCAACTGATTCAAAGCGCCTCTCAGCAGGTCGTGGCCACCGAGCGCTTCGACGTACGCCAACCCAGCCGAAGCAACCAACTGGAAGACGTGGTAGACGCCTTCGGACAGGCGGGCAAGACGCTGAGCACCCAAGTAGTTGATTGGAGCCGGAAAGAGGCCGAGTCGCAGAGCGACCCTCGCTAGCCTGAGAAAAGCGGCTGGCTCATTACCCTACTGGTACGATAATCGTAATACCAGACATTCTTGTAGGTTCCGAACGTACGCAACCCACCATGGCACGAATCAAAGCGTGAGGCAGAAACTCCAGACTTTGGAAGCTATTGGGGCGGTCGGACTCATTCAGGTCTCGCCTCTCAGGTATTGGGGGCCAGTAGGTTCATCACCAGACGAACCATTAGACCTTTGGCTTTTGGGTCACTCTCGGCAATCAGCAGGGTCAGCGCAGTCAAACCCATTTCATCCAGAGGCAGTCGCATTCCCTCCTGCCGAAGATAGAGAAGGAAAAGAAAGGCGCCAGAGCGCTTGTTGCCATCAGAGAATGGGTGGTTTTTAATGACAAAGTATAATAGGTGAGCCGCCCGCTCTTCACGGGTCTTGTACAGAGGCTCGTCAAACATGCTTTGCTCGATATTACCGAGTATGGCCGATAGATTATCGCCCCGGTCGCGGGCAAACAGCTCGCTGGCCTCTCTCCTGCTTTTCAGCTCAGCCGCAAGTGCATCCAGTGCCCGCCGCGCCTCTGCATAAGCCAGTACACCCTTGGCCGGGCGGCTGCCCGCCGGCAGGGCCAGCTTGTCTTCGTCATAGTCCAACAACAGGCGCCAAGTGCGGGCGTAGCCCAAAATCAGGCCAACCACCTCGCGACCAATGTCGGTCACCAGTTCTTGCCGGGCCAGGGTCTTGCCCAGTAGATCCACGGCCTGGGTCAGTTCATCCAGGCCCTGCCGAGCAAGGCGGTGCTCATTGACGCTGTAGCCTTGAGTGAGGTGTTCGCGGAGCACACGAGTTGCCCATTGGCGGAAGCGGGTCGCCTGGGTGGAGTTGACGCGATAACCCACGGAAATGATGCTATCAAGATTGTAGTGCTTAAGTTTCCGCCTAACTTCCCTCTGCCCCTCTTTTCGAACTACCGAGAATTCCTCGGTAGTTGCGCCTTCCTCTAACTCATTGTCCTGAAAGACATTTTTTAAGTGAAGGCTGATATTGTCTGTGGTGGTAGCAAATAACTCTGCCATCTGGGACTGCGTCACCCAAAGGGTTTCCGCCTCCAAGCGTACCTCCACATCTTGGCCGTCACCTTCAAAAATCACTATTTCATTCATGGAGCCTCCCTGTGGTTTACCCCGCTAGAATAAGGACTAACCAAGTAAGAATAGCACGAGAAAACTGTATATAAAAACAGCATTAGTTGCCATCCTTCACTGGTTTGACCCCTTTTCATGCCTCCCAGAGGCAAACCAAAAGCGCCCTCAGTAACCGGATTTTCAGCTGGGATAGACCAATAAACCATGCCTCTAACTGCTCTCTCGTGATTTGAGACTGGTCCAGCAGGTTCAGTAGCTCCTCTTGACGGGGTTGGCGGCGGCGCAGGTCTGGGATTGCGGCTCGACGGTAGTGACTTTCTGGCCCCAGTCCTCGGGCTTGGCTTCAATAACGCCCAAAGCGACCTTGTCGACAAACAGCACGTAGTCAGCGGGGCCAGCGTAGGCCCGGTACTCGCGTACCGCTATGCCGCGCCCGGCGCTGAAAAGGCACCCGCCAGCCAGCCACCGGCCAGCCAGAGAGCGGCGACGGAGGCCAGTACCTGCAACACCCGGTCGGTCAGGGAGCTGCCGCCGTGATCGTGGTGTTCATGCCCGCCGTGGGAGTGCGCCTTTTGGGCGCGCCGCCATAACCACAAGAGCGCCGCTGTGACTGCCGCAAACACTAGGTTCAGGACGAGTTGGTAATTCACCTGAAAAAACTCGCGCTCGCCCGGGCTCTTGGCGTTGGAGGAGTCCGGCAGCATATCCAGTGCGGCCAGGCCGTAGTGCATCGTCATTGCCACGGAAACGATGCCGATCAACATCAAGGCCAAGATGTACAGGGCCATTTTCCAACCGTAGTAGGCGGCGTTGATGCGAAGCACCGGGAGCACCACCAAGTCAGAGAAAATAAACGCCATGACGCCGGCAAAAGTAACGCCTTGCGCGAATAGTACCGCGGCAAGCGGGATGTTGCCCATGGAGCCGATAAAGGTGAAGAAGGCCGCTAGTGGCCCCACCAGGGTTTGTGCGAGCACGGCGCCAAAACCGGGGTTGGCGGCGTTCTCTCCGCCGGATCCGATAAACAGCATTTGGAAAAAACTCTCAGGCACCATGGCGGAAATAATACCGGCCACCGTGAAACCAATCAGAACGTCTTTCCAGACCATTTGCCATTCCATGACATAGGTCTGCCCGATCTGCTGCCAACCGGCCCGGCTCGTCACTTTTTCCTTCCAGCTTTTGTGCTCGCCGTGTTCTTCCTCTTCGCCGTCGTCCATCTTTTTTCGGGCCTGGGCTTCCAGCCGCCGTGGACGGGTCACGCGAACCAACAGCCATACCACCAGAATCAGAAGCACGCCGCCGACGTATTCGCCCACCACGAATTGCCACCCGAGAAAGATCGCGATGACCATCCCGAGTTCGATCACAAGATTAGTGGAGGCCAACATAAAGGCAAGGGAGGGTGCCAGCCCCGCGCCCTTATTGAAGAGCGCACGGGTGGTGGACAAAGCGGCAAAACTGCAAGAGCTGGATAGGAACCCGAAAAAAGTGCCGAGCCCAACGCTTCGCGGCCCGTCTTTGCCCATTAGCCGTTGCATTCGCTCTTGAGTGACAAGCACCTGAATCAAGCTGCTGATAAGGTAGCCCAGGGCAAAGGCCCAAAAGGCCATCCAGAAAAAACCCACGGAGGTACGGGCCGCTTCGTGCCACAGCGAAAAAAACTGGTCCATCCTTATCTCCTGTTAAATCGCATAGAGTCGTTGCTATTACCCTAAAGGCCCTAGCCATAAAACACAAATAGGTGTCCCGCCAACCTCACGATTTATCTCTGACCCACTGGTCTCCCTCTTTGTGGTATTCCTCCTTGACCGCGGACCAAGCTACGCGGTGGGCCACCTCTTCCCGGCTGGCGTTACCGCGCCGATCATCGCTGTCTTTATATTCATCCCAGGCGGAATTGAACGCCTTGCGGTAAATGGTCTGCCCATGGGATGGCACATTGTTCTTCACCCCATCCGGTAATTCCGAATTCTTTTGGTAAGGCATGCGAAATCCTCCTATGCTCATTCATTAAGCAACGCCTGAACCATGGCGCATTAACGGGTGGTTATCCAACGGTCGACTTTCATTTCAGTGAACCACTCGAGGAATCCTAGGTCACGGTGTTAGTGGCATCCGCCATGGCAAACACCTTAATTATTGCGTTCGACATAGAAAAACCTACCACGTTCCGCCAGTGGTCGAACCGCCGGCCGCTTTCGGCGCACGTGTCCGCAACCACCAAAGGAGAATGCATCATGAGCGACGACTATGGCAGCAAAAACGGCAATGGCGGCGAACTGCACCAGCAGGCCAACACAGAGGCCAACACCCTGACGACCCAGCAGGGCACCCCCATCGCCGATGACCAAAATTCATTAAGGGCGGGTCCCCGCGGCGCCACGCTGATGGAAGACCAGATTCTGCGGGAAAAGCTGTTTCACTTTGACCACGAACGCATACCGGAGAGGGTGGTTCACGCCCGAGGGTTTGGCGCCCACGGTTATTTTGAAAACTACGACTCACTCTCGGATTTGACCTGCGCCGATCTGTTTCAGCGCAAAGGTGAAAAAACACCCGCCTTTGTCCGCTTCTCCACCGTGGCAGGCAACAAAGGCTCCGGGGACCTGGCCCGTGACGTTCGCGGTTTTGCCGTCAAGCTCTACACACAGGAAGGGAACTGGGACATTGTCGGCAACAATATTCCCGTCTTTTTTATTCAAGATGCGATTAAATTCCCCGACTTGATTCATTCCGCCAAACAGGAGCCGGACCGGGGCTTTCCGCAAGCTCAGACCGCCCACGACAACTTTTGGGATTTCGTCACTCTGACACCGGAAAGCGTCCACATGCTAATGTGGACCATGTCCGACCGGGCCATTCCCCGCTCCTTTCGCTTTATGGAAGGCTTCGGCGTCCACACCTTTCGCATGGTCGATGCCAGCGGCAAATCCACGTTTGTGAAGTTTCACTGGAAACCCAAAGGGGGCCTGCAATCCGTGGTGTGGGATGAGGCCCTAACGATCAACGGGGCTGACCCGGACTTCCACCGGCGCGACCTCTGGGATGCCATTTGCAGCGGCCAATATCCGGAATGGGAACTCGGCCTTCAGGTTTTTGATGAGACGTTTGCGGAAGAATTCGAGTTCGACGTTCTCGACCCCACCAAAATCATTCCAGAGGAGCAAGTTCCCGTTCGCCCCGTCGGGCGGCTGGTGTTGGACCGGGTGGTGGACAACTTCTTTGCGGAAACCGAGCAGGTCGCTTTCTGCACCCAGAACATCGTCCCCGGCATTGACTTTACCGACGACCCTTTGCTGCAAGGGCGCAATTTTTCCTACCTGGACACTCAACTGAAGCGCTTGGGTGGCCCCAACTTTACCCACATTCCGGTTAACGCGCCGAAGTGCCCCATGCACCACTTTCAGCAGGACGGGCACATGGCCATGAAGAACCCGACAGGCCGAGCCAACTACGAGCCCAATAGCTGGGGCAAGGAGGAAGGCGGCCCGAGGGAGAACCCCGACAAAGGCTTTACCAGCTACCCGTCGCAGGTCAGCGGGGACAAGCAGCGGGTGCGCTCCGAAACCTTTTCGGACCACTACAGTCAAGCCAGACAGTTTTATATTAGCCAAACCGAGGAGGAGCAGACGCACATTGCCGATGCCTTTATCTTTGAGCTGAGCAAAGTAGAGACAATTGCCATTCGCGAGCGGATGGTGTCGCACCTGCTGAATGTGGACACTGCCCTGGCCCAGAGCGTGGCCCAGGGGTTGGGTATCGACCCCTTGCCGAAGGCAGCCGAACCGGCAGTAAACCCCCGCGACGACCTTCCGGCCTCGGACGCGCTCAGCATCCTGAAGAACGGACCCAAGAACTTTAAGGGCCGCAAGCTGGGCATCCTTCTCACTGACGGTGCCGATGGCGATCTGCTTTCCAGCATTGAAAGCGTTTTGAAACAAGAAGGCGCCGTAGCGGAAACCGTGGCGCCGCACAGTGGCGAAATTAAGGACGATAAGGGACGAGCCGTGGCCGTTACTCACAAAGTCGACGGTGGCCCTTCCGTTCTGTTTGATGCGGTGGTCGTGGTGCCCAGCAAAGAAGGCGTCAAAACCCTGAGCGCCCTGCCACCGGCGCAAAACTTTGTGCGGGACGCCTTCCATCACAAAAAATTCATCGGTTTCAGTTCCGAGGGCCAAACGCTTTTGCACGAGTCGGGCATCGCCTACTCCCAGGACCAAGGGTGCACGCCGCTGAAGGATGAGGCCTCTGTTAAGGCGTTTATCCAACAGTGTGCCGAGCTTCGGTATTGGGCTCGCCCATAGTCCCTATCGCTCGCGGGCGTCAACCTGGGCCCCTTCCAGGTTGACGCCCGAGGCTTGACAGCATCACAGCGACGCTGGATCATGCGGCGCTCTGTTTCTTGACGAGGTCTTTCCATGCTGCTTGCCCTGGGCGCTGTCATTGTCGGTTTAATCATTCTGGTATGGAGTGCCGACCGCTTTGTGGACGGAGCCGTTTCCACGGCCAGTCATCTGGGCATGCCGCCGCTGCTGATCGGCATGGTGATCATCGGCTTTGGAACCTCCGCCCCCGAAATGGTGGTCTCCGCCCTCGCCGCTTCCCAAGGTAGCCCCGGCCTGGCGCTGGGCAATGCCTACGGTTCCAACATTACCAATATCGCCTTGATCCTCGGCCTGACGGCGGTGCTCAGCCCAATTGCCGTGCACTCGCAGGTATTGCGCAAGGAGCTGCCGATACTGGCCCTGGTAACCGTACTCTCGGTTTGGGTGGTGTGGAACCTGGAGATCAGCCGGCTCGATGCTATTCTTCTGCTGGTGGTTTTCACGGTGATTATGGGTTGGAGCATCTGGCAGGGCATGCGCGGAAAAGGAGATGTGCTCGGCGGAGAAATGGATAAGGAGCTTCAGGAACACCCCATGCCGCTGCCCAAGTCCCTAATGTGGCTCACCATCGGGCTGGTGCTTTTGGTCGGTAGCTCTCGTCTGCTGGTCTGGGGCGCGGTGGATATCGCCACGGCACTGGGCGTGAGCGATGTGATTATCGGTTTGACCATTGTGGCCATCGGCACCTCCCTGCCGGAGCTGGCCTCCTCCATCGCCGCAGTTCGCAAAGGCGAGCACGACCTGGCGCTGGGCAACGTGATCGGCTCGAACCTGTTCAACACCCTGGCCGTGGTGGGCATTGCCGGCGCCATTCATCCAATGGCGGTGGACCCCGACGTGTTAAGCCGGGATGTGGTCGTTATGAGTGCGTTGACACTATCACTGTTCGTGTTCGGTTACGGCTTGCGAGGCCGGCAAGGGCGCATCAACCGCGTTGAGGGCGGCGTTTTGGTGCTGGCTTACGCCAGCTATACCGCCTATTTGATTTACACGGTATTTGGTTAACCGTTACGGGGCGCCTTAACACGGGCGCCCCTAAACCGTGAGCGGTGCGTTTAAACCACGAAGATTGCGCCCAGCAAAATCAGGTTCGCCAGCAACGCCAGCAAATAAAAATAACTGCGCGGGCTCGGATTGCGCTCGGTGGCAATCGCGTAATACAGCCCCATGTGAGCAAGGCGCGAGAGCGCGAACACCCAGACCAATACCCCCACCCAAGTCGGGTCCGTTCCAACAAAAAAGGCCAGAAACACCGTACCCAGAAACAACGGCAGGTTTTCCAGCGAGTTCATAAACGTCCGGTGAGAACGGAACACGAACGAATCGTGAGAGAGGGATTCATCGATTTTACCGGGCACCGCTCCCGGCTGGCTGGCCTTGCTCGCACTCGCGGCCAACATTTGGACCACTAGGGTGATGAGTACTAAGTACACCCCCCAAAACGCCAGCTGGTATTCCTCACTCATTGCGCTATTCTCCTGTTACGATTGTGACCACTTCATGGCTTTAGATTAAAGGACACGTGTATGGAAATTCTGATTCTCGGCCTGGTGATTTTCCTCGGGAGTCACTCGACCGGCCTGTTTGCCCCTGATTGGCGAGACCGCATGGTAACCCGCCTGGGTGCGCCCACCTGGAAAGTAGCCTACGCCGCAGTGTCGCTGGTTGGTTTCGTGTTGATTATTTGGGGTTACGGTTTGGCTCGCGGTGAACCCATTTGGCTGTGGCACCCTCCGGTGTGGACCCGCCACCTGGCGGCGCTACTGACCCTTCCCGCCTTCATTCTGCTTGTGGCTACGTATGTGCCGGGGAGCCGGATCAAGGCCAAGGTCGGCCACCCGATGGTATTGGGCACCAAAATTTGGGCGTTTGCCCACCTGCTCGCCAACGGCACGGTGGCGGACGTATTACTGTTCGGCGCGTTTCTGGTGTGGGCCATCGCCGCGTTCGCCATTATGCGCCGCCGGGACCGTCTCGCCGGGGTGACCCGAGACCCTGGCTCGCTCGGGCGCGACGGCATCACGCTGGTGGTGGGACTCGTGGCTTGGGTTGTATTTGCGCTGTACTTACACCAGGTGCTGATCGGTGTAGCGCCCATGGGGGCCATGGGCTAACACCTGCCACCGCGCCTATTGCGGCGGACTGTCCAGCTCCTCCACGTGGACTTCCATCCGCGTGGGGTACAGGGCCGGGCCGAACTGGTTAAATACCGCCACGTCCGCCGCGTCCCGTCCGTAAGCCACCCGCACACGCCCGCCTCGCGGTTCATGCTGAGTGGGGTCAAAGGTGTACCAACGCCCGTCCACATAGGCCTCGAACCAGGCGTGAAAGTCCATCGGTTCGAGCTTGTAGAGGTAACCCACCACCATGCGCGCGGGAATGCAGAGCCCGCGACACAGGGCGATGCCCAAGTGCGCAAAGTCCCGGCAGACGCCTTCGTTCATTTGGTTGAAGTCAGCAGCGGAGAGCTGAAAGTGCGCGGCGTCGGGGTTGTAGCGAAACTGCTGGCGAATCCACTGCTCGATACGGGCCACCTGGTCATACCCCGGCTTGGCATCGCCGGTAATTTCCCGCCCCATCAGAATAAACTGGTCCGACTCGCAGTAACGGCTGGGCAGCAGGTAGGTTAATACGTCATTCGGCAGATCCTGCACGGGCACAAAGGGGGCACCCGGCGCCACTTCAATGGTGTCTTCGGTCAGCACATCGGCGGAGGTTCGAATCACAAACTTGCCCGGTGGGGAAATCAGGCGCTGGCAAAGGTTGTTGTAGGGGTCCGTGTATTCACGCGCCGGAATACTCGGGGAAAACGTGTAGGACTCCCGAGCCACCCACTGGTGGGTGCCGCTGCGCGGGCGCAACATCAGGATAAACGGCGCGGGCTCACTCTCATCAAACTGAATTTCGCAACCGGCGCGTAGCCACATGTCGGCCTCCAGGCTATTGGGGTTTTCGGCTTTTTCACTTTACTCGTGGTTAAGGACCGGTTTTATAGTGGCCCTGTTCCCACTCTAACTCAATTTCGGCCAATAGGGGCTTATGATCGGACAATCCGGACCAGGGCTTGCGCGGTAACACGATGGGCGCGTGCCCTCGGGCCGAACGTACGTAGATACGATCCAACCGCAACATGGGCCAACCGGCGGGAAAGGAGCGTGCCGGTAGGCCATACTCCTGGGTAAAGACCTCGCGCAGACCGGCCTGCTCGGCCAGGAGCCGCTGGGCCCGACCGCGCCAGTCGTTGAAGTCTCCGGCGACCACTACCGGCTCGTGTTCCGGAATACTGTTGACCAGCTCACACAAACGGCGCAACTGCCGCTGACGGTGATGCTCGCGCAGGTTCAGGTGCACGCAAATGGCGTGCAGCGGCAAGGGCTCGGTCACCAGGTCCAGCGTGCAGTGCAGCATTCCGCGCTGCTCAAGGCGACTGAGGGAGATGTCGTGATTGTCCCACTGTTTGATCGGGTACTTACTCAACAGCGCATTGCCGTGGTGCCCCTTGGGGTAAACCGCATTGCGCCCGTAGGCAAAATCCTGCCAGATGGTGTCGGCGAGAAATTCGTACTGGGAAGCCGCCGGCCATTGCGGACCCAGCCGGCGGGACCAGCCTTGGTGCTCCCCCAGCACTTCCTGCAGAAACACAATATCCGCCCCCACCGAGCGCACCGCTTCACGCAGCTCCGGCAGGATAAAGCGACGGTTGAACAGACTGAAGCCCTTGTGGGTGTTCACCGTCAGTATGCGCAGCGTGCAACTCATGGTCGGACCTCGCGCGGGGCATCCATTCAGTGCAGGTCCAACACGTCCTGCATGTCGTACAGGCCGGGCTTCTGACTGGAAAGCCAAAGAGCCGCGCGCACGGCGCCCCGGGCGAAAGATTGCCGGCTGGAGGCCTTGTGGGTGATTTCCACCCGCTCCCCATCGGCCATAAACATCACGCTGTGGTCACCCACCACATCGCCGCCGCGCACGGTGGCAAAGCCAATGGTATCCCGGTCGCGGGCGCCGGTTTGACCTTCGCGGCCGTAAACCGCCGACTTATTCAGGTCACGCCCCAGCGCATCCGCCACGACTTCCCCCATGCGCAGCGCGGTACCGGAGGGCGCATCCACCTTGTGCCGGTGGTGGGCCTCGTAGATTTCCACATCAACGTCGTTACCCATGACCCGCGCGGCGGTGTCGAGTAGCTTCAGGCAAAGGTTTACGCCGGTGCTGTAGTTGGCGGCAATACACAATGCGGTCGCTTTGCTCTGCCCTTCCAGCTCGGCCTTTTCCTGTTCGTTAAAACCGGTGGTACCGACCACCAGGCCCTTGCCATGCTCGGCACAAAGCGCGGCGTTTTTCAGCGTGGCCGCCGGCGCGCTGAAGTCGATCAGCACATCAAACTGATCGATCACCGCCGCGACGTCACCGCTGAGCGCAACGCCGAGCTTCCCCATGCCGGTCAGTTCGCCAGCATCTGCGCCGATGAGCGTGCTCTCGGGGCGCTCGATGGCGGCGGTCAGAGTCGTCTGGTCATTCGCGCTGACGGCTTCAATCAGGGCTTTCCCCATACGGCCGGAAGCGCCACTGATGGCAATCTTGATGGTCATAGTGTTTCCTTAATCAATTACTTCTCAAGTTCAAGTCACATTCAGTTTATCGTGTGGCACTGAGGTCCGGTTGGGGGTAAGGCTTTCCAAGACCGTGAGCCGTGGGACTAGCGCTCTCGAGCGTACAGGGACGTACTTGCAGCGTGTCTTGGAAAGCCTTACCCCCAACCGGACCGGTATCGAATATAACCTACTTGCCTGACTCGCCCTCGTCCTTCGACGGCGGAGGCTCTTGGGAAATCCAGCTATCGTCATCATCGGCGAACAAGTGCCCAAGCTTGCCCCGCTTGGTTTCCAGGTAGCGGGCATTGTGCGGGTTGCGCCCGGTCTGGTGGGAAATACGCTCCGCCACCGTAATCCCCATATCCCGCAACGCCTTAACCTTGCGCGGGTTGTTCGTCATCAACTTGAGCGAACGAATATTCAAATGCTCCAACATCGGCTTGAGAATGCCGTAATCGCGCATATCCGCCCCAAACCCGAGACGCTCATTCGCCTCCACCGTGTCAGCCCCACAATCCTGCAAATGATAGGCGCGGATCTTATTCAGCAGACCAATTCCCCGCCCTTCCTGACGGAGATAAAAAATCACCCCCCGTCCTTCCAACGCAATCTTATGCATCGCCGCCTGTAATTGAGGGCCGCAATCGCAACGCATACTGAACAGAGCATCCCCGGTTAGGCATTCAGAATGAACACGAGCCAAGACCGGGGCCTCGCCACTGATGTCACCCAAGGTTAGCGCCAAGTGCTCTTTATCGGATTGATCGTCGGAAAACCCATGCATGGTAAACATGCCCCAGGGCGTCGGCAGCTTGGATGATTCTACAAAGCGTATGGTCACGCACAGACCTCTTAAGCGGGTGAGTCAGAGCCCACCATTTTAAACCAACAAACCGTTAAACAAGGAAAACCACCAGCTGAAGCACCAGCCAGGCGTAAACAGCGGCCAGCACGTCATCAATCATGATGCCGAAGCCACCGTGCACGCGCCGGTCGAGCCAGCTGATGGGCCATGGTTTGAGAATGTCGAAAAAGCGGAACAACACAAAGCCGAGGAGCATCCACTGCCAGCCCGCGGGCGCGAGAAACAGGGTTAGCCAGTAGCCCACCATCTCATCCCACACAATGCCGCCGTGGTCGTGAACACCCAGAGCCTTGGAGCTGCGATCACACCAGTAGACCCCCAGGGCAAACGTCACCAGCAGCCACAGACTATAGAGGGGCACAGACAAGTCCTGAATGAGCCAGTACACCGGTACGGCCGCCACGGTACCAAAGGTGCCGGAGGCCGGGCGCAAGAGGCCGCTGCCAAAGCCGAAGGCAAACAAGTGGTTGGGGTTGCGCCAGAGGGCGCCCAGGGTCGGGTATTGGGGCTTGGGCTTACGCATCAGAAATGGGTATAACCTTGTTGGGTCGCAAAGGATTGGGTGGCAAAAGGTTCGCCGTGTAAACGACAGTCTACCCCACTGCCGGCCCGCATGCGGCCGACAACGCTCGCCTGCAGTTCGCCGGAGGCGATCAGCATGCCGAGCTCGCCCATCTGGCTCTCGGGCACGGTAAAGCACAGTTCGTAATCATCGCCGCCCGTCAGGGCCCACTCTCGGGCCTGGGTTTGATCGGTGGCGGCCTGTAGCGCTGCGGAGAGCGGCAAATCTTCCACGAAGATCTCCGCTCCCAGGTCACTGGCTTCGCATATGTGGCCGAGGTCGGCAAGCAGCCCGTCGGAAATGTCCAACGCCGCGCTGGCAATACCCGTCAGCCGAGAGGCGGCCTCCAGGCGCGGCATGGGCCGCCAGTAGCGTTCGGTCAGGAAGGTGCGGACCTCATCTCCCGGATCCTTGCTCAAGCGCTCCTGAAGCACGGCCAAGCCGCCGGCGGAATCCCCCAGGGTGTGGGTGACCAGGACGTAATCCCCGGCGCTGGCGCCATCACGGCGCAGAGCCAGCCCCGTGGGTACCGCCCCCATGGCCTGAACGGTGATGGACAGCGGCCCACGGGTGGTATCACCGCCCACCAAGGTACAACCGTATTCTTCGGCGGCGGCGAACAGGCCCCGGCTGAAGCCCCGCAGCCACTCTTCGGAGGCCTCGGGTAGCGTCAGCGCCAGCGTAAACCACAACGGCCTGGCGCCCATGGCGGCGAGGTCGCTGAGGTTGACCCGCAGCGCTCGCTGGCCGATCTCCTCGGCGGGGGCGTCCTGGGGAAAGTGAGCACCGGCCATCAGGGTATCCACCGTGACCACCAGGGACTCACCGGCCGGTGGTTGCAACAGCGCGGCATCGTCGCCCACGCCGAGCAGCACCGACTCCGGGGTGGACTCGGCACTGTGTTGGCGGAAGTAATGGCGGATCAGTTCGAATTCACCCATTGTAGTCCGTTCAGTTGGCGATGTTGGCGTAGAACGGGGCTGAGCGCCGTAATTAACGAGCGCTTTTCTCGATGGCGCGGACGTCATTGGCCGCGTGGTCCAACACCCCGTTGATAAATTTATGGCTTTCCGCGGCGCCGAACTTTTTGGCCAGTGACACCGCCTCGTTGATGACGACTTTATAGGGCACATCCACCCGGTACTTGAGCTCGTAGCTGCCCAGGCGCAACAGCGCGAGAGTGACCGGGTCCAACTCTTCCAGGCTGCGCCCTTGGAGGTGGGGCACAAACACGGATTCCACTTCGCTCAGATATTGAGGCACCGCGTGCAGCAGCTCATGGAAGTAGTCCACGTCCACATGGGTCATGTCGTTGTCGGTGCGAAACTCCGCCTCAATGGCGCCCAGGTTGGCCCCGGCCATCTGCCATTGATACAACCCCTGCATGGCGTAGTGCCGCGCCTTTCGGCGAGCGGCGGGTGTGGGGGCTTTGGTTGG
This sequence comes from Marinimicrobium locisalis, assembly GCF_039822625.1. Classification (NCBI taxonomy): domain Bacteria; kingdom Pseudomonadati; phylum Pseudomonadota; class Gammaproteobacteria; order Cellvibrionales; family Cellvibrionaceae; genus Marinimicrobium; species Marinimicrobium locisalis. The sequence goes on from NZ_JBDLLG010000022.1 coordinate 80,977, forward strand.
TTCGGGCATGATTAGACTCGTCCCAGCAATGAAACCATTTCCAGTGCGGTGGAGGCCGCCTCCACCCCTTTGTTACCGGCTTTGGTGCCGGAGCGTTCTATCGCCTGCTCAATGGTGTCCACGGTCAACACCCCGAAGCTCACCGGCACATTGGCGTTCAGGGAGACCTGGGCCAGCCCCTTGGTGCACTCTCCCGCGACATAATCGAAGTGAGGCGTGCCGCCGCGAATGACCGCTCCGAGGGCGATGATCGCATCAAACTCACCTTTGGCGGCGATGCGCTGTGCCACCAGGGGAAACTCAAAGGCACCCGGCGCGTAGAAGATAGTCACCTGGTCATCTTTGATGCCATGGCGGCGCAGGGTGTCCAGAGCACCGTCTTTCAGACTCTCGACCACAAAACTGTTCCAGCGACTGACCAGCAGCGCGTAGCGACCTTTACTAGCGGCGAAATCGCCTTCTACAACTTTGATTTGACTCATAGCGGTGTTGTCTCTTGTCTTGTAACGTTCGCCCACATCAGTAGCGAGCAATAGTGTGAGGTGGCCGGAGGCGCTCAGTGAGCGTCCGGCTCCAGGTGTTCAACGATTTCCAAATCAAAACCGGAGAGTGCGGTAAAGCGCATGGGGGCGGACATCAGACGCATCTTACGCACCCCCAAATCCCGCAGTATCTGCGAGCCGGTACCCACCTGCTTGTACACTTGGTCCGGGCTGCGAACCGGCTGTTTCCCCGAAAGCATCCAGTCAATGCCTTCCTCGACCTTGTTGGTGCTTTCATCGTGGCAGATTAGCACCATCACGCCCTGGCCCTGGTCGGCAATGGTTTGGAGCGCCTCGCGGTAGGTCCAGGAGCGAGCGGCCCCTTCGCCCGGACGTTTCAGCCCGATCAGGTCGCGGGCCACGTCCATCACATGAACTCGCACCAGTGTGGGTTCGGCGGGGTCCACATGCCCTTTGAGCATGACAAAATGCAGGTCACCGCGAGCCAAGTCGCGGTAGGTTAGCAGCTCAAAGGGACCAAATTCGGTTTCTACCTGGCGGCGGTTGATGCACTCAACGGTTTTCTCTTTCACCGCCCGGTAGTGAATCAAGTCCGCTATGGTACCGATTTTCAGGTTGTGTGTCTGGGCGAAGGCCTCCAAATCGGAGCGCCGCGCCATGGAACCGTCCGGATTCATAATCTCCACAATGACCGCCGCTGGTTCAAAACCGGCTAGGCGGGCCAGGTCGCAACCGGCTTCGGTGTGGCCGGCCCGGCTCATTACCCCACCGGGTTGGGACATGATCGGGAAAATATGCCCCGGCTGGACAATTTCCCGTGGCTGGGCGTCCCGCCCGACCGCTACCCGCACGGTACGGGCCCGATCGGCCGCTGAAATGCCAGTGGTAACTCCATCGGCCGCCTCGATGGAGACGGTGAAGTTGGTGGAGTAGCGCGCCTGATTGTCGGAGACCATTAGCGGCAGACCAAGCTGTTGGCAACGCTCGGGCGTCAGGGTCAGACAAATCAAACCGCGGGCATGAGTGGACATAAAGTTAATGTCCTCCGCCCGCACCTGCTCGGCCACCATAATCAGGTCGCCTTCGTTTTCGCGATCCTCGTCATCCATCAGGATGACCATTTTGCCCTGGCGCAGATCGTCGATCAGCTCTTCCGGTGTGTTCAGTTCCATAACCACCTTTTCAACCTTCACTTCATGGCCGCTTCGCTCAGCGGCGCGTAAAACCGTGTTCAGCCAGAAAGTCCAGAGTGAGGCCACCCCCGCTTTCCGCCGCCTTGTCCCCCAGTAACAGCCGTTCGAGATAACGAGCCAGGACATCCACTTCCAAGTTGACCCGGGTGCCGGGCCGGTAGTTGTCCATGATGGTCCATTTGAGGGTGTGGGGGACGATATTCAACTCAAACTCGGCCCCATCGACCTGATTCACCGTCAGGCTGGTGCCATCGACGGTAATCGAGCCTTTGTGGGCAATGTACTTTGCCAGGGCATCGGGGGCGCGGAGGGTAAAGCGCTCCGAGCGGGCGTCGCTGTAGCGCTCGACCACCTCACCCACCCCATCCACATGGCCGCTGACAATGTGCCCGCCCAACCGGGTGGTGGGGGTCAGCGCCTTTTCCAGGTTAACCGGCTGGCCGGTCGACCAGGTTCCAACGGTGGTGTGCTCCAGGGTCTCGCCGGAGACATCGGCCCAATAGCCATTGCCCGGCAAGTCCACCACCGTGAGGCAAACACCGTTGGTGGCGATGGAGTCGCCCAGCTGTACGTCCGCCAGCGACAGGTCGCCGGTTTCGATCAACAACCGAAGGTCGCCGCCTTTGGGTTCAAGGCGGGCCACCCGGCCTTTCGCTTCAATAATGCCTGTGAACATGTGCGTTTTCTCTACTAACCGTTACCCTTCCGGATCCGGGCTGGCGGTGATGCGCCAATCCTGCCCGATGGCGCGAATATCGTGAATCTTCAGGGGCAACTGCGCCGCCATGGTATCCAGTGGCAACTGGAACAGGGGGCGGGCGTTGCTGCCCAGCAGCTTGGGCGCCATGTAAATGATCGCCTCATCCAACAGCCCAAGCCCCAGAAACGCTCCGGCGAGGGTTGCGCCGGACTCGACCAACACCTCGTTACAATCACGGCGGGCCAATTCTTCCAGCAACGCTTTGAGGTCTATGCGGCCCTGCCGACCCGGCAGGCTCAACGTCTCCACCTGTGCGGGCCACGTTTGGTGGGGAACATCGCCGGCGTGAACCAACAACACCGGCCCCGCGTGTTGCAGCAGGGGAGCATCGGGCTTCATGCGAGCGTGAGAATCCAGCACCACTCGTAGTGGCTGGCGCTCGGCAATACGCTCGGCGTCGTCCAGTTGCAGCTCGGCGGCTCGCACCGTCAGCGCTGCCTGGTCCATCAACACCGTATCCACGCCGGTCACAATGGCGCAGCTGCGCGCCCGAAGGCGCTGTACGTCTTCCCGGGCCCGGCGCGAGGTAACCCATTTGCTTTCACCGCTGGCCATGGCGGTTCGGCCATCCAGGCTCATGGCCAGCTTGCACCGCACCAGAGGCCGCCCCTGCTCCATCCGTTTGATAAAGCCGGCATTCAGCGCCCGGGCTTGCTCTTCCATCAGCGGGCCCACAACGTCAACGCCGGCCCGACGGAGCGTTTCCAGCCCCTGCCCGGCGACCTGCGGGTTCGGGTCTTCCATAGCGTAGACCACCCGGGCGATGCCGGCATCCACCAACGCTTGGCTGCAGGGCCCGGTGCGGCCGGTGTGATTGCAGGGCTCCAGCGTCACGTAGGCGGTGGCCCCCGGTGCGCGGGAGCCGGCGTTGTTGATGGCGTTGATTTCCGCGTGGGCTCGGCCCGCCTGCTCGTGCCAACCCTCGGCCACCGGCTCGCCGTCACGCACCAGCACACACCCCACCCGGGGGTTGGGCATGGTGGTATAGCGGCCGCGCTCCGCCAAACGCAGGGCGCGGGCCATAAAATGACTGTCCAGCTCCGTTAGGGGCATGGGCTTATATCTTTGCCTTGGTTGTGTGGGCGTCGGCTTCGGGCGTGTCGGGTTCGTGCCGTTCGAGCCGATCAATCTCCTGTCGGAATTCGTTCAGGTCTTTGAAGCGACGGTATACGGAGGCGAAGCGCACATAGGCCACTTCATCCAGCTTGCGCAGTTCATCCATGACCTTTTCGCCGACTTTCAGCGACGGGACTTCACGCTCGCCGGTGGCCTGGAGGAAGTGCTTGATCTGGTTGATGGCCGACTCTATGGATTCGATGCTGACGGGGCGTTTTTCCAGCGCCCGCAGCAGACCGGCGCGCAACTTCGCTTCATCAAACGGTTCACGGGTACCGTCCTGCTTGATAATGCGAGGCATCACCAGCTCGGCGATTTCGTAGGTGGTGAAACGCTCATTGCAGGAAAGACACTGGCGACGACGGCGAACTTGGTCGCCTTCGGCCACCAGTCGGGAGTCGACGACTTTGGTATCTTCAGCGCCGCAGAAAGGACAGTGCATGGCACGGGGCCTCGTGGGTTCTCAAACTGCGCGCATCTTAGCACAGTTTGCCACTAACGCCCCAGAACCCGGTCAGCTCGTAGTGGGTGCCGGCACCACTTCGCCCGCTTCGACCAGCTCGCCTTCAATAAAGGTCAGCGCCTCGTCAATCAACAGCAGCATGGCCGCCTTGGCCCGCTCGGGATTGCGGTTTTTAATGGCGTGGTAGACCTTGGCGTGATCGTCGATGATCGCGTCCTGGTCCCCTTTGATGACGTTGGTGTGGCGGATACTGACATTGAGCGCGGTCTGAATGAAGTCGCGCAGCCGGATATAAAACCGGTTCTGACTCGCAAACAGAATGCTCACGTGGAAGTTAATGTCCGCCTGCAAGCCCTCTTCCGGTTTGTTCTTGGCCTGGCGCATGCCTTCGAGCGCTTCTTCGATGGCCTGGATACGGCTGTCATCGGCAAAGCGGGCCGCCAGAGAGGCCGCCTCGGGCTCGATGGCAATGCGCATCTGAAGAAACTCCCGCAGCACCCGCAGAGAAGGATTACCCTCCAGGGACCAGCGCAGCAGGTCGGAGTCAAAGATGTTCCACTCCTGTTCAGGCAAAATGCGAATGCCTTGACGCGGGCGGCTGGAAATCAGCCCCTTGGCCGAGAGCATTTTAACCGCCTCGCGCACAGCGGTACGGCTGACGCCAAACTGCTCGCACAACTCTGCCTCGGTGGGCAGACTCTCGTCCTTTGGGTACACACCGCACACGATCGCCTTGCCCAGCTCCTGGGTCATACGCTGAGAAAGGTTAAAGTTGCGTTCAAATACGGCCATAACGGTGAATCCAGGGTGTTGGGATTGAGCTTGGTTATTGGTATTTCGGATCTAAGCCTGCAAAGGTAGCGCGTTAGTCAACAAAGTTCAATAAAGGAATTATCAGATAATAACCCCTTTGGCGAGAATAAGTTTACTCATAAAAAAAGCCCTTGTACCGACCGGTACAAGGGCGAGGGAGACCTCGATATCAACCAACATCGAGTGAGAGACACAAAACCCGCCGACCTGCTTGGCATCGCCGACGGCCTTCATAGCCTTAAGGAGAATCCAAATGAACCCCGGTGACGTCGTGGGAGAGAAGATCACCCTGGCTCCAGCGTTTCGGTCCAATTTCCGATTCGCCTTTGGATAATTGGTATTATATTACAATAGTTGTACAAGTCAATATCAGGGAACACATCCATGAAGCCTCGCCCGGTTTTTTGGGACAAGCGCGGAGGTGTCTTCCTATAGGACGAGAAAACCCGGCACTTGGCCGGGTTTGAAAGCACTTGCCCCAAAGGGCTAGCAGGACACTCTTAGAACCGGTAACGAGCTCCAAGGGCAAACGTCCTGGAGTAAATACCGTTGCTGAAGTTAAAGAGGTTTTGGTTCCCTTCCCCGTAGTAGCTCTGGTAGACGTCATCCAACAAGTTGGTGGCATCAAACGTCACCGACAAGCTATCACTCACATCGTAGCTGAACTGAAAGTCCAGGCTCTGTTCGGGACGATTCCAGAACTGAATCGGGTTGGCAAAGATGGCCGCCTCGTTCCCCGTGTAAAAGGCCTCCCGCCACACATAGGACAGGCGCACATCAAACAACTCTTTGTCGTAAGCGACCACCATACTATAGGAGGAGTCAGACACACCGCTCATCTCCGAGTCCACGTAGCCGGTAATGCGGCCGTTCTCGGTATTGAACTCCGGTGTGGACTGGGAGGAGTCAAGCAGGGTGTAGCTCGCCTGCACGCCCAATCCATCCAGAGCCTCGGGCAGATTGTTCGGGAAGTAAACCAGCCCGAGCTCCGCACCGGACAGCTCACCATCCGAGGCATTCATCGGCGCACTGAGAATGTGGGGTATTTCTTCCCCTTCGTTCTCGGCGTCGGGTCTCATGACAATCGTCCGGCCGGGCACCACTAGCCCTTCGATTTCCCGCTTGAACAGGGTGCCGTAGAGGGAACTACCGTCGGCAAAGTACCACTCCAGCGAAAGGTCGTAGTTCGTGGATTCGGTCGGCTCAAGTTCCGGGTTGCCACCGGTGCCCGTGCCGTAGGTCGCCCCTTCGGTCAAGGGCGGCGTCCAGTACTGAAGCGCGTTCAGGTCGGCGAAGGCCGGCATCCGTAGCGTCTGGGTATAGGCGAAGCGGCCGATGAGGTCGTTGGTGATATCCCAGTTGACGACCAGGCTGGGCAGGACTTTGTTCGCCTCTCCGGTCCCTTCGGCATTTTCCGTCTCGGTCCAGAACTGCATATCCTGCTCATAGGAAACATACCGAGCGCCCAGCTCGCCACTGACGCGATCGCCCAACAGGAAGTCGGCCGTTACATAGGCGGCGGCGGAGGTTTCTTCAATGTCGAAGGTCTTGTAAACCGCCTCTGCTTCAAGCCCATAGGCGGTGCGAACGGCGGAGGCATTATCCAACATATAGGTGCCGTCGGCCGTGATGTAGCGGTCGAAGACACTCGCCCGGCCATCGAAGTAGTCCTCGACGGTAAACACCAGGCCAGAGCCGTCACCGGCCGCATCCGCCTGGGCCAGCTCATCGATCAACTCTTCGAGGGGCTGCCCGCCGCCGGCCTCCTGAGTTCGAGTGAACGCCTCGGCGGTGCGAACCTCGTAGCGCCCTCCCGCTCGAACAGCGCTAATGAAGCGGTTATCCAGCTCCCATTCGGCGTCAACGGTAAAGGTGGAAGCGTCGCCGTTGTTGGCATCGCCATTGTCATAAACCGTACCGGCGTTCCAGTTAGCGACCGCCGCCATGGCCGACTCGTCAACGTTCGCCGTGCTCGGGTCGTCCCACAAGACCAAGCCGGGAACCCCGTCACGATCGTTATAGTCCACATCCAATCCATAACCGACGCGATCAAATCGCATGGCGAAGAAATCCGTGGAGAACTCACTGTCCTGGTAAACCAGCTCTGAATTGACGGTCAGGTTATGGGTAGGCTCCCAGGTGGCACCGAGTGCATACAGAAAACTGTCCGTCTCGCCATAGGAAGAGTCACCACTTTGAAACGCGCCATTGCGCTTGCCTTGGTGCTCCTTAACAACGTTAGTGCCTTCGTACACGAGGGGAACATCAATATTGCCGTTCTGGTTCTCAAAGGTATTGCTGAACCACATGGCATTTTGGGACGCATTTCTATAGCCGGTATAAAACGCTTCACCCACAAACTCCAGTTCCTCGTTGGGCGCCCACTGCAAAGAAACACTGGCCGCCGGACGTTCGCGCTCGCCGGTAAACGAGGTGCCGAAGATGGCATCGCGCATCATCAGGTATTCTACGTCGGTTCCCCCCACGTTCAGGGTAGAACCTTCGGCGTAGGGAAGGCCCCGCTCCAGGCCAGCTTGCCAAATGTCGCTACCATCAGAGTGCTGATTGGGAATTCGTTCGTAGGGCGCGTACTGATAGTGTGGCTCATCGGTAAAGAACGGGAAGACCGCCCCGGCGGTGATGGTATCGTCACGATAGGTGGTTTCGGCGTAGGAAACATTCAGCAGCGCACCAAACTCACCGGCATCACCCAGGTCCCAGCGGTTGCTGAACAGCGCACTGACGTTCGGGTCTACCGCTTCAGGCTGATCAGAATAGATCGCGCGGCCCGCCACCACGACCTGAGCGCCGTCAAAATTGAAGGGGCGGTGTGTTTGGATATCAATGGAGCCCGCAATGCCGCGCTCCACTTGCTCGGCCGAGCGGGTTTTGTAAACGGTAACCCCCGCCAGCAAGCTGGCCGGGATGTCCTGTAGCGCTACGGCACGGCCCGTGCCGGTAAACACGTCCCGGCCGTTAACGGTCGTGTGAACATCGGTCAGGCCACGAATGGACACCGTGCTTACCTCGCCGGCACCACGCCCTGTGGTTTGTACGCCGGTTACGCGCTGGAGGGCCTCCACCACGTTGTTGTCGGGGAATTTACCGATATCTTCCGCGACAATCGAATCCACGATTTGGGTGCTGTCGCGCTTAATATCAAGCGCTTTGTTCAAACTGCTGCGGATACCGGTAACGACAATTTCTTCCAATACCGGGTCTAACTCTTGCGCGGACACGGACTGTGTCAACATGACCGCCAATATTGCACTGGATAACGCTGTTTTTGAGTACATGATTCGACTCCAGAATTTTTATTAAAATTCGCTCTTCCCCTAAGCGCCCTAGTGGGGCGCGACCGGGGGAGCGGGCAGAGGGGGCTCGCACCCCCTCCCTCAATTACTCGACCGCACCTTCTTCGTACAGCTCCTGTACCGAGTCGGCGGTCACCGCTTCGCTGAAGACCTTCAGCTCGTCAACCGCGCCGTTGAACGGCGTATCCCAATAGTTGACGCCCAGCGCAAACTCGTTGGTTTCTCCCGCCACGGTAAACACGCTCGGGAGACCACTGGTTTCGATTTCCAGTGAACCGTTGACATAGAGCTTCAAGGTCCCGGTACTGTCGCCTTCGGAGACGATAACAATATGAGTCCACTCGTTTGCCGGAATACGGTAGTCCAACTCGCCGCCATCAAAGAAAGCATCCATGTTCGCCCAGAGACGGGTGTTAGCGGTCTCTCCCATGGAAGGAACCAGACTGATCCAGGCATTCGGGCCGGCACCGGCAAAGAAGGCGGTGGTGTAGTCGCTAAAGGCGGTCGGCTTCAGCCACAGCGACACGGAGTAGTTGCTGCTGGTAATCAGGTTGTTGGGCAACCGCACCCCGTTGGTACCGTTGAGGTGAACCGCGAGGCCTTTAACACCGTCAACGTAATCCACGCTGCTTCCGGTATTATCGATTCGGTTACCCGCGACGGAGCCAGCGTCATAGGAGCCGCTAAACTCATCCAGGTCGCCCTCAAAGCTGTACTCGGCGGGCGCCATGGACTTCACGGTAACCTCAAACTCTTTGGTATCCGTGAACCCCTGATAGGTAATGGTGGCGGTCAACGTAAGGGTCTGATCACCCTCCAACGCGGTGGGTTGGTTCACCACGGCGGTACCGTTCACCGGATTGAGGAACGCTTTGCTGTCTGACTCCCAGCTAATACCGGAGACAAACGGTCCGACTCGGGGCAACTCAAAGTTCCCACGGACGGCTGACAGATCACCCAACTCCAGAGCGTCCTTCACGAAGCCGGCAAACTGCGAGGGGCTGGTCAGGTTGTTCATGGCGGCGCCGCGAATATCCAGGCCGCTCAAGGCGTAGTCATACACGATGAACTCGTCGATCAAGCCGTTAAAGGGAACATCCCAACCATAGTTCACGCCCAAGGCAAAGGCACCGCCCGCGGCGCTGAACATATCAGGCCGGGGCATGGAGCCCGACAAGTTCCCGTCGATATAAAGGCGCATGGTCCCATCGGTGTAGGTGAGTGCCACGTGCTGCCACTCGTTCAATGGCGCCTTATCGGTGTGAATAATTTCGCCCCAATCTTCCACGCCGTTCTCGAAGTACCGGCTCCAGAGCAGTGCGGTAGTGGTGAAATGAGAGGCTTCATCCGGAATGTAGCTAATCCACTGTTCAGGGTTGGCAGCAGCGAAGAAGGCGGGGGTATAGGCGGTCAGCGCTTCCGCGCTCGCCCAGAACGACACCGTGTACGCATCGGACTGAATGATGTTGTCCGGCAGTCTCACACCGTTAGCACCGTTAAAGTCATAGGCCTGATCGGCATAACCCTGGGCGTAAGTCTCTGCGGTGGCATTGACATTCTCCAGGTTATTGTCCGTCGTGCGAGCATTGGCATAGTCACCCAGGGTGTCGGCAAGCACACCATCGAAGGTGTAGTGAGCCACGGCATTTTTGAACTCGGGCCGAGCCGTGAGCGTGACGGCAAACTCTTTCGTCGTGGCTTGGCCGTTGAGCTCAATGGTGGCCATCAGAATAACGGACTGGTCCCCACGATCCGGGGTGGGAATGAACACGGAGCCATCGGTACCGATGTAATATTCGTTACTGCTCTCCCAGGAAATAGTGGCACCGCTCTTACCTGTCATGGGAATAGCGTAGCCTTCGTCTTCTACCGTAAGCTCGGGCTTGATCTCAAGTTCTTGCTCAACGGTTGCCAGCGCCTCCGCTGTCGCGGAAATCGGATCCGTACGGCTACCCCAGACGGTCGCGCCGCTGGCGGCCATGGCGGAGAACGTCGGTACAAGCTCACCTTTTCTATCATCCCACTGCCACTTCACCACACCGTTGTAACTGCCGGATTCAAGCTCCAGGCGGATGGCGTCACCGCCCTGGGGGAACCAGGAGCCGGTATCGGCGCCGGTAACGGAGCGGTCTTCATTCAAAGTGACGTAGTCCGAGCGGATAGCCGAAGTGTTGCTCTCAGTCCCATGGTTTATAAATTTGTAGTAACCGGGAATGTCTTCAACATCCACCGTGTTCTCGCCCTCAAGCGGCACATAGCGCTGCGGGGAAGCAACAAGCCACCCGGCCTTGTTGACGAACATTTCGTGCACGCGAACGGCGTGCGCTTCGGGGGTGTTCGGGTAATCGGTTGAGGTGGACGGGAAACGGGTGTGGGTCACCAAGATATGGCGGCCGCTTTCCTCGTCGTAGTAAGCGGAGTTGTGGCCTGGAGACAGGTAACCCCAGGACTCGCCCGCTTCGCCCAACTCTTTGGTGAACTCAAAGCCACCCATCAACTTGCCCCCGATTTCCAGGGTGCCGTCGATATCCGCAATGTTGTTCCCCGCCGGGTCCATGTAGGGGCCCTGGGGATTCCGGGAGCGGGCAATGCGAATGTTATAACCGCCGTCGGCGGCAAAACCGGCCACGGAGTAGAACAGGTAGAAGTAATCGCTTTCCGGGCTATACATGGCAAAGGCCCCTTCTATCGCGCGGTAGTCGCCGCCCACCAGATGGGTGCCATAGCCTTGGCCTTCTTCGGGCATGCCGGTGGTCTCGTCCATCGCCAGCACGAAAATGCCGCCGGAGTAGGAGCCGTAGACCATCCACAGGTTGCCGTCTCGGTCATAGAAGGCGGTCGGGTCGATCACGTTCGGATCAACCGCGCCACTCCAACTGGTCTGACCGTCGTCCAGCGGAAACTGCTCGAACTCTGCGGCCGAGCGGTAACCGCTGCGCAGGAATACACCCTTGTCTTTGTAGGGGCCGTCAATCGAATCAGACTCAGCCAGCCCCAAGTAAGAACGGTTGTTACAGTCCCCGGGTTGTCCCGGTTCAGCCGCATCTTCTTGAGCGCAGTGGTTGTAGTAGAACCAGAATTTACCGTTGGGTGCTTTCACTACATCCGCGGCCCAGTTTCCGGTGTAGCCGTCGGTCCAAGCGATACCTTCCGCGATTTCCGAGGTGTAGTTATTGCCAAACAGCTCGCTTTCATCCACTAAGTGATTTTCAGAGATGAGGGGGACGAGCTCGCTCCAGTTGATGAGGTCATCCGATTGGGCAGCGGCAAGATGAGACCCAAAAATATAATAGGTGCCGTCAGTTTTTATAACCGAGGGGTCATGGACACTAAAGTCCTCCCAACCAATTGAACCGTCTTGCGTGAGTTCAAGATCAGCGGCCAGGGCCGGTTTGCTGTAGGTTGGCTCTTCCGAGGCCGGGCGGGTCGAGGAGGTTTTGTTGTCGTCGCTGCCACCGCAGCCCGCTAGCACCAGCAGGCTGCCAGCGACAAACACTAGACTCGTGAGCTTCATGGGTTGTACCTCTGTGGGTTGTTATTTTGTGAGCTGTTATCTGTTCTTCAAAGAGTCCCGGCACCGCAGGAACCGGCTACTTTGGGAAACGGTATTACTGCGCTTTTTATGTATGACAATAATACTATGCTACGATAGTGGCACATTATTTTCTGTAAGTAAAGACTTGGTGAAGAGAAATTTCGCGATGGACCGCAGTGAACAGAGGCAGCCGAGAAGAGGCCTCGGCCGCCGGTAGGAGGAGGGGGTAGCGAGCGCTAGGGCAGCGCTCTCAAGTGGTAGCGCTGGCACTTGCTTTCCAGGTCCGGCCCGAGGGCTAGGTTGGTGCCATCGGCCAGGCCGCAGTGGGCCAGATCGACCACCTCGGTGGTATAGCGGTTGACCAGACTCACGGCGCCGCCCTCGAGGAACTTGAGCCCCCACTGGCTGGTTTTTGAGCCACACTCATCCACCTCCAGGTTGGCCCCGGGCACGACCGCTTCGTCGGTTACCGCCAGGCACTGATCACCGGCACTTACCGGGCTCAATTCAAAGTAACCTGAATCGGTGGGCCTAAAGCGCCACTTCTGGCTGTCGCGGTAGCTCCAGGCGCGTTGCTCAACGTTGTCGCCCTCGCTCGCCACACTGACGGCCCGACCGCTTTGTTCGCTGAGAATCGCTACCTCATTCATTGGCTGCAGGCGCCACTGTTTGCACACACTGTCCTCACTCTGCTGCAGTACCGACTGGTTTTCGTTGGCGGAGCAACCGGCCACGGCCAGAGGCTTACCAGTCGCGCGGTTGGTGATGACACTGTGGCCACCCTCACCCGGCTCCAGGCTCCATTCCTGACAGGCGTTGTTGCGCCAGGCCGCCTGTCGCACACGGGCGTTGTCGCCGCTACTGCAGTTTTCCACTTCCAGGAACTTGCTGTCGTGATTGTTGGCAATACGGAAGTAGCCGTCGGTCACCGGATCGATCACCCACTGGCCATTGTTGGTATTACAGGCCGCCTGACGGGTACGGTTGTCTTCCGGGTTGGTGGCAATATCCAGGCATAGGTCGGTGGTGCCGTTAACCAACTGGAAGGGCTGCCCCTGAATGCGGGTCACCAGCGGGCCGTTTTCCCCGGAGGGGCGCTGCACCGGCTCACCTTCGGGTACCGGTTCGCCGAAATTCGGCGTGCCGTCTTCGTTCCAGGTGAATTTCTGGGCACGCAGCGAGCGGGTTGCGCTACAGCCGTGCTCTACCGAGGAGTTACCGTGGTACACCAGCCAGTCTTCGGTGCCGTCCGGGGAGGGGAAGAAGCCGTTATGGCCGGGGCCATAGACGCCGTTGCCACGCTGGAAAACGGGCTCCGGGTACTGTTTCCAGTGCTCTGCGTTGAGCGGGTTCTCGCCCACCAATTCGAGCATGCCCAGTTTGTAGTCGGGCGTGTTGCAGTAACTGGCCGAATAAATCATGAAGGTCCGGCCATTGCGCTGAAGAATCTGCGCCGCTTCGGTCACCTTGCGGCCACTGATTTCCCAATCCAGCTCCGGACGGGTGATCACGGTTTTGGGTGACCCTTCTTTCAGGGTCCAGGGATTTTCCATTTCGGTGATCAGGTTCAGCTGCTCGTCCCCGTGCCATTGGGAATACAACAAGTAGAGCTTGCCATCCTGTTCCAGGTAGGTGCCATCAATGTTCCACTGATCCGGCATTATGGGCGCCTTGTACTCATAGGGGCCCATGGGATCGTCTCCCACGCTTTCCAGCACGTTCAGGTGCTGATTATCCAGAGTGCCATCTTCGCCGGCGGTGTACACGACGTACCAGCGGTAGCCGTTGGGGCCTTTCAGGCGGTGAAATTCAAACGCCCAGAAGTTGGCGTTGCGCTTGGGGTCGGTATCGGACCAGACGTTGACCGGGGTGGCATCAGCCAGGCCCGCCAGGGTCGGCGATTTGCGCATCACCAGCTCGGCCGTCCAGGTGGTAGTGGTCAGGTAATAGTTACCGTCCCAGTACTCCAGCCAGGGGTCCGCGCCGTTGGGAAACAGGGGGTTGGTAAAAGTGCCGTCGCGCTCAGCCGTCTCTTCGGTGGTGGTGCCCTGAGTGGCACAGCCACCCGCTATTAGGGCCGCCAATACACCTGCCACGCCCAGTAGGCGTTGAATAGCATTTTTCATTATTTACCTCGTTGAATGTCATCACCTCGCACCTCGATAATATACTATTATATTTTGTATTATCAATAGAGCTTAGTTTAGTCCCATGGTTTTTCTTGGCGATGACTGGAGGTTCGGGTAACAAGCACCCAATAAAAAGCCGCGGGTAATGGCTCACCCACGGCTGTCTCGATGGCAAAAAGGGGGGCTCCCTACAGGGCTGAGAACCGGAAGCTCATCCGAGTGTGATAGCGCTCGCCCGGGCGCAAGATGACGGAAGGGAAACGGGACTGATTGGGCGAATCGGGAAAATGCTGGGGTTCCACGCAAAAAGCGCCGTGGCGGACATGTTTAACGCCTTTGCCTTCGGTGGACCCATCCAGAAAGTTACCCGTATACAACTGAAAGCAAGGCTCTTCCGTCCAAACTTCAAGCTCGCGACCGGATTTAGGCTCATAGGCCTTAGCCGCCAACACTTCCCCTTCCAACCCCCCGCGCCGGATCACGAAATTGTGATCATAGCCTCCGTTGGCCCGTTTAAGCTGGGTATCGTCCTGATCGATGTCGGCGCCAATGGCCTTTGTAGAGGTGAAGTCAAATGCGGTGCCATTGACGTCCACCAAGTCCCCCTCTGGAATCAATTTCTCACTCACCGGGGTGAATTGTGGGGCGTTCAAGGTAAGCTGGTGTTCACGAACCGTACCGGCACCGGCGAGATTAAAGTAGCTGTGCTGCGTCAGATTCACCGGCGTGGCTTTGTCCGTTGTCGCGCAGTACTCGGTGACTAACTGGTTATCTTCTGTCAGCCGGTAGTCCACCGTAACCTTAAGATTCCCCGGGTACCCTTGGTCACCATCGACGCTGGTCAGCGTCAGGCGCACGCCCCTCTGATCGTCAAGAGGCTCGGCATCCCACAGCTTCTTATCAAACCCTTCCACCCCGCCATGGAGGTGGTTCTCGCCGTCATTCTGCTCCAACACATAATCCACCCCATCGAGTGTGAAACGGCCGCCAGCAATTCGGTTACCAAACCGGCCGATAAGCGCACCGAAGTACGGCGAGTCCGTGAGGTAGGGCTCGAGGGTATCGAACCCCAGCACCACGTCCGCCAGTTTGCCGTCCCGGTCCGGCACAAATGCGTGGGTGATAATACCCCCATAATTCAGCAACCGGACCTCCATGCCGGAGTCGTTAGTCAATGAGAATTGAGTGACTTCGCGACCATCCGGCAGGTGACCGAAGACCTTGGAGTTAACAGACGCTTTACCAGCCATTACAACGTTTCCTCGATGTTATTGCGTGACATTTTGGCAATAATATAACACAGACCCCGGGGTATCCCCCTTCACCACGCAAGGGCCATGCCTTATGTGGCCTCATAAGATTCTTCGTATTCCCACACAAAAAAGGCCAACCCCGAGGAGTTGGCCAAGTTTCGGCTTGGATTTAAAACAGCGTAACGTCTTGCTTTACCCGAGACTCCTTAGAAGGAGTAGCGGACACCCAAGGCGTACGTTGTGCTGTACAGCGATGCGGCCGATGAATGGTACGGACTGTCGCCATAACTGGTTTTGTAGAGATCACCCGTCAGGTTAGTCGCATCGAAGGTCAGGGTCAGGCTGTCAGTCGCGTCATAGCTAACCTGCATGTCGAGGCTCTCTTCGGCATCGTGGTAGATGCTGAGCGGGTTGGCGAACGAGGCCGCGTCGTCCTCGTACAGGAAGTTATCACGCCATACATAGGACAGGCGCGCATCGAAAGCGTCGCGCTCGTAGGCCAGAGTCAGGTTGTAGGAGGTGTCGGATACGCCGTACATCGGGCCTGTCTCGTAGCCTGTAACTTCACCTTCATCGTTGGTCTGAGGGTTGGTCTGCTCGGAATCCAGCGAGGTCAAGCTGGACGTCACACCCAGGCCGTCCAGTGCACCCGGCAGGTTGTCGGGGAAGTAGTTGAAACCAACTTCCACACCATCGAGCATACCTTCCGAAGCGTTCTTCGGCTGAGTCAGTACAAAGCTGTCGGCATTGAAGCCCGGAACGTCGGCCTCAATCCGGTTCCGGAAAGACACCACCAGGTTTTCGATATCGCGACGGAACAACGTTACGTAGGCCGAGCTAGCATCCCCAAAGTAGTACTCCAACGACAAGTCGTAGTTCTGCGAGGTCGTCGGCTTCAGGTTGGGGTTACCACCCGAGGCGGTGCCGTAACCAATATCCGTCACATCATCCTCGTAGGTGATGTTGGCATTTAGGTCGACAAAATCCGGCATGCGCAGGGTCTCACCGTAGCTGGCACGCACCAGCAGCTCATCGGTGATAAAGTAGCGCAACATCAAGTCCGTCAGGAATTCGGTGGTGTCATTGGAGTCGCGAGTAATCTCAACGGGGCCTTCGGCCGGATGCTCGTAAAACCGCATGTCCGTTTGAACATCAACGTAGCGGAAACCGAGCTCACCATCCAAATCACCCATAGTGAACTGGCCGGTAGCGTAGAGCGCCGTGTTCTTCTCATTGATGTTAAACGTTTCCAGCAGCGGCTGGTCCACTTCCAGCTGATACAGGTTCAACAGTTCGGTTTTATTGTTGGTGACGTAGCCAGCGCTGGGGCTGTACCAGCTGGTGGTGGTCACCGCTTCGCCATCCATAAAGCCGTTATTAACGTGTGCCATGTCGGGGTAGGTACCGGGCTGGCAGAGCGAGGCATCGTCCACAACAGCCGGGCACGGGTCGTTCTGCGCCTGATCACGGTCAAACTCCGCCGCATCGCGGTCATCATAGCGGATGCCGAAGTTCAGAGTATGGAGAATGTCCCAGCCAGTGTCATAATCGGCATCAGTGGTGAAGGTCACCGCGGAACCTTCGTTGCGATTGCCGTTATCGTAGAATTGGGCCATGGTCCAACGCTCAGGGTTAGACACATCAGACTCGTCCACGTCGGGGGTTGTTTCGTCGTCAGAAAAGGTAAATCCGGCCACATCATCAAAGTCGGCGTTCACCTGATACTGCACACCGTCCAGGCGTTGGGCCGTAAACTCATCCTCAAACTCACTGTCCTGGTACACCAGGTCGGACTTGACTTGCAGACTGTCGGTCAACTCCCACTCACCAGTCAGGGCGTACATAAAGCTATCAGTCTGCGCGTCGGTGACATCGCCACTGACGAAGGTGTAGGGGAACCCAACTGTGCGCGACTTGATGACGTTGGTGCCCTCATAGAGCTCGAAACTTTCCGCCGGATCGGCCCCTACCGCACCGTGCCAGTCCACAAAGGAAAACAGCAGGTTGTTTGACATCTCATTGCGGTAGCCGTTGTAAATGGCTTCAAAGGTGTACTCAGAGGCGTCGTTGGGGGCGAATTGCAGTGACAGGTTGGCGGCCGAACGCTCGCGCTCACCCGTCAGGTCATTCTGGAAAATAGCATCGCGCGCCAGGTAATACTCGGTAGGCGTGCCGTTGATTTGCATGGTAGAGCCTTCGGCGATCGGCAAACCATTTTGCAAGCCAGTTTGCCATACCGGGTCTTCCGCAATAACGTCATCGGGATCATCAGGGCGAATGCGCTGTAGCGGTGCAAGCACTGACCCTTCGGGGGGATTCTCAGTGGCGTAAGGGACCTGCGCACCCGCTTGGACATTCTGGTCACGATAACTGGTACGAGCATACGACACGTTCAGCAAAGCACCAAAATCACCGGCACTGGTGTCCCAGCGGTCGCTGAACAGCGCACTGATATTCGGGTCCGTTTTTTCCGCCTGGTCCTGATAAATGCCGCGGGCATTCAACTGAACCCGGGAACCATCGAAATCAAACGGGCGGAAAGTATGTACATTGATCTGACCGGCAATGCCGTTTTCATACTGGCTGGCCGAGCGGCTTTTTATGACATCGACCCGGTTAACCAAAGTGGAGGGCATATCAGCCAGCGCCAGTGCGCGGCCGGAAGCGGTGAACATAACGCGGCCATTCAACGTGGTGCTGACGTCCGTCAGACCTCGAATGGTCACGGTACTCGCTTCACCGGAACCGCGGTCGGTCACCTGAACACCGGAAACCCGCTGCAGCGATTCCACCACGTTGTTGTCCGGTAGCTTGCCGATGTCTTCGGCAACGATAGCGTCCATGACCTGCATGGAATCGCGTTTAATGTCTTGAGCTTTGTCGAGACTGGCACGGATACCCGTGACAACGACTTCCTCTAGCACGGGCTCATTTTGGGCTTGGGCCAGCATGGGGACGCTAGCCAACGCGATAGAGGCAGCGATGCTGCGGCTCAGTAGGGAACGCTTAAACATATTTGCAACTCTCCTGCGGTTTGCATGTGTACCCCGGAGAGGGACCGATATTTTTCGGCTTGCTGCCGAGGTAACTGGTTATTTTTCAAATGGAGCAAAAGAATACTATCGTATTATAAAATGACCATCAACATTTTGTAATACATTTGCGTAATAATCCAATACCGCAGCTTAAAACCGTCCGTATATTAGGCGATTCGGCGCATTAATTACCTTTTTGAAGTAATTTTCCTTTTTTGGTGGCACTTTTCGTCCACTTAGGCTCCTTTCTTAACGTTATTTATAGCTCTTAACTCGTACTTATTCCATTAATTCGTCATAAAATATGCTTATACTCACAGGAACTATAAGATCAAAAGGGTTGAAAAGGGGCCTAAACGCCCCATTCCTATGGGTAATTCAATGGCTAGGAGGTCTGTATGAGTAAAACCGTGGTGGTTACCGGCGCCAACCGGGGCATTGGTCTGTCATTCGTTAAGCGCTACCTGGAGCGGGGAGATACCGTTTACGCCGCCTGCCGCCAGGCGTCTGACGCTCTGGCGGACAGTGGCGCTCACATCGTGGACGGGGTGGACGTTAGCTCCGAGGAGGGCGTCGCCCGGCTGGCGAAGGCGCTGGACGGGGTAAACGTTGATTTATTGATCAACAACGCGGGTATTTTGCGGGATGAGTCCCTGGGCTCGCTTACCCCCGACACCATTCGCGCGCAGTTCGATACCAATGCGCTCGGGCCACTGCTAGTGACCGAAGCGCTGAGCGAGCGGCTTTCCGATGGCGGAAAGGTGGCTCTGATTACCAGCCGCATGGGCTCTATTGCCGATAACACCAGCGGCGGCCGTTATGGTTACCGCATGTCCAAGGCCGCGTTGAACGCGGCGGGTAAGTCCTTGAGTGAAGACCTTAAAGGTCGGGGCGTGGCGGTGGCCATACTGCACCCCGGGCTGGTGGGTACCGAAATGATTGGCGGCCATGGTGACCTTACGCCGGATGAGGCGGCTCAACGGCTGGTGCAGCGGATTGATGAATTGACGTTGGAGAACACCGGGACGTTTTGGCACTCGAATGGAAGCGTGTTGCCCTGGTAACGTGGAAGGTATAACCGCGTTGTCGGATTACGCCTTTGGCTAATCCGACCCTACGGGCTATGGGTTCGTCTGACCCATGATGGCAGGTGGCGGCTGACGCCTTACCGTGCCCTACCTATTCCGCATGGGACCATCTGGAACGGGGTAGGGTACGGTAAGGCGGTAGCCGCCACCTACCGTTGCCACACGTCACGCTTCCTCGCCTCGATGTGGTTCTTTTGGTAGGTGGCGGCTACCGCCTCCGAGGCGTCGGACCGACCTACCCTATACGACAGGGCTTCGTCAGCCGCGGGTTATGGCTTGTCGCGCAGCAGGCGGACGCCGTAGATGCCACCGGCGATTGAGCTCGGCTTGGCTTCAAACTTCAACGTCAGCACCCCATCATCTGCCTCTCGCACCAGGTCGGTCGGGAGCGGATAGTCTACGTAATAGAAGTCAGCTCCCTTCCCCTCTTCCAGCTGAACATCCGCCACTTTCTGGCCGTTAATGCTGATGCTGAACTCGCGCCCGGCGTCCGGGCCGAAATAGGTAATACGTAGAAATTTGGCCTGTTGCTGCGGGTCCCGCAAGTCATAGCTGAACCAACCTTTCGCATGGCGCCAGTGGCGACCCTGGTGCACACCGGCTTCGGTATCCTCACCTTCAAAAAAGTGATCGGCCTCCGGCTGCTGCTCGCCCGGCGCGACCTTGTCGATGGTGAGTGCTTCCAGCGCAAGGCGCGCCCGTTCTTCTTTTATCCGCGCTGCACTTTGGTCACCACCGGCCTGAGGCCAATAAACCGTGTAGCGGCTATCGTGCACTCGGAAAAACGGCACCAGCTCCACCGTTTCCTGGTCCGGCACATCCAACCCGGCGTTCGCGGCGAACGTCAGGGGCCGGCCCGTCACCGGCTTGAGTTGGGTCAAAAACTCCTCCGGTTCCGATACCATTACCGGGGTCGCTTCCGGAGGACACAATGCACCCTGGGCAATATGCCCCATACGGCTGTCGTCGCTCAGGAAGTTCAGGGTCTCGTTTTCGAACACGTCGGTTTTGGAGGCCAACACAATCGGGCCGTGCAGCACGGCGTAATAATCTGACCCGTCCGGCAGCTGTTCCAGACGCGTGGTCATCGGCAAGGTCACCTCGACCTTGTCGCCCGTTTGCCAGTGGCGACCGACCGTTACGTATTCTCCAGGCTCGGCGCCCACCTCGACGGACTGTCCGTTGACGCTCACTTGCATCGCCCCCTCAGCGACCCATACCGGATAGCGCAGGTTCAGGGAGAAGTCACCACCGCCCTGCTCCACCGTAAATCGCGTGGTCTCCGAGTCGGGAAACGCGGTTTCCTGAGCCAGGGAAATGCCCTGCGCTTCCCAGGTCAAACGGGAGGGGATGAACAGGTTTACAAACAGATCCTCACCACGGTGGGCGTAGATCATTTCCCCGTACTTGAAATGGTTTTCGATACCGGAGCCGACACAGCACCACATCGCCTGTTCCGGCTGGGAATACATGCGGTAATGGGCCGGACGCATGGAGGTGAAATACACCAACCCGCCATGTTCCGGGTGTTGGCTGGACAGGATGTGGTTGTAGAGCGCGCGCTCGTAATAGTCGATGTACTCAAGCTGCGCCGCGTCGTCGTACAACATCTTGGAGAGTTTGAGCATGTTGTAGGTGTTACAGGTTTCCGGCCCTTCCCGGTCGCTGACCATGGAGCTGAAGTCATCGGTGGGATGGAAATGCTCGCGAACACTATTGCCGCCAATGGCCACGGAGCGCTCGTAAACGACCGTGTGCCAAAAAAAGTCGGCGGCTTCACTCCAGCTTTCATCGCCGTTGAGTTCCGATACCCGCTTGTAGCCGATAACTTTGGGAATTTGGGTATTGGCGTGCAAACCGTTCAATCGGTCCTTGTCTTGCAACAACGGGTCGAGTATCAGGCGGTGAGAAAATTGCTGGGCGAGGGTCAGGTATTTTTCCTCTCCGGTGATCTCGGCCACATCGGCGAAGACTTCGTTCATGCCACCGTATTCAGTGCGCAGCATGGCCTGAATTTGCTCGTCGGTCAGACCGTCCACCAGATCGATCGTCCAGTCGGACAGGTTCACCAACATGCGCTTGGCTTGTTCGCTGCCGGTGTAAATGTAAGCGTCGCGCAAACCGGCAAACACTTTGTGCACGTTGTACCAAGGCACCCATTTATCGTTGAGAGCAAACAAGTCGGCGTCAATATCACCGCGTTCAATTTCATCCCACAGCTCTGTACTTCCCGGCACGCCCCCCAAGTAGCCATTGCCGTTGGCCTCCTGGGCACGCTCCAGCTCATCAAGCATATAGTTCAGGCGGCTCAAGGCTTCGCCATTGCCGGTGGAGGCATAGGCCAATGCCAGCGACGTCAGGTAGTGCCCACCGATATGACCGTCCAGGCCCGAGCCTTCCCAGTTGCCGTAAGTATCCTCTTTTGGCTCCAGCCCCGCTTCGCGCAGGTACGGGGCCAGAAGGCGGTCCGGGTCCATGGCGAAGATATACTGCAGGTTGGTCTGTTCGGCGTTTTTGAACGGACTGCCGTCGAGGAGACGGACGCTGCCGAGGGGGAAGGTTTCAACGGCGGCTGATGTGGGTTCGGTGCGGTCGTTGGTTTGGGCGCAGCCGGCGACTAGGGTGGCGGCGAATAGGGCTGGGAGAAGTTTTTGCATGGGGCTCACCAGGTTATTGTGATCATGGTGGGACAATTGATCATTTATGGCAGGTGGCGGCTATCGCCTTACCGTGCCCTACGCGGTAACGAGTGCACGCGTAGGGCAATCCACCGTTTATTCTTCAATCAGAACGCTATGGTACTCGTTCAGTACGGCGGGATCAATTTCCGGCCAGCCATCGTCGGTCCACTCGATCTCGGCAATCTTGAGTTTCTGCAAGCCGTTGTCCGCCGCCTCGTAGGCGTGGAATACCATGTAGTCCTTGCCATCAAAGGTATAAACGCTGTTGTGGCCCGCGCCGTACCAATCCTCATTGCCTTTTAGCAGCACGGTACCACCGCCCTTGTTCATGGGTGTACCTTCTTTGTCCACGTAGGGTCCGGTCACGTCTTTGGAGCGTCCCACCACCATATGATAGGTGCTGTCGGCACCGCGGCAGCACAGGCCCCAAGAGACGAACTGGTAGTAGTAATCGCCGTGCTTGAAAATGAAAGGCCCTTCGATTTCCGCGGGCCCGGCTTCAGTGTCATCCACCAGAATGGAGCGCTCGCGCTTGGAGATGGTGTACCACTCCTGCGGTTCCGCCGGGGCCGTCCAGTCTTCGTTAAGTTTGAACATCTTCATGCCGCCCCAGAAGGAGCCGAAGCTGAACCAAGCGTCTCCCTCATCATCGACAATAACGTTCGGGTCAATGGCGTTCCACATATCCCGGTTGGGGACGGACTGGATAACCATGCCCTGATCTTCCCATCCGTAATCGTCGGACTCGGGGTCCAGGGTTGGGGTCGTGGTTACGCCCATACCCGATGTGTTTTTGCCAAAGGCGGAAACCGAGTAGTAGAGGTACCACTTCTCGGTCTCTTCATTGTAAATGATGTCCGGTGCCCACAAATGACCATTAAATTCCGGGGCCACGTCTTTGGCCCAGTCCGGCTCACCCTTAAAGGCTCGGCCCTGACGCTGCCAGTGCACCATGTCTTCAGAGTTATAGATGGTGATACCCGGCCCGGTACTGAACAGGTAATAGGTATCCCCTTCTTTGGCCATTACCGGATCGTGAATGCTGACCTGCTTCGGCTGCTCTGCCTGACAGCCCAGCGCAGCCAGCACCATCGAAGCGGCGGCCACGTTCTTTAACCACTGTGTTACATTCATTATCTCGTACCTCATTCAAAGAGCGTGGTCTATTCCACCATGGACGGCTTGCCGAAAACCGGGAAACCGTCGCTGTCCCACTTGATGGGTTTAATAAATGTGTGCCGATCGGGATTCCACAGCGGGTCACCTTCGATTTCGGTGTAAGTCCGCGCGTGATAGACCAGCATGTCGGTCTTGCCGTCTTCAGCCACGGTAAAGCTGTTGTGGCCGGGACCGTAGAGGGCGTTATCCATATCGCTCTGGAACACCGGCTTCTGGGACTTAGTCCAGCTCTTGGGGTCCAGCAGGTCCGCGTCCTGATCCGCCCAGAGCATGCCCATGCAGTAATTCTCATCGGTCGCGCTACCAGAGTAGGTCAGAAAGATACGACCGTTGCGGATAAGCACGGCGGGGCCTTCGTTCACCAGAAAGCCTCGGGTTTCCCATTCCAACTCGGGCACGGTCAAGCGCACCGGCTCACCGGCAATCGCATCGGGCTTATCCATGGGGGCGATGTACAAGTTCGAGTTACCGGGAATGCCCTCTTCTTTCTGTGCCCAGACGTAGTACAACTGGTCTTTGTGGGTAAAGGTTGTGGCGTCCAGGCAAAAGGTGTCCATGCCGGTGTCGATCTGCTTGGGCTCGGTCCACGTCCCTTCCAGCGGGTTGGCCGCCTCGGTGCTGATGCAGTACATACGATGCTGGAACAGACCATCTTTGATTTCGCGAGTCGGAGCCGCCGCAAAATAAATGTACCAGGCGCCCTGATTGAAATGAATTTCCGGAGCCCAGATCAGTTCGCAAAGAGGGCCAGTATCCGGTTTGTGCCAAACGGCCACGCGCTCGGCGTCCGGCAGGCCAGCGATGGTTTTGGCGCGGCGCAACTCCAGGCGGTCATAGGCCGGAACGGACGCCGTGAAATAGTAATAACCATCGGTGTGTTTGTGGATGTACGGGTCGGCTCTTTGTTCGATCAGGGGTTTCAGTAGTTCAGCCATGGATACCTCTTCAATATTCAGAAATGGCGGATGCGCTTCGCTTATCCGTATATGGTCTCCTCCCCGTTTGCAAGGTCTCAGTGCTCGATGTCAGGGACAGGT